>JAFWMI010000019.1 GCA_017513965.1 Atopobiaceae bacterium
CCGCCTCGGGGATGGTCATGAAGTAGCGGGTTATGTCCGGGTGGGTAACGGTCACAGGCCCACCCTCGGCGATTTGGCGCTCGAAGAGAGGCACCACGCTGCCGTTTGAGCCCAGCACGTTGCCAAAGCGCACGGCCACGTAGTCGGTGTGCCTGCCTTCGCGGTCCGCCTTACGGTCCATGGCCTGCACCACCATCTCGCACAGGCGCTTGGAGGCACCCATCACGTTGGTGGGGTTCACGGCCTTGTCGGTGCTTATGAGCACGAAGCGCTCGCAGCCGTAGTCCAGCGCCGCCTCGGCACACTTGAGCGTGCCCATCACGTTGTTCTTTATGGCCTCGCAGGGGCTGTCCTCCATGAGCGGCACGTGCTTGTGCGCCGCCGCGTGGAACACGAGCTGCGGACGGTAGGTCTCGAACACCGAGCGAATGCGAACCTCGTTGCGCACCGAGCCTATGAGCGTTATGAGGTCGAGTTCCGGGTAGTCGTGTCTCAGTTCCTGTTGGATGGCATAGGCGTTGTTCTCGTAGATGTCGAAGATTATGAGCCGCTTGGGATCGTCCTTGGCAATCTGTCGGCAAAGCTCGCTGCCAATGGACCCACCGCCACCCGTTACCAGCACGGTGCGACCCTCCACGAAGGAGCGAACTTCCTCTGCGTCCACCACAATGGGGTCGCGGCCCAGCAGGTCCTCCAAACGCACATGACGCAGCTGGGACACGGTTACCTGACCATCCACGAGCTGCCACATGCCGGGGATGGCCCGCACCTCGCGCCCCGTGTTTGAGCACAGCTCAAGCAGCTGCCTCCGCGTGGAGCCACTGCAGCTGGGAATGGCGAAAACAATCTCGTCCACTTGGTAGTGCTCGCAGGCCTCCTCAATACGCTCGCGGCCGCCCACGATTGGCACGCCCTCTATGTAGCGGCCACTCTTAGCGGGGTTGTCGTCTATGGCGGCAACCACCTCCAGGTCCAGCTGCGGCGACACGCTAATCTCGCGTATGAGGGCACGGCCGCTCTCGCCGGCACCAACCATGAGCACGCGCCTTGCCCCCTTGGGTGCCGCGACGCGGCGCAGCATGCGCACAAAGCGATACGAGAAGCGCATGGCTGCGGTGGAGCCGAAGGCCAGCACATCGCCCACGAGCCAGTAGGATGCGGGCATATGCGCACCCAGGGCTATGGACGCCAGCGGCAACGCGACTGCGAGGACGGCCCACGACTCAACGAGCCGCATAAGCTCGGGCATGGAGGCGAAGCTCCACACGCTGTGGTAGAGCCTCGTGAACCAGTACACCGCAAGCACGGCCGGCAACGTTACCAGCATGAGCGAACGGTAACCAACAATGAGCTCTGGCGGAATTTGGCTCCACGCAAAGTCGAACCGCAGCATGAGCGCGAGGAAGTACGACGCGGCGACAAGCGCCATGTCCACGACCATGAGCGCGATTGCACGACCAAGCCAGCCGGGCGACAGTCGATGTCTCATGGATTGTACCTCCTCTCGGGTGTGGTGGTGTGGTGTGATGTGGCCCTACAGGGACAGTCCCCTTCAGGCCTATCTCACGCTGCTATTAGCAATACTCAAGCCCTCAGGGGACAGTCCCTGTAGGGCTCTTGCTCGATTGCGTAACGGGGACAGTCCCCGTTGCGCCTGTACGTCTCTCACTTGCGGGGGACTGTCCCCGTTCCGTTAGTCTTTCTTGCTGGGCAGAACCGCAAGGCCCACGGTGGTACGAATGGTCATCGCACCGGCGTGAATCTCCAAATGTGCGAGGCTCTTCCTACGATTCACCTTGGCGATCATTGCCTCATGGCCTTTGAGCGGGCCCTCCTCCACCACAATGGCGTCGCCTTCCTTGTAGGCAAAGCTCATGGGTATAATGCGGTCTCCCTCTTTGGTCCATCGCTCAATCCAAGACCTGTCGCTGTAACTCAGGGGCGAAAACGTCTTTCCCATGGCAAGGATTTTGGTAAGACTGGGCACGCCGCGAAGCACGCGCGCAAGCTCCCATGGATCACGCGTTACGGCTACTGCGTAGCTCGGCAGCAACAAACGTTCCTCGTCAATCCATGCACCATGCAGCTTCACCTGTGTTATGTAACGCGGTGTAAAACACTCCTCCAGCAAGCCTTGCAGCCGCTCATCCTTGAGCGTACCCTCAGTGCACACGCGCTCGATCTCCTCGCACGTTTGCACCTCTCGACCAGTTTGAACCTGAATAACGTACCAGTCGGCTGGTCTCATAGAGTACTCCATCCCCTACGCCCGCCCGACGCATCTGGCCATAACATCGCCATGACGCCAAGACGACGCAAAAAAGAAAAGACGTATTCGTTCCCCCTTGGCAGACATCCGTGCGCGACGCGAGGCCTGGAGCAAGCGGTATGAGGTTACTGCCTTGCGACAGCAACCTTTGGCAGACTCACTTGGTGTTTACCATGCGCATGAGTGCGCCTGCCAAAGGCCGCTGAAAGTATACGTATTTCTACCAAGAATCA
>JAFWMI010000194.1 GCA_017513965.1 Atopobiaceae bacterium
CACAACTGACAACACGAGGGAAATGTTGTACGGCAGTGGCGCGCACGACACGTCCCTCTATCGTCTAGTTAGCATTCCTTCTGAAGACGGTTCGAGTGTGGTTGGCGTTATTGAAGTGGGTTGTAGGATGCAGAGCTTCGAGGCGTCCATAGCGAACAGCCAAGTCGAACGCATTCTCGCGCTCCTTGTGATCATGCTGGTGGTTTATCTCACATACGTGGAGCTGCGGGAGTGCGCCCACTGCTTTGTGTTTTATGGCCAGCTCAGGCACCACCACGACGTTATTGCCGTTCTTACGCGCCCCTTCTCGTTCTTCGTCACCCTACTCGCCAGCATCGATGCGGTTATGACCACACTCATTGCACGGTCGCTCCTGCAGTCCTCGCAAATGAGTGGCTCAAGCATTCTGCTCGCCTTGCCATCGGTTATGTTGGGCATTGGTTTGGCGCTTGGCCAGGCGATTTATGGCTTGCTGGGATCGCGGGTGGTCATACGCACCCTCATGACACGTGGTGCGGTTGCCATGGTAGGCGCGGCCCTCTTGGCAGCCGCAATAGTGTTCAACGGGAACTTTTGGTTGTACTGCTTTGCCAAGTTGCTCATGGCAATTCCGTTTGGACTGCTCTACACCCTGAGCTATTCCCTACCGCGAAGAGCGGACACAGATGATATACGCGCAATGGCTGCCGGTGGCATCAAGCGCACCGACACTTCTGCCGCTGCACTGGGCAACGTGTTGGGCGGCTATGCCGCACAAGCCCTCGGCAATGCATGGGTATACGTGCTCGTTGCGGTGGTGGGAACCATTCTGCTGGTTATGGCATGGCGTCTCCTCCCAGAGACCAAGCATCCCTTGGAGCATGAGGTTGCTGGGGAATCGCGTCATATGGCCATAATAAAGCTGCTTTCCAGCAAGACCACGCTACCTATCATCTTCTTCCTCATGTTTCCTGCAATTCTTGCTGCAGGATACAACTCGTTCCTGTTCCCGCTCTTCTCTGCCAATTTGGGCGTTTCGACCTCATCGATCAACAACCTCTTCGTATTTGGCCAGCTGGTTGTGTTCGTTTGCATACCCCTTATCGAACGCCTTGAAGACCGATATGACAAATGGGTTGTGGCGACCTACGCAATCGTGTTGCTTGGACTTGTGTTCCTGCTCTTCTCATTCAATACGACCCTCATTTGGGCAGTGGTAAGCATCGCGTTGGTAGGCGTCTTCTGCAAAGCTTCTGATGGCTGGAAGGCGATGTGGCCGCGCTCCGCACGGTCGGACGGACTGACCACAGGCATTGCCACGGGCGTTATGTTCTCGGTACGCAGCATTCTGCTCATTGTGCAGCCACTTGTGCTCGGCTTACTCTTAACGATTGACAGCAATCTCACCATGGTGGTCTTGGGATTTGTCTGTCTCTTGTGCTCGCTGGCTTTCTACACCACCACGAAGCGCACCGCACTCGATCCACAGGTTCAAGCCAACGATTAACTGGCATCGACGTAGTGTATTCGGAGCAGGGTGACTGCCTCCTACTCCGGCAGCATGGAAAGGCCCCGTTGCGCATCGTGCACAATGGGGCCTCACAGATTTCTTATAACCTACGTGCTTACGCCGCCTCTGCGAGCTCGGCGTCCTTTGCGCCGGTGTAGGTTACGCCGTCACCGTAGATGGTCTTCCAGTCGTTCTTCATGGAGACAGGCACGTATCCGTTCTCCTTGCAGTTCTCAAGCATCTCATTGGCCTTGTCCATGTTGCCGTTCTCGCGCTCAAGGTCATCGCAGCACAGCTGGAAGGCAGCGCTCTTGTAGTTGGGATTGCTGAGCGCGTAGTTGTCCATGGCAAAGTCACCAGAGCTGTTGCCAAACGAGAGCACCGGCTGCTTGGCAACCTCGCGCTGAATGATGTAGCACTTGTTCTCCTTGAGGGTCTTCATGAGGAAGTCGCCGCCAAGCACAAGCTTCTCGTCCTGGCCAAAGGTGTAGTTAAGACCATCCTCATCCCCCTGCTTGTTGCCCACGAGCGACTCATCCGAGCCCAGAACATGGTTGAGCGGCACCTTTATGGGGCATAGTTCGGAGCTAAAGACCCCGCGCATGATGAGACGGTCGGTACCGGACATCATGTACACGTCAAAGTCATTGGCCTGGAGGTACTGAACCACCTGTACCATGGGCAGATAGAAGCTGGCACCACGCTTCATGCCTGTGTAGCTGGACATGTCAGTCTCTGCGAACTTGTGCACGTAGTCGTAGAACTCATCCACCGTCATGCCCTTGAAGGCGCTTGCCACGGCTTGGCCGTGCTCGATGGGCAGCTCTTCGTACTTGGTGCCGTTTTCGTTTTGGTCAACGATCTTGTTGGCAGTCGCCTTCTCGAAGTCAGAGGCCTTGTCCTTGTAGTCGGGATCCTCTAGCACGCGATGCACGAGCAACGTGTAATCGAAGTAATTGGGATCGGTTTCGTTGAGCAGCGTACCATCAATGTCAAAGGTGGCAATGCGATCCTCCACGGGAACGAAGTCGGGGGACGACTCGTCGGTGGCGGCCGTAACATACGACACAAGCTCCTTCTTGAGCGGAGCGTCGTCTGTCCACAGGCTCAAGGGATCCTCGCCCTCAACGAGCGTGAGCGTGGCGTTTTCCGTTTTCTCTGAGTTCGCACCCTCTGCCTGCGCCGGCTTCTGCTCGGCATTATTTGGCTTGGTGGCAAACAGCACACCCAAGACCACGCAGGCACAGACTGCAGCTATTGCCACAATGCGCCAATAGCTGGGTACGTTCTTTTCTTCCATGCAGATTCTCCTTTCGTTTGCATAACGCATCGCAACTACAATAAGCGTATTCTTAGGACTATGGGGTTCAATCGGTTTTCCCACATGGCAAAAACATGCATAAGCACACATCAATAGGAACGGAGGCATACCTCAAACGCAATGTGAGGTATGCCTCCATACAGGTTCTTCGCACCGAGGGTTGCCTAGTCCTCCATGTAGTCCTTGAGCTTGCCCGAACGGCTGGGATGGCGCAGCTTAACGAGCGTCTTGCTCTCAATCTGGCGTATGCGCTCGCGCGTGACGCCGAACTCGCGGCCGACCTCCTCGAGCGTGCGGGGATGGCCGTCCTCGAGGCCGAAGCGGAACTTGATCACCTTGCGCTCGCGGTCGGCCAGCCCGTC
>JAFWMI010000195.1 GCA_017513965.1 Atopobiaceae bacterium
GACAAGGGCATCGATTTCGATTTCATCTACGATTTGGCTGACCACATCCGCCACAACAACGATTATCCCGTCGAGATCTTCACGGCGTCGCTTCCTTCGAGCACGGCAACGATCGATCAGGTCTCCTACGTCATCGCCGATACGGCCGGCGTCAAGGAAATGATGAAGATGTTCCTGGCCGGCGAGGACGTGAGCAAGGGCGTTACCGCATCGAGCATCAGCGATGACATCATCGCAGCGAACGGCGGCCGTCCGCTCGAGTCGAACGCGGGCGCTGTCGGCCCCACGTACGGCGAGGAAGAGTACTACGAAATCGACTACAACACATCGCCTGAGCTGTACGAAGAGGTCTATGGCCAGAATGGTCAAGAAGACACCGAGCAAGGGGAAGAAACCGTCACTGCCGACAACAATAACAACAACGACGAGGGTATTGACGGCGGCGAGGGCGAATACGTCGAGGAGTAGGACCCGCGTGGGGAGTCCGCCCGAATTGCGGAACCGTCTGAGATAACTAAAAAGCGCCCTGGTCAACTGACCAGGGCGCTTGCATAACTAGCTTCGATACCCGTCGGGATTGCCGGATTGCCAGCGCCAGCTATCGGCGCACATGCGGTCGAGGTCGTATTGTGCGACCCATCCGAGCTCATCGCGGGCCTTGTCGCACGCCGCGTAGTTCTCGGCGATGTCGCCCGATCGGCGGGGCTTGATCTCGTAGGGGATGTCGTGCCCGCAGGCGCGGCTATAGGCGCGGATGACATCGAGCACGCTCGATCCCGTGCCCGTTCCCAAGTTGAAGATGCCGACGCCGCGGCGCGTGCCGTCCTCTGCCGGCGTACCCGCCATCGAGCCAATGCCCAGCGGCTTCCCGGTTCCAACCAACCCCGCCATCCAGCGCAGCGCGGCCACGTGCCCGCGGGCAAGGTCGACGACGTGGATGTAGTCGCGCACGCCCGTTCCATCAGGGGTGGGGTAATCGTCGCCGAAAACGCCGACAGCGGCAAGTTTTCCGACGGCCACCTGGGCTACATAGGGCACCAAGTTGTTCGGGATGCCTTTGGGATCCTCGCCGATGAGCCCGGATTCGTGCGCTCCGATGGGGTTGAAGTAGCGGAGCAGCACGACGTTCCACTCGGGATCGCCCACGTACAAATCGCTCAGGATCTGCTCGAGCATCGACTTGGTCTGGCCATAGGGATTGGTCGGCGTATGTTTCGGGCAATCCTCGGTTATGGGGACGAACTCCGGCTCGCCGTAGACGGTGGCGCTGCTCGAGAACACGATGTTCTTGCAGTCGTGCTGGCGCGCGACGTCGCACAGCACCAGCGTGCCGGCGATGTTGTTCCAGTAGTACTCGAGCGGTTTGACGACGCTCTCGCCAACTGCCTTGAAGCCTGCGAAATGGATAATCGCGTCTATCTCGTAGTTAGCGAACACGTCTTGGAGTGCGTCACGGTCAAGGATGGAGGCCTTCACGAACGAAAGGCGCGACTCGTCGGCGCCCGTGATCTTGCGGATGCGCTCCACGGCGATTTCCGACGAGTTGGAAAGGTCGTCCACGATGACGACGTTGTAGCCTGCGTCGATGAGCTCGACGCAGGTGTGGCTGCCGATGAATCCGGCTCCGCCGGTGACGAGAACGGTCGTGTTCTCGGTGGGTTTCGCCAAGTTCCTGTTTGCCATAGGTCCTCGCTTTCACAGGGTTTGCCGTTTGGTTGGCGATGTTCAGGATACTATGCAATCTTTCGATTGGGCAAATCGAGACCGCTCAGGCGCCATGCGCTAGCGCCAACGGGTGAGCCTGCGCTCCAGAAGGTCGAAGACCGCATAGAGCACGAGGCCCAGCAACGCCAAGGCGATGATTCCGGCGAACATGCGCGGGTAGTTCACCATCGACCACGATTGCATGATGAAATAGCCCAGCCCGGTGGAGCCCGCCATGGCCTCGGCTATGAACAGGACCGCGATGGCGGTCCCCACGCCGATGCGCAGCGACGTGAAGACGGCGGGAAGCGTGGCGGGCACGTAGACATGCCGGTATTCGTCCCAAGCAGAACCGCCAAGCGCCCTTACCGAGACGAGGGCGCTTTCGGGCACCGCCTTCACCGCGTCGCGCACTGCGACGAGCACCTGGAAGAAAACCGTCAGGGAGATGAGGACGATCTTGGGAGCGTCGGCCAGCCCGAACAGGACCAGCAAGATGGGGAGCAGCACCACTTTCGGAATGGGGTACAGCAGGTACAGAACCGGGGCGAACAGCCCGTCGAGGACGCGCGAACGGGCGCAAAGCTGCGCGATAGGCACAGCTAGAAGCGTCCCGATCAGCAACGACGCCACCACGCGGTACGCGCTGGTCCAGAAGAACGGGATGAGCACGTCCACGTTGGACCCGAGGACCTCGACGGTTTGCGCGGGCGTGGGCAGCGCGGGAGAGTTGACTGCCAGGGCCGTAATCCACCAACCGGCCACGATGAATGCCACGGCGAACACGTAACCGCCGACTTTGGAGAGCATGGACCTCTTCACGACGTCACCGCACCTCCTTATCGGTGGCGGCTTGCGGTTCGGGCGGGTTGACCCCCGTCGCCTCCTCGGCGTTCTCGGCAAGGGCGTTGCGCACTTCGTTGCACATGTTCGCGAACTGCGCAGAGTCGCGCCAGCCGTCTTCGCCCACATGGGGGTTGGCGATGTCGGCCTTGAGGGTGGCGGGGCGAGGGCTGAAGACGAGGATCCGCTCGCCCAAATACACCGCCTCTTCGATCGAGTGCGTCACAAGCATCTGCGTGTGCCCGCGTTTGCGCCACAGGTCAAGCAGCACGTCCTGCAGCGATTCGCGCAACAGGGCGTCCACCGCCGAAAGCGGCTCGTCCATGAGCAGCAGGTC
>JAFWMI010000196.1 GCA_017513965.1 Atopobiaceae bacterium
AATCATCGTGTGGCCTCCAAACAGTCACGTAGCCATCAAATCATTCTCTCATGAATCCAAGCCATAGCGCTAGTCGGAATGACGATTATCTATAGCAGGTAATAGTCATAGTGTTCATTACTGATGTCACCAGGGGCGGTACGCTCGACTCAGGTTGTTAAGCCGCAGGTTCCTGAGAGGAGCGCATCATGAGCGACAGCAAGCAGAACGTTTGGGCGTCTGGCGAGGTCGAGTTCTCCCACACCCCGTATTCGCCCTTCTACAAGGACGAGCACCAGATTATCTACAGCTCGGTGCTCTACAACTTCCAGGTTCCGTACGAGTTCACAGGCTGGCGCGACGAGGCGCTCTCGTGGGAGACGTCCTGCTACATTCACGGTAACCTCAACCCCACGATGACCTATACCTTCCAGGGGTCTGGCGCCAAGGCGCTCCTCTCCAAGTACTGCGTCAACACCTTTGAGAAGTTCCCCGTTGGCACCGGCAAGCACTGCTTCACCTGCAGCGAGGACGGCAACATCACCGCCGATGGCGTCATCATCAGGAACGGCGAGGACCTCTACACCACGTATTGGATGTGGACCCTCATGCCGGCCGTGCTCCCTGACTTCGACCAGTACGACGTGTCCTTCGAAGACATCACCGCAAGGCGTGCCCTCCTGCAGGTGGGTGGCCCGCGCTCGCTCGAAGCCATCGAGAAGACCTTCCAGCAGGACCTCCACGACATCAAGTTCAATCACGTGCGCACCGTCGAGTACAAGGGCTACGAGGTGGAGGTCTATCGCATGGGCATGGCAGGCACGCTCGCCTACGAGCTGCACCTCCCCATCGAGTTCTCGGCGGAGCTCTACAACGACATCTACGAGGCCGGCAAGGAGTTCGGCATCCGCCGTCTCGGCTTGCGCGCCTACCAGATGCAGCACGGCATGGACGGCTGCACCCAGTTCGGGCAGCACTACGCCGTCGCCGGTTTCGTGACGCCCGAGAGCATCGGCGGCTCGATGAAGGACATGGGGATCGACGTCTACTTCCACAACCCCTACGAGACAGGCCAGGGCTTCTGCGTGAAGTTCGACCACGACTTCGTGGGCAAGGAGGCCCTGCTCAAGATCCGCGACTCCGCGCACCGCGTGATGGTGTCGCTCGAGTGGAACGCCGAGGACGTGGGCGACGTGTACGCCTCGCAGTGCACCGACGAGCCCTACCAGGGCTTCGAGGGACCCACGCAGTACAGCACGTTCGGCATCCCCACATGCCACGACCGTGTCCTCAATGCGGCCGGTGAGCTCGTGGGGGCGAGCACCGGCCGCACCTACTCGCCATACTACCATCGCATGATCTCGATCTGCTACCTCGAGCCCGAGTACGCCGTCGAGGGCACCGACCTCACCCTCGTGTGGGGCGACCCGGGAACGCGCCAGAAGGACATCCGGGTGAAGGTCGCGCGGTTCCCGTACTTCAACGAGAACCCAAACTCGAAGTTCGACGTGGAGACGATTCCGCATCCCGTGTTTGAGTAGCATCCCGATTGGCGCCGACGGATTGCGCGGCTGGCGGTGATGGATGCCAGGCATCCTTCGTCGTCACTAGGATGGCAGGGTCGTACCAGAAGCCATGGTAGCTTGTGTGGCCATGGCTTCTGGTACGCCTATGTGTCGAGGGGCGTTCGCGAAGGCTGGACCCGGCGCCTCGCAGATCGATGTCATGCATCGGCGAGCTGCAGCCCGTTCGGCACTCATGCGTCTGAATGTGCGCCATCAAGTGGGTCAGGCTGCCGATGCATGCGCAGGCAAATATCCTGCATATGAACCGGTTTTCCACAGAGGTAGATTTCCTCTCCCAATTCATTCTAAGTATTCGGATACTGGTGGTATGATGTACGGAAACTGGCGGTAGATAATTCGGATTCTGGCGGCAAGGACACTTCGGATCCGATGCCGTTCTGCCAGAGGGCATCGAGGGGAGGCGGACATGGGCATAAGCCCCGAGGGGTACGTGCCGCGCGTGGTCGACGCCGAGGTGGAGGAGTGCCTCGCGACGTACGGCGCCGTGGAGATATGCGGGACGAAGTGGTGCGGGAAGACCTGGACGTCCAGGAGGCACGGGGAGAGCATCATCCACATCGACGAGGGGCAAAACCTTGCGATGGCACAGGCGGACCCCCGAGCGGCACTCGCCGGCGCAACCCCGCACGTCATCGACGAGTGGCAGCTCGCACCGAGGATATGGGACACCGTCCGTCACGCGGTGGACGATGCAGCGGGCAAACGCGGGCTATGGATCCTCACGGGGTCGTCCACACCGAAGAAGGGCGAGGTGAAGCACAGCGGGGCGGGCAGGATCGGCCGCGTGAGGATGCTCCCGATGAGCCTCTTCGAGTCGGGGGACTCCACGGGTGAGGTGTCCCTCGACGGCCTCTTCGAAGGCGACTTCGAGAGGGCGACCTGCGAGATGGACGCCGAGCGCCTCCTCGGAGCGTGCGCGAGGGGCGGCTGGCCCGCCGTGAGGGACCTCGCGCCGTCGCGCGCACTGCGCGTGGCTCGCAACTATCTCGGTGCGACGCTTTCGCAGGGCGTTCCCGCCAGGGGCGGCAACGAGGACGTGGCCCGCAGGCTCGTCCGCTCCCTCGCCCGCAACCTCGGGCAGCCGACAACGAACAAGGTCCTCCTCAGGGACATGTTCGGCACGGAGGGGGATGCGGCCTCCATCGCGGAGCGCACCGTCTCCGACTACCTCGCCCTCCTCGAGGCGCTCTACGTTCTGCAGCCGGTCCGTGGCTGGGCGCCGCCGGCGAGGTCGCCGAAGCGGTTCCAAACGAAGGAGAGGCGCTACCTCGCGGACCCCTCCCTCGCCGTCGCGACGCTACAGATGAACGAGCGCTCCCTCAGGCGAGACTGGCAGACCTTCGGGCTCGTCTTCGAGAACCTGTGCGTGAGGGACCTGCTCGTCTACGCGCGGGCGCTCCCGGACGCAGCAGAGGATCCGGTTCACTACTACCGCGACGACTCCGGCCTCGAGGCCGACGCGATTGTCGAGCAGGCCGACGGTAGGTGGGCGGCGGTCGAGTTCAAGCTGGGAGAGGACAAGGTTGACGACGCGGCGAAGCACCTGCTTAGGATGGAGCGCAAGCTTACGTCCAACGAGCGCGCTAGGACGCAGCCGCCCGAGTTCCTCGCCGTCGTGGTGGGCCTCGCGAGGCAGGCGTACCGGCGCGAGGACGGCGTCTACGTCATCCCCATAGGCTGCCTTGGGCCGTGACGGCGCCTGCAGACGCGTTGCGCTTGGCATCTGGTCTCCCCGAGGCGACGAGCAGGAGGATGGTGGCCGCCAAAGCCATGGTGAAGAACCCTGACGATTCAGTGGCTGAGTCGCAGGGGGAGATCCCATCGGTCGTCCACGTCCAAGTCACGCTCGCAGACGGCGTTCGCATCCCCCGTTGACTGCATCCACTATCGCGCCGGGAGGCCCGTGGCGAACGGAGCCTTGGGAATCCTGCAACGTTGTTGCGCCCAACCGTCCCGGCGTGGGATGGATGGGCGCAGGAGGACGCACCGGCGTTGCGACAGGATTTGGAGACGCGCCTAGGCAGACATGACGATCCGCTTAGTCTCGGGATCGCGCGAAAACTGCTTCAGGTGGTTCCAGGTCAGCTCGGCCCATTGGCTGGTAGGCAGGTGGAGCATGCCCTCGGCGAGGTAGAGCTTGAACCAGGTCTGGCCCGCCGCGTTGGTGCTGTGGCCCACATGGTAGGTGCGACCGTTAAGCACCACGTCCTCAGAGCTCTCGAAGAGCAGGCCGCTCATCCGCTCGGTCGCGCTGTCAGACACCTTGCTCTTCTCGCGGGCTTCTGTGGGGTCGATCGGCTGGCAGCCTGCAGCCCGGCGGAAGGCGTTGAAGGTGTCGTACTCGGTGTTCGGGTCGATGACGAAGCGCACGTGGTTGTCCGCGTTTTCCTCGGTGTCCTCGGTGTAGCTCAGGTCGAAGTCGTAGAAGGGCAGGAAGCGGAGCATCTCGTCGGTGCCCAGCATCATGAGGTTGGGCATGCCCAGCTCGGCCATGCGGCCCACCATCTCCTCGGTGTGGCGGAAGGGCTCGTAGTCGATGCCGGTGATGCGCGTCTCGCGCATGTCGCCCAGCGTGGGCATGCTCCCCATGCCCACGCCAGCGAAGAGCTCGGGGTGTGTCACGGCCATGCGCGCCGTCGAGTGGGAGCCAAAGGAGAAGCCTATCATGTAGACGCGCGCGGTGTCGACGGGGTAGGCATCCACCACCTGCCGATAGAGGTCCACCAGGTAGTCAGGCTGCTCGTTTTGCGGGGTGACGACGATGAACCCGTCGCGGGCCGCCAGCTCCACCATTCCCATGCCCTGCATGATGCGGATGGGGTTGCTCATCCCGTGCATGAAGAACACCAGGGGTACCTTGCGGTCAGGGTTCGCCTGCACCTGCTTGGGGATGAAGACGCTCCAGTAGCCCTCGGGCCGGTCTATGCGGCCGTGCACCTCCTTCACGATGCCCCGCTCGGCCCAGTAGGCGTGGATCTTGGGGCTGTCATCAGGCGCGAATGCCTCGGTTGCGAACTTCTCCATCAGCCACTGGCCGTCCTGCGTCGCCAGGAAGGCGTCCACGTCGAAGCCGGGCCTCGCCATGGCCGAGAAGATGGCCTTGCCGGACTTGCCGGAGAGGTACGCACGCATGAGTTTAGGATGGGACCCCAGGAAGTTCATGAGCTTGTTGGAGATGCCGTAGTTGTCGTGACGAGTCATGTTGCCAGCCTCCTAGCCAATGAAGCGTTTGAAGAAGTCGCACTCGTCCTCGTTGCAGGCGTGCGCCTCGGGCAGGCGCAGGTCGCAGTGGAAGACGTGGCCCAGCTTGTTGTTGGCCGTGCCGTAGACCTTGGAGACGTGCTCGACGCCCGCCGCCTCGAGCTCGCGCTCCATGAGCGGTGCCTGGTCGACGAGGAAGTCGCCCGTGGAGGTCATGAGGTAGGTGGGCGGGTAGCTCTCGCGCACGTGGCCGGTCACGCACATGAGGTCCACGACGCGCTCGTCGGCCCACTTGTGGGGCATGTAGTCGCCGAGCATCCCCTTGAGCATCCAGCGCAGCTGGGTGATGTGGCGGATGTCGTAGATGCCGCAGTTGAGGGCGATGGCCTTCGGGGTGGGCACGCCCTCGAGCGGCACGCCCACGGCGGCAGCGTACTCCGCGTCGGTGAGCATGGCCGCGAGCTGGGCCAGGGTGTGGGCGCCGGCGGAGTCTCCGACGGCGAAGAGGCGCTCCACGTCCAGGCCGTACTCGTCAGCCTGGTCGGCGCACCAGGCGAGGACCTGGGCCGCATGGGCCACGATCGAGGGGAACTTGGCCTTGGGCGCCAGCGGGTAGGTGTAGTTGACCACCGCGAAGCCCTGCTGGGCCAGCGACATGCAGTAGAACTGGTAGACCTCCTTGTCACCGTAGACCCAGCCGCCGCCGTGCACGCTCACGATGGTGGGGAGCGCTCCTTCGGCGCCGCGCGGACGGTAGACGTCGAGCACCTCCCAGGTGGGGTCGGTCCCGTAGACGACGTCGTCGAAGCGCACGACGTCCTCGGGCGTGGTGAGCCCCTCGTTCTTCTTCTTGTCTGCGGCTTCCATTGCCGCCTTGAGTATCCTTGATGAGATTGCCATGATGTTTCTCCTTAGTCTGCTTATGTAACCGTCATGCCTGCCCAGCGCCTCGCCTCGGCGCTGGCGTTGCAGATCTCTATGGCATGTACACCAGATTGGCCGACTTGCCGTCTAGGCGATGCAAGGTCTCGTCGATGGGCTTGGCAAGCAGAGCACCCTCATAGGGAATCATGGGAACGGTGATGCCCATGCTCGGATCGTCGATGACCTCGTCCGCCAGCTCGATCATCTCGCCGATGATCTGGGGACCGCCGAAGTTGTGCGGGTGGGAATAGAGGGTGCGCTCGTACTTTTCCGCCCACTCGTCCTCGAAGGCCTTGAGGGCGTCGCGGTAGACGGGCAGCGGGCTGGACTCGGGGAGCTGCAGGTAGGCAGCGGAGTTCACGGCGTCGCCAAAGAACATGGTGGAGAGCTCGTGGATGTAGACGACCATCGAGCCGGGGGTATGGCCGGGAAGGGGCAGGAAGGTCGCCGTGAGCCCGCTTAGCTCGAAGCTGGCGCCAGGCTCAAGGTCGGTGTAGGCGTCGAGCGGGCGCATGGGGACCATGTCCTCGGGCTTTGCGTCGGGCACGCCCGCCATGTTGATGTAGTTGGTGCGGAAGCTAAGCTCGGTGTGCTCCTCGGCCACAGGGATGTCCTTGAGGCTCATGAAGACCTGGTCGAACTGGACGGCGCCACCGGCGTGGTCTACGTGCCCGTGAGTGAGGGCCACGTCGTAGGGCTTGGTGGCGATTGCGTCCACACAGGCCTTGAGGTCGCCGTAGCCGTAGCCCGTGTCGATGAGCAGGCCACGCTCGCTGCCCTCCAGGTAGTAGACGCACACGGCCCCGGGCACGTTGATGCGCGTGACGCCCTCGGCTACCTTCTCGACGGTAAACAGGCCATCGTCGGTCTGGCCGAAGCCGTTCCTCTCAAGGAAGGCGTTGATGTCTGAGAGGACATCCGGCGCCTCGTCGGCCTCGTCGCCCCTGAGGAAGGACCCGACCTCGGCCAGCGCCTCCTCGGACTCGGGGGCCGCCATGATGGCGAAGGAGTGGAAGAGGCCCTCCCACACGTGGATCCGCACGTCCACGCCGACCTCGCGACAACGGCGCTCAAGCTCGACGGAGTCGTCGAAGAGCACCTCCTCGGTGCCCACGTGGATGCTCACGGGTGGGAAGCCGGCGTAGTCTCCGAGGGCGGTGGACACGTAGGGGCTCGCCTTGTCCTCCTCGGTGAAGTAGTAGTCGAGCTCGTGGTTGAGGTGGCCCTGGATCATGGGGTCGCGCTCGTCGCGGGAGCTGCGGCTCTCGTACTCGTCGCGGATGTTGGTGAGCGGCGAGAAGACGCAGAGGCCTCCCGGCAGGGGCCTGCCGTGGTCCTTGAGCCACATGGTCATCTGCAGGCAGAGCATGGCCCCTCCCGACTCACCGTAGCAGACGATGTCCTCGGCCGCGTGGCCCAGCTCCTGCAAGGCCTCGAAGGCCGTCACGCAGTCCATGAGACCGTCGGGATGGTGCCCCTCAGGGTACTGGCGGTACTCGATGGAGTAGCCGTCCATTTTGGCGTAGTGAAGGGTGGTCGTCGCCATGTAGCGCCTGCTGGCGACAGACCCCGTCGCGAAGCCCCCGCCGTGGATGAAGAGGCCAATGCGGGAGGTCTGCGCCTTGTCGTCGCCCATGTAGGTGTAGCGCTCGGCCTCGATGTCGCCGAGCTGGGTCTGCTCGACGGTCACGTCCTCGGGCGTGGGCTGGGCACCCAACATCTGATCTACCCCGGCCCTGCCCTGGAGAACGACCTCGGGGGTGTAGACGGCCCCCTTTGACGCCTCCTTGGACTGCCTGAGCATCGGAATCATTGCCTGCATCACGTCGCTGAGCATGGGTCCACCTCGTTTCCCTATCTTTCCCTATCGCCACATGTCGGGCTCTCCGACTGTCATGTGGCATTGACCTGCCTGCTTGTTTGAGATAAAGATACGGCGAGGTCGGCATTCATTCCAGAGATGCTGTATAACTAAACTATGGTTTTGTTGACCTCTTGGAGCAAGCATGAACGAATCCGACCTGCCCGCAGCCCTGCTCGAACTGTCACCCTTCGAGGAGGCCCTCAGGGCCTGGTACCAGGCACACGGCCGCCTCATGACCCGCGACGAGTTCATCCTGCAGATGGGCGACCTGGCCCCTCTCATATCCCAGTCGGCGGAGGGGCCGCTGGCCGCCATCGACGCGGGCGCCGCTATCGGCACGGCCGACATGCGCTTCGACGATGCGGAGGGCGTCGCGCACCTGCGCTTCGGGGCCACCCAGCAGGCTGCGATCCTCATCCAGCGCCAGTGTCGCTATGCCCCGGTGATGGTGTCGGAGGCGGATGCCGCCATCATCAGCTATGCCTATCGCGGCGAGGCCTCCCTCCTAATCAGGCAGGGCCCCAAGGAGGAGAGCGTCGCGCTCCATGCGGGGGACTTCCTGCTGGTCCCCCCTCCCTTCCACGGGGCGCACAGGATCGAGCGGGACGACTGCGTGGTCATCGCCTTCGCCATACCCCGCAAGACCCTGCTGGCGATCCTGCGCGACGCCTTCCCCGAGGGCGTCGTGAGCACCTACTACCAGACCCTGCTCGGTGGAGACGCTGAGGGGGAGGCGCTTCTCGTCCCCTCGGGAGACGACCCCTTCGTTCGCACTCTTGTGCATCGGGTGGTGTTGGAATCCCTTGACGTCAGAGGCGACGCGCTGCAGGGGGCGCAGCTGGTGAGGCTTGCGATGACGCTCCTTCTGGCCTACATCCAGAAGGAGTACGGAGGCCGGGCGCCGCTCTTCAGGGCCGGGCGCTACGTTCACTCCATACCCCAGATGCACGAGTACCTCCGCAGGCACGTCGGGGACTTCTCGCTGCAGGCCATGGCAAATGAGTTCTCCTTCAGTCGCGCCTACCTCAGCAGGTACTACAAGCGCTATGCCGGCGTGACCATCCGCGAGAGCCTGCGCGACCTGCGCATGGGCGCCGCGGAGCAGCTGCTCAGGGGCAGCGCCCTACCTATCGAGTCGGTCGCGCTCAAGGTGGGCTATGCCGACACGTCCTACTTCATCGAGACCTTCCGGCACGCGCGCGGCATGACGCCCCTGCAGTACCGCAAGGCAGGTTCGTGAACGCAACAGCGGCCGTGCGGGCCGGGAAGTCGCCGCCAGGCGCTGCAAACGCGCGGAGGCCCTTGAAGATGCCGGGTGCGACTCCGGTCTTGTCCCTCACGCGGTCGAGCCGCCTCTTCGCACAGGAGGACCCGCGTCACATGAGCACCCTTACGATGCCCTCGAGCGAGGTGCGCTGCTCGCTGGTGAGCGTCGCGTCGGTGACGAGTGCGTCGATGTCACCCAACTGGTAGAAGTCGTAGAAGTCCCTTCGGCCAACCTTGCTCGAGTCTGCGATGATGTAGCGCTCGCTGGATCGGTCGAGTATCAGCCGCTGCAGGCTGCCCTCGGCAGAGCTGGCGGTCGACACGGCCCCGTCGTAGATGCCGTTGACGCCCACGAAGGCCTTGTCTATGCCGATGGCCTCGCCAACCTTCTCGGCCATCGGCCCCACGAACGCCCCCGTCGTGGGCCGGTAGTCCCCGCCGATGAGCATGGGCTCGATGTTGCGGGCGTCCTTGATGATGTTGAAGACCGTCAGGCTGTTGGTGATGGCACGTATCCGCTTGTAGAGCACGGCGCGGGCGAGCGCCTCACCCGTCGTGCCCGTGCCGATGAAGACGTTCTCTCCGTTTGAGACGAGTTGGGCGGCCGTATTGGCAACCTGCGCCTTCTCGCTGGAGTGGACCTCCTGCTTCTCGGTGTTGGTGAGCTCCCTGATGAGCATGGCTATGGAGCCGTCCTCGGCCTTGCGGGCACCACCATGGATGCGGACGAGGGCGCCGACCGCCGAGAGCTCCTCGAGGTCGCGCCTGATGGTCATGGCTGAGACGTTGAGGCGGTTGGAGATGTCGGTGACGGTTGCCGAGCCCGTCTCGTTGACCAGCTTGACGATGGCTTCCTGTCGTTGTGCCTTGAGCATGATTCCTCCTGATTGAAAGTGTTCAATCCTACTATAATCGTTTCGAATAGATTATCTGTCCGAGAAATATCGAACTATAACAAACAATATCGCACACTAACGCACAGACATGAGCTATACTGTCGCCAGGCAATGGAGCCCAAGCGACAGGAGGTACCACTCATGTGCAAAAAGAAGACGCCCCATCAGTCCTGCGTGCTCGTGACGGGAGGAGCTGGCTTCATCGGCAGTCACACCGTCGTTGACCTGCTGGAAAGCGGTTATCGGGTCATCATTGTCGACGACCTCTTCAATTCGAGCGAGAAAGTCCTCGACCGCATCAGGCAGATCGTGGGCGACCAGGCCTACGGGAGGCTCTCCTTCTACCGCGCCGACGTCAACGACCGCGCCGCGCTCGAGGCCGTCTTCGACGACAACCCCATCGACCGCGTCATCCACTTCGCCGGCTACAAGGCAGTGGGGGAGAGCGTGCAGAAGCCCATCGAGTACTACGCCAACAACCTGGGCAGCACCCTCACGCTGGTCGATGTCATGCGCGAGCACGGCTGCAAGTCCATCATCTTCTCCAGCTCGGCCACCGTCTATGGCGACCCCGACACGCTCCCCCTCACCGAGGAGAGTCCCAAGAAGTTCTGCACCAACCCCTACGGCTGGACCAAGTGGATGATTGAGCAGATCCTCATGGATGTGGCCAAGGCCGACGCTGCCTGGGACGTCGTGCTCCTG
>JAFWMI010000197.1 GCA_017513965.1 Atopobiaceae bacterium
GGGGTTGTGGTAGCCCTCGTTCGGGAAGGGGCCGACACGCTCGTTGGTGAGCGGTGGGTATTGCGGATAGGCATCCGTGAACTCGTCGGGTTCTCGGAGTTCGGGGTCCAGGCGATCGGCGTGATGCGAGCGAATCAGCTCGGCCTCTTCGGGCGTGAGCGCCGAATGGCGCGGGTCCAAGAAGAGCGCGAGTCGCTTCTCTCGGAACCGCTCGAACGTCTCCGGGTGTTGTATCGGATTGCCCTTCGTAGGAAGGACCGGCAGGATGGACAGCATGAACATCTGGTTCACCGTCAAGTCCTGGGGCTCCCTGCCGAAGTAGAACCGGGCCGCATCGCCGATGCCGTACACGCCGTTGCCGAAGTAAATGACGTTCAGGTACAGCTCGAGGATCTCGTCCTTGCTCAGCTTGCGCTCGGCTTCCAAGGCGAGCACGAGCTCCGTCGCCTTGCGCGTGTAGCTGCGGTTGAAGCGGAGGTACAGGTTCTTCACGAGCTGCTGCGTGATGGTGCTGCCCCCCATGGAGATCGTGCCCGACTTCAGGTTGACGGTGAAGGCGTCGCGGATTCCCTCCCAGCTGTATGCGCCATGGCTGTAGAAGTCCGAGTCTTCCGACTCCAGGACGAAACGCACGAGCTGCTCGGGCAAGTCCTGTAAGGGGACGAAATCGCCCTGCTTCTTCCTCATCTCGTAGAATTCCTCGATCGGCCGCCTCCTCATCAAGAGGGCCGCGCGCCCCGCCACCCCGGCTGCGGGCAGCAGCGCTGCCGCGCAGGCGGCGACGGCAATCTTTTTCTTCGTATCCACGTTGGTCCTTTCGGAATGAGTCGCCAGGACGTTCCTGCAACTCATTCTAGTCTCCCGTGTGTGCACGATACGTATTCCTCCAAGGTCAAGCCGCTCGCGTAGATCTCGCGGGCGGCCTCATCGCCGACATAGCGGATATGCCACGGCTCGAACCGATACCCCGTTACGTCCTCTTTTCCCGCCGGATAGCGCAAAATGAACCCGAACTCGGGGAAATAAGGGAGAAGCCTTGCATAAGCTTCGACGTCATCGTCTCCCACGATGTCGCCCTGATCGTCGTAGAGCGTCAAATCAAGGGCCAACCCCGTCTGATGCTCGCTATGTCCCGGCATGGCCACGTACCTCCTCGTGCGCGCCTCGCCGTGGGCGGCCACGCTCTCGTTCCAGATCCGCTCCTGCGTCTCCTGGCTGCGATAGCCTGACACGACCTCGACGTGTATTCCGATTGACAGGAGATGCCGCCTCATCTGCAGGTATCTTTCCGCAGTCTCGCGTTCCAGGGAAACGGAAAATCCCTCGTCCACCTTGACGGCGATCATTTCTATCGAGTCGAGGTAGCCGGGAGGGATGGGGTTGCTCCTGTTGACTAGTATTATCTTGTCCAACGTTCACTCCAGGATTCGTTATGAGCAAGCCTTGTTCCTGATTATTTTACAAAGAATCTCGGGCGAATGATAATAACAGGGGGGTGACGTTATGGAACCCCTCTTGCGGGACATGCAGGGGACCCGATAATGGAACAGTAATGGAGGGACGGTTGATAAAGGTGTTACGCGCAGGGGGAGAATAAAATCAACCGAACGGGATAGGAGGAGAAGCGATGAGAACAGTAAAGACGACCATCGTTGTCGCATGCGCCCTGGCAGGCGCGCTCGCTTTGGCGGGGTGCGCCCAGGCGCCTGCAACGCCGGCGAAAGAGCAGGCAGGCACGCAGAACCGCGAGGCCATGTTCCAGGTCTCGCTGCTGCAAAGCCTTACTGAGGGCGACTTCGAGGGGAGCGTCACCGTCGGCGAGCTCAAGAAGCACGGCGATACGGGCATCGGCACCTTCGACGGCCTGGACGGCGAGCTCGTGATGGTCGATGGCGAGGTGTGGCAGGCCGCGGGCGACGGCAAGGTGAACAACATGGCCGACGACAAGACCATCCCGTTCGGCAACGTAACCTTCCTCGACGCCGATGAGACCCTCGACGTGTCTGGAATAGCGAGCTTCAAAGACCTCACCGCTGCTCTGGACAAGCGCGTGGAGGCGCTGGGGCCGAACAACTTCTACGCCGTGCGCATCGACGGCACCTTCGCAAAGATGAACGTCCGCAGCGAGTACAAGCAGGAGAAGCCGTATCCCACCATCGTGGACGCGCTTGCCGCCGACCAGACCTTCTTCGACCTCGAGAACGTTGAGGGAAGCATGGTGGGAGTGTACTGCCCGCCCTATATGACGAGCCTGAACAGCGCCGGTTGGCATTTCCACTTCGTGACGGCCGACCGCAAGCAGGGCGGGCATGTGCTCGACTGCAAGGTGGACAAGGCGACGGCCTCGATCGACCTCACCAAGGAATTCGACCTGGCCCTGCCCGGATCCGAGAAGTTCGAGAGCACCGACATCACCGTGGACCGCTCTGCCGACGAGAAGAAGGCCGAGACGAACGAGTAGGCAGTGCGCCAAAAGAATGCCGAGCTGCCTTTCCACATGACTAGCGGATGCGATTTCAACCGACTTTTTGACCGACATGAAAACCAACATTAGCCGACATTCGTGTACAAAA
>JAFWMI010000198.1 GCA_017513965.1 Atopobiaceae bacterium
ATGGCGGCGTCGAGGAACTCGCGGTCGCCCTTCGAGAGCCCGCTCGCGTCCATCTCCTCGTCGGCGGTGAAGTCGTCGGCCTCGGGGTTCGCGGCCCAGCTGTAGATGAGCGCCACGCGCAAGTCCGTGCCCAGCTCCCTCTGCAGCTCGCGGACCTTGGCGTAGTAGGCCTTAGCGAACGGGATGGACTGCGTCGCCAGAATCGCGTTGAAGCCTCGCACGCGGCGGCTCACGGCGCGGCCCGAGCCGTCCTCGTACCTGATGGCGAAGGACTTGCCGCCACGCTTGGTGGCTTGGTCAAAGTGCTCGAGGACGTAGCGGGAGACAAGCCCGATGCGCGCAGGCGTGAGCATGGCCTCCTCGGTGTCGATACCCTCGACGTCGTGGGTCTTGGTGCCCGGCTTGCGACGGATCGTGTTCACGTAGCTCACGCGGAAGGGCAGCACGTTCTCGTCGCGGATCGCGTCCACGATGGTGTACTGGTGCAGGCAATCGCCGAAGGCCTGCTGCGTGGTCGTGAGGTTGGCGTGCCTGGCCGCGCCCGCGTTGGCCGCAAAGATGGGCGTTCCCGTGAACCCGAAGAGGTGGTAACGCCTGAACTTCCTCGTGATGGCCACGTGCATGTCGCCGAACTGGGAGCGGTGGCACTCGTCGAAGATGATGACGACGTGCTGCTGGTACACCGCATGTCTCGGATACTTGCGGATGAACGCGTCCAGCTTCTGGATCGTGGTCACGTGGATGCGCTTGGAGGGGTCCGAGAGGTGCTCCTCGAGCACGCGCGACGACGCCGAGCCGTTCACGGCACCCTTCTCGAACTTCTCGTACTCGCGCATCGTCTGGTAGTCGAGGTCCTTGCGGTCCACGACGAAGAGCACCTTGTCCACGCCCTCCATCGCGCTCGCGAGCTGCGCGCACTTGAACGAGGTCAGCGTCTTGCCTGAGCCCGTGGTGTGCCAAACGAAGCCGCCCGCGGCGAGGGTGCCCAGGAGGCGCGGGTTCGACTCGCCGATGAGCACGCGCGAGAGCACCGCCTCGGTCGCGGCGATCTGGTAGGGCCTCATGACCATCAGGTCGCCGTCCACCGTGAGCACGCAGTAGCGCGTGAGGATGGCGAGCAGGCACCTCTTGGTGAGGAAGGTCCGAGCGAAGTCCTCGAGGTCGGTGATGAGGTCGTTGCGCGCGTCCGCCCAGTAGCTCGTGAACTTGAAGGAGCCGGACTGGCGCCTCCTCGTCGCGCCCTTGGTCTCGGCCTGCTTCGCCACGTGAGTGGCCCTCGTCGTGTTGGAGTAGTACTTGGTCAGCGTGCCATTGGATATGACGAAGAGCTGCACCCACTCGAAGAGCGCCGAGTCCGCCCAGAACGACTCGCGGCCGTAGCGCTCGATCTGGTTGAAGGCCTCGCGGATGGAGCCGCCACGACGCTTGAGCTCGATGTGCACGAGCGGCAGGCCGTTGACCAGGATGGTCACGTCGTAGCGGTTCTCGTACGTGCCGCCGCCTGGCACGTACTGGTTGATGACCTGCACCCTGTTGCGGTTGACGTTGTCCTTGTCCACGATCTCGACGTTCTTGGTCGTGCCGTCGTCGCGCCTGAGCGGCCAGCGCCAGTTGCGTTGGAACTTCTCGGTCTTCTCTTGCACGCCGTCGGATCCGTTGGAAAGGTAGCCCTTGAAGAACAAGTCCCACTCGGAGTCGGAGAACGTGATGCCGTTGAGCTCCTCCAGGCAACGGCGGAGATTGGCGACGAGCTGGTCCTCGCTCGTGATGGGCAGGTGCGCCGTACCCTGCGTGCCAAGCACGTGGATGAGGCGGCTTTCCAGTGCGGCCTCGCTCTGGTAGTTGGCCTCGTCCTTGGGCACGGGCTCGTAGGACGAAAGCACACAGGCGTCGTCGGAGTTGACGAGAACCTGGTATGTGGACTTTCGCTTGTCATCTGGCATGGTCATGCCACCTTCTCTGGGAACGACAGAAGCTGGTTACGGACGAGAGCGAGCTGCTGATCGAGATATGCCCGCTCATTATTCAAGTTGTCCGCAATCTCACGTGTAGTGGAAGATATCCCTCCAGCCTGACGAACGTAATCCTCTTGCTCGTCAATAGGTGGAACGGGAACCATGTACGACTCAATCTTCTTATGAGAAACATGCGGAACGGTATTTCCCGTAGCAGCACAGTGATCCCTGAATGCGTCCATCTCCATCAAGGCACGGATAAACGGCTGAATCATGTCCTTGCCTCGCACGCGAGCGGTACGTTGAACCAAGAGGGGGTTACCGACATCTTCAGATATCTGGGCAAGTTTGAAGCCTCCCGATACCCAAGGCCGATCCAGTGCCATGACGATATTGCCACTTTCCAGAACGAACTGTTCGAGACCTTCATCGGTTGGCCAATATCTGCATGTTGTCCAGTCAATGTAGCCAGGCATTATCGAAACGCCGCCGCACACCGGAATGCCCTCGTCAACGTATCCAGAACTCTTGAACGGAAAGCCAGACAGAACATCAGCATGGTCGCCCAACGGTTCCAACGGATACCCACTTGACACCAGATCGTTATTGAGATTCATCAGGGCTATCTCACGCTGCTTTGATAGCAGCGCCATCTCCTCCTCGAGCTGCCTCACCAACTCGTCATGCGCCGCCGTGTACTCGTCGAGGATGCGCACGACCTCGCGCTGGACCTCGATGGGTGGGACGGGGATGCGAACCTTCGCCAGCCTGGGCTTCGAGATGTTGAACCTCGTAACACCATTGGCGGTTCTCGAGATGGCTTCACGAACCTCCGGACCTCGCAACACGTGCTTCAAGAAATCAGGTAGCAGTATCGACTTGTCATGAAGCCGCCAACCGGTACAAAAGCTGTTCAGATACCAAGGCTCGACTGGATCGACCGTCATCACCGAGGTAAGGCCAGCTTCCTCGCGGTTCTCGGACGAGATGGTGAAGAGGACATCGCCGAGTTCGACCGAGTTCTGCCTCTCGTCTGGGCCAACGCTCACCAACCCGTATTCTTCCAGGTCGACGGCGGGATTTCCATACACGTTGTTATATGTGACGAACTTAGCGCCATCGCCAAAGTCCTTCTTCGATTTACCAGTCAAGCCACCGTAGAAAGCACCAAGCTCACCCAGCGCCTTATACTCCACTCCATCAGGACAATGCTCCCGTATCAGCTCCTGCAGCCTGCTCATGAGCCCATCACCTCGTCCAGAATCGCGTCAATCTGCGCCCTGAGCTCGTTCTCGCACGTTACGTACGCGGCGATGCGCTCGCGCACCCTGCTCATCGGGCACCTCCCAGCTCTTTCTCAATCTCCTCGATGGTGGGCAGCGACCCCTTGAAGTCCTCTGGGATGAGCTTCGACAGCTCGTAGCCGCTGACCCCAATCGGCTGACTCGACGCCTCAAGCGCGTACTGAGCCTCTACCTTGTCAAGGGACTTGCACACGAGCAGTCCGATGGTGGGATTATCCCCCTCCGTCCTCAGCTGGTGATTGACCGCAACGACGTATGTACCCAGCTGCCCCATGTACGCGGACTCAAAGTCGGTAACTTTCACCTCCAGCACCACGTAGCAACGCAGCTTGATGTGGTAGAAGAGCATGTCGATAAACCGCTCTTTGGAGCCAACCTGAATCCGGCACTCGCGCCCTACAAAGGCGAAGCCCGTACCCAGCTCGAGAAGGAACGTTGTGATGCTGTCCATCAGCGCATCCTTGAGTTCCTTCTCGTCGTATCGCTCGCGAATCGTAAGGAAGTCGAACTGGTAGGGGTCCTTGGTAATCTCCTGAGCCAAGTCGCCCTGCGGCAAGGGAAGCGTTGCGGAGAAGTTGTTGACCGCCTTCCCCTGCCTTTCGTAGAGGTCTGCCTCGATTTGATGTGCAAGAACTGCTCGAGACCAGTTGTTCTCTATGGTCTTGCGCATGTAGAACAGGGCCTTCTCTTGGTTGCCTCCGCACTTGTCGATTAGCAGTCGAACATGGCCCCATGGGATACTGAAGATCAAAGCGTCACTCGTGGCCGTTGCGATGGGAGAATCTGCCACAAGCTGTGGCAGATTCTCGGAATCGCCGACAGGGAATTCGTCCACAACTTGTGGCAGATTCTCGTGCCCAGTGGGAAAGAGTTCATAGTAGCGTGTCATATAGCGCAGGTTCCGTGAGGAGAAGCCCTTGGCATCGGGAAGAATGCGCCTCAAATCGTTGCTCAAGGCGTCATAGAACCCAGACCCATAGCGGTTCTCTGCCTGCACCCCCACGATGTCACGCCCCAGCGACCAGTAGAACAGAAGCATCTCGCGATTAACCGCTACAGAAGCCTTTATCTGGGAGCGCTGGTAACGTTCCTTGAGCTCCGAGATCCATGACGTATACGTCTCGTCTCGTTTTATGAGCCTGCTCATGAGCCCATCACCTCGTCCAGGATGGCATCGATCTTGGCTCTCAGCTCGTTCTCGCGCTTCACGCACGCGGCGATGCGCTCGCGCACCTCGGGCAGCGTCAGGTGCTCGGACGTGTCTTCCTCCTCGACGTAGGAGCCCACCGAGAGCACGTAGTCGTTCTCCACGACCTCGTCGTAGGTGGCGCGACGCACGGTGTAGTCGACATCCTCGCGCGCCTCGTGCCAGGCGACGACCTGCTGGATGTCCTCCTCGCGGAGCTTGTTCTTGTTGCCCTCGTGGCCGAAGCCCCTCTCCGCGTTGACGAACAGGACGTCGGTGTCTGGCTTGTTCTTCCTGAGTACCATGACGCAGGTCTGGATGGTCGTGCCGAAGAAGAGGTTCGTCGGCAGCTGGATGACCGCGTCGACGAAGTTATGGTCCACCACGTACTTGCGGATCTTGCCCTCGGCGCCCCCGCGGTAGAGGATGCCCGGGAACACGACCACTGCGGCCGTGCCCTGCTCGGAGAGCCACGCCAGCATGTGCATGAGGAACGCCCAGTCGGCGCGGCTCCTGGGGGCTAGCACGCCCGCCGGCGCGAAGCGCTGGTCGTTGATGGTGGTGGGGCTGTCGGGGCCGGTCCACCTCACGGAGTAGGGCGGGTTGGAGACGATGACGTCGAAGGGCTCGTCGTCCCAGTGCTGCGGGTCGAGCAGGGTGTCTCCGAGCGCGATGTCGAACTTCCCGTACTCGATGCCGTGGAGGAACATGTTGATGCGCGCCAGGTTGTAGGTCGTCGGGTTGATCTCCTGGCCGAAGTATCCCATGCGGACCTTGGAGTCGCCGAGGATCTTCGACGCCTGGAGGAGCAGGCCCGCGCTGCCGCAGCAGGGGTCGTAGACCTTGTTGACGGACGCCTTCCCCTCCGTGGCGAGCAGCGCCAGCAGGCGGCTCACCTCTTGCGGCGTGAAGAACTCCCCTCCCGACTTGCCGGCGCCCGCCGCGTACATGGTCATCAGGTACTCGTAGGCGTCGCCGAAGAGGTCAATCTTGTTGTCGGCGATATCGCCGAGCTGCATGGAGTCCACGCCGCGGAGTATCGCGACCATGCGCCTGTTGCGCTCGGCGACCGTTCCGCCGAGGCGGTTCGAGTTGGGGTCGAAGTCGGCGAAGAGGCCTCGGAAGTCCTTCTCCGACTCGTGCCCGACCGTGGAGCCCTCGATCGCCTTGAACACCCGCTCGATCGTCTCGTTGAGGTCCTTGTCCCTCTCGGCCCGTGCCAAGACGTTCCCGAATAGCATCGATGGCGCGATGTAGTAGCCGCGCGCGTTGACGATGGCCTCTCGCGCCACCTCGGCGTCGGCGTCCGCCATGGAGGCGTAGTCGGGATTGGGATTTCCCTCGCGACGCTCCCAGTCGTTCACGAAGCGCTCGAGGTCCTCGGAGATGTAGCGATAGAAGAGCGTGGTGAGGACGTACTGCTTGAAGTCCCACGCGTCGACCGAGCCGCGCACGTCGTCGGCGATGCCCCAGATTGCCTTGTGCAGCTCCGCGCGCTGCTGGTCCCTCGTCATGTCTGCCATGTGTCCAAATCCCTCTCGTCACGGGGAGATGTAGATAACCAACCTCATACCACACGCACCGGACACAAATTGCACGTCCGGCACGTCCGCACAATGATACGACACGCGACCGCACGTCGAGGCACAACGACCCCCGAGCGGGAACGGATGCGAGGAACCGGAGTGAGCAAGTCAACGGCGGATGCGCTCAAAGATGAATTCTGCAAGCTTGGCATACTCAAGCTGCGAGACGACGGTCGCCAACGGTACCGAAAGTTGAGGCCTCTTGCTTGTCACCTAGCCATCCTCCCCCTCGAGCAGCGCCTTGAGGTCGTCGATGTCGGGCAGGGCCTCGCGTACGTCCTTTGGCACGTCCTCTGACGTGGTGTAGGTCGCCACGCCCATGGGGCTGTTGTAGTTGCGGATCACGAGGTTCACGAACGCCTCGTTCATGTTTTTGCAGAGCACGATACCCATGGAGGGCGCCTCGTGGGGCTTGCGCTCAAACTCGTCGAGCACGCTTAGGTAGCCGCTCAGCTGGCCCAGGTAGGCGGGCTTGAATTTGCCGCGCTTGAGTTCAACCGCAACCAAGCAGTTGAGGTCTCGGTTGAAGAAGAGCAGGTCGATGAACTGGTCCTCTCCGAACGCATCCAAGTGATAGGCGTTGCCGATAAAGGAGAACCCCCGCCCAAAGGTCATGATGAAGTTCTTCACGTTGTTGACGATGGCCTGCTCCACTACGCGCTCGTCTATGTCCGCAGCGTCACGGACGCCCAGTTCCTCGACGTTGATGTAGTCGAGAAAGTACTCGTCCTTAAAGGCCTCGATTGCTCTTAGCGCACGCGCTGTGCTCGGCATCGTCTCGAGGAAGTTGTTGGGTATTTGTCCCTGATGGTGGTAGTCGTCGTTGCGAATGGAATGCTTTAGATCCTCTACGCGATAGTGCTCGTGTGCCGCGCGTTTGATGTAGAACAGTCGCTCATCAAGGTCTTTTGCGGACGTGAGAATCTGGCAATGGCTGGTGAAGCCCACCGTGAGAAACTCCTCAAGCGGGAAGTCAGGCAGTTTCGGCAATTGCAACTGCCGAATCTCAATAGCCCCGGTACTCGACCCTCCCAACGGTAATTCGGCAATTGCAACTGCCGAATTACTCGCCTTACCAGTCGCCCCAAATATCGGCTGCCACTCCTCAAAGAAGGTCCTCATGTACTTGAGGTTGCGCTCCGAGAATCCTCGGAGACCCGGAAGCTCCTTTTGGAGCTGATTGCTAATGGAGGCTAGAGCTCCCGTTCCCCATTTCCCCGATCGCGTATTGGCAGATACGTAGCCACCGATCCCGTAATATAAGGCAAGTTGGTTGGAGTTTGCCACACGACCAGTCTCGTACTGGCTAAGCAGAATCGCATGCTTGATTCTTTGCACGTCCTCGTTGTAGTCCCGGTAATCACCCACGGCACAGCCCCCTTACCTCGTTCGCGACGGCGTCGCGCTCGCGTTTGGCCTTGCGGAGCACCATACGCAGTCGAGAGGTTTGCGCTATGGATGCCCCACGCTCACGATAGCGCACGTGCGGGACAGGAATTGTAGCCTCGGCCTCGCGAAGCCGTGCGAGGAGGGCCATGCGTTTGGAGGTCTTTTTGTCTTCGCAGCAGGAGTCTCTCTCGCCGTGCACGCGAGGTCGCGAGCGTGGTTGAGTACAACAGATGACCGTCTGTCGGCGGATTGCACGGCATTGCTCGACACGTTATGTGCCCCCGTCTTAAGCCATGTATATTAGGCGTAAATACATACCGTACCCACTATGCATGGATTAGGATGCGTGTATGGAACTTGGGAGGTCACCCAAAGCGCAGTGCGTTATACGCAGGCAGAACGAACTCGACACGCAATCCGCGTGCGCGACGAAGTCGATGATGGCGCGCGAGCCAAGCGGCGTGGACGCGTCTTTGGCACCTGGCGAGTTCGTTATACCCGTTCTGTCCAGATCGTTTTTTATCGGGTGAGGGCCAAGGGCAAAGAGTGATTGCATGAGTGGGAGCAATCCTAATGGGCCCATTGTCTGGGTAGAGGAGAAATATATGAGCAAAGCATCTACCACCAGCAACAAAACCGAACTGCAGCCATACCTCTCGCCGTTGGCGGTTTGGGCCTTGGCGGTTGGTTCGGCCATAGGCTGGGGCTCTCTCGTTGTTTCGAGCAGCGGCTACCTCTCGCAGGCAGGACCTGTGGGCTCCATCATTGGCTTGCTCATCGGGTTTGCCATGATGATCATGGTGTCGAGCCACTATCACTTTTTAACCAATCGCTTCCCGAGCATGGGAGGCCTGTACAACTACATAAAGCAAATCTTTGACTACGACCGTGCCTTCCTCATGGCATGGTTCATGTTCCTCATCTACATATCGATCTTTTGGGCCAACGCCACGAGCGTCCCCTTGTTCGCACGATTCTTTTTACGGTCGGTGTTTAAGCAGGGCTATCTCTTCACGGTATTTGGCTATGAGGTCTACCTTGGGGAAGCTGTGGCGACCCTCGTGGTAATGTGGCTTGTTGGCTTGCTGTGCATAAAGAGCAAGAAGGCGACCGCCCGGGCGTTGGTCGTGATGGTGTTGATCTTTACCGTTGGCATCACCGTTTGCGTTATTGGTGCCCTGATCGGACACGGAGGCTCCGGCATGACGATGGAGCCAGCCTTCGTTCCAGACAAAAACGCCCTCACGCAGGTCGTGCGCATCGCCTTCGCCTCTCCCTGGGCCTTTATTGGATTCGAGACGGCGACCCATTCCTCTGAGGAATACAACTTCAGTCACAGCAAGATATTCCGCATTCTTGTTGTCTCCGTAGCCGTCACCACGGCGTTGTACATCTTCGTAATCCTTTTGAGCATTTCCGCCTATCCGGAGGGCTGCAACAGCTGGCTCGATTACATCGGTCGGTTGGATGAGTTTGAGGGAATCGCCGGACTTCCTGCCTTCTATGCAGCAGACCACTATTTTGGCCAAGCTGGCGTAGGCATCCTGATGGCATCCCTGCTATCGCTGGTACTCACCAGTCTCATCGGCATGCTGCGCGCCTTGAGCCGTTTGTGCTGTGCCGTGGCACGGGATGGCATTCTGCCCAAGCGTTTTGCCGAGCTCAACGACAAGCAGATCCCCGTCAACGCCATCCTTTTGGTACTGATCGTATCTCTGCCCATACCGTTTGTAGGACGAACGGCGATCGGGTGGATCGTAGACACCACCACCATTGGCGCCACCATCATCTATGGCGCCGCTTCCGTGGCCGTATTCAAGGTCTCGGGGCAGGAAGGCGCAAGAAGGAACCGCGTCATCAGCGGAATCTGCCTGTTCATTTTGGCCGCCTTCGCAATATACCTGCTCTTCCCAAGCGCCTTTTCCGACTATTCGATCGCAACGGAAACATACGTGCTCATGGCCGCCTGGTCGTTTTTGGGGCTTATATACTTCCATTGGGTCATGCGCAGCGACCATGAAAGAAAGTTCGGAAAAGCCATCATCGTTTGGCTCGCCCTGCTTGTGTATATCGTTTTGATGTCGATGACCTGGGCGGAAAGGCTCAATGAGGACAGAGAGAATGCCATCGTATCCGAGATTTCCAGCTACATGGACGGAACGGCAAGCGCCGAAATCCTCCAGCAGAACAAAGACGAGTTTTTGGCAGTGCAGCTCACCCGGCTCCACGAAGCAAACAATACCAGCGTTTTTGTAATCGTCGGCTTGTTTGGTGTCTCGCTCGTAGTCATGTTCGTCAACTACACCTACATGCAAGAGTGGGAGAGAAAGGCGAGCGAAGAGCGCGACAAGGCTCAGACCATTGCGCTTACCGACCCAATGACCGGCGTAAAGAGCAAGCACGCTTTCCTGTTGAGGCAAAAAGAGATCGATGCGGCCATAGAAGAGGGGACCATGGGCGAGTTTGCCGTTGCCATTTGCGACGTGAACGGCCTGAAGGTCATCAACGACACGCTGGGCCACAAGGCGGGCGACGAGTACATTCAAAGTGCATGCAGGATGATATGCGATATCTTCCAGCACAGCCCCGTGTATCGAACGGGAGGAGATGAGTTTGCCGTCATTCTTCGCAATCGTGACTACCTCATTCGGAAGGAACTCGTTCTGGCGCTGCACGACCGCTCCGTGACGCACATAAATACAAACGAAGTCGTCGTATCGGGCGGTCTTTCGGATTACACGGCCGAAGAGGACACCTGTTTTCACGATGTGTTCGAGCGAGCAGACGCGTTGATGTACGAAGAGAAGAAGCTGCTCAAGGGCATGGGTTCCGTTACGCGGGAGGATGCAGAGGAGGCCGCGACGTCCCTGTTCCCACAAGACGAAGACGCGCAGATCCTGCACCTCAGGCGTTACGTCCTCATTGTCGAAGACGTGCAGCTCAACCAGATGCTCTTGGGAAGCATGCTCGAGGAGAATTACGAGATGCTCTATGCCTCCGACGGAATCGAGGCGCTGGAGCAGGTCAAAGCCCATAAAGACGACCTCGCTATGGTGCTCCTGGATCTGCAGATGCCGAAGATGGGCGGCATGGAAGTGCTCAAGGTGATGAAGGAAGAGGAGGAGCTCGCGGGGATACCCGTTATCGTTATGACGGCCGATCAGAGCGCTGAGGTGGACTGCCTCAAGATTGGAGCCATCGACTTCATTCCCAAGCCGTATCCTTCCGCCGAGGTCATCCAAACTCGCGTCGCCCGCTGTATCGAGCTGTCCGAAAAGCGCAACATCATTCAGTCCACCGAACGCGACAGCCTGACGAACCTGTTTAACCTCGACTACTTCCTTCGCTACGTTCGGATGTACGATCAGCACTATAACAACATGCCGATGGACGCAATCGTACTGGATGTCAATCACTTCCATATGCTGAACGAGCGCTATGGAAAGCAGTACGGGGACAGCGTGCTCTCCCGCATCGGGCAACGCGTCCGGCAGATATCCCGTAAGATCGACGGGGTATGCTGCCGTCACCAAGCGGATGTCTTCTTTATCTATTGCCCCCACAACGAAGACTACGAGAGCATCTTGGACCAGGCATCTGAGGGCCTCGTGGATGAGGACGTGTCAAAGAACCGAGTCCGCCTTCGCATGGGCGTGTATTCAAATGTCGACAAATCGATTCAGATCGACCGCCGTTTTGACTACGCAAAGACTGCCGCGAATGCCGTGAGGAACGGCTATCAAAAGGCGATCGGAATCTATGACACGAAGATGCACGAAGCCGAGCTGTTTAGAGAGCGCCTCCTAGAGGACTTCAAGCCGTCCTTGGAAAGCAATCGCTTTATGGTGTACTTCCAGCCAAAATTTGACATTCGTCCCGAAAAACCCGTTTTGGCCAGCGCGGAGGCACTGGTGCGGTGGGATCACCCGGAACTCGGGTTGATCAGTCCGGGAGTCTTTATCCCCTTGCTCGAGGAAAACGGCCTCATTCTGGATTTGGACCAGTTCGTATGGCGTGAGACGGCAGCGAGGATACGAGATTGGAGGGACCGCTTCGGATTCTCCGTCCCGGTGTCTGTGAACGTATCCCGCATCGACATGCTCACGCCAAACCTCAAGAGCATCTTTGCGGAGATTTTGACTGCCAACAGGCTCAACGCAGATGATCTGCTGTTGGAGATCACGGAGTCGGCCTATACCGGCGATTCTGAACAGGTCATCTCCACGGCGAAGGAGTTGCGCGGCATGGGGATGGGCTTCCGCATCGAGATGGACGACTTCGGCACCGGCTATTCGTCTTTGGGAATGCTGACACACCTCCCCATCGATGCGCTTAAGCTGGACATGAGCTTTGTTCGGAGTGCTTTCGGAAAAACCAGGGACGTGCGCATGATCGAGCTGATCATCGACATTGCGGACTACCTGCACGTACCGGTTGTGGCCGAGGGTGTGGAAACCGAAGAGCAATACATGGTCCTGAAGGCCATGGGCTGCGACTACGTACAGGGATATTACTTCTCGAAGCCGGTCCCGCATGAAGCCTTCGATCAGTTCCTCATCGAGCGCGAAGAGGTCAAGGTGGAGATGTCACCGGCGGCAAAGAAGACCTATATGAGCATCTCCAAGGCGCTGACCAGTGACTTTGAGAGCATCTTCTATCTGGACGTCGTCACGGACTTCTATCTTGAATTCTTCATGAGCAAGGACGGCGATCTGGAAATCCGTCCTGCGGGGACGAACTTCTTCGATGAGGCCAGGGAACGGCTGCTGGAGGACGTGAGCGAAGCCGATGCTCAGGAAGTCAGGGAAGCAACCAGCAAGGCAAATCTGATTCGGCTGGCCGAGCAGAAAGAAACGCTCGACCTGTCGTTCCGCAAGGAGAAAAACGGAGTGCCGACGGCGTTTTCTCTGCAGAGCATAAAGACGCGGGAAAGCGACCGCCACCACATCGTCATTGGCGTGAGGCAGATAGAGTCGTGATCTTGGGTGTGGCGTGCACGGGCCGCTGTGCTCGCCCCAATGGTACGGGCACGGTCAAACGAGGTCGTGCATAGGCTCGTCGCGCGCGCCGACGCGGCGACGAACGCCAAGCTCACGACCTTGACCGAGGGCGGCGTTGTGACCGAGCCGCTCGACCTATCGGTCGTCTACGGCGAGATAGGCTCGTACACGGGCACCATATGGCCCGAGCTTTACCTGGCAGGCTATCTCACCACCCACGACGTGGCCGAGCCCAACGATTCGGAGGTCGTGCGGACACTGGAAGTGCCGAACCGGGAGGTCAACCGCCTGTTCAGGCGCGAGTTGGTCGCCCGTGCGCAGAGCTCCGCCGGCGGCCGCGATGCGTTGGCGTCGCTGCACACCGCGCTACGCTCGGGAGACGCGCGGGCGCTCGAGCACGAGCTGGAGCGAGCGCTGCTCGACTCCGTGTCCTACTACAACCTGCAATCCGAGAACTCCTGCCACATGTGGCTGTTGTCGCTGCTCCACGGCATGCGGGGCTACCGCTTCCCGCGCTCCAACCGCGAGGTGGGTCGTGGCAGGCCGGACATCATCGTCGAGCCCGAGGCCGCACGTGCACATGCGCTACCCGCAATTGTGACAGAGGTGAAGTTCCGCGCTGACGCATCGCACGACGAGCTTGCCGTTGTGGCGCATGCCACGCTAGCCGATCAGGCGATGCGCAAGCGCTATGCACATGGTTTGGTGGGACATGGAGCCATCCTCTGGTCGGTGGCCTTCGACGCCCACAAACACGTAGCGGTGGCGCGGGCATAGCGATTCCCAATGCGTTGGGCCAATCACCACGTGTGGCTAACGGCACTCACAGCCCTCGTGCAATAACTGGTGGACCTACAGCTGGGGCAGAAATCGGCAACGTTCGAGGATGCTGTCTACCCTGAGTTTTGTGCTGCGCGGTTGCGAATAACAACAGGTCAGATGACCTGGCCACTTAGCGTCCTCCATGCTGCCAGACGATATCGCTGCATAATCAATGGCGGATATCGTAACGAAAATAACGCGATCGGCACACGGAGGCACGTAACTTCTGTTCGGCACGTGCAAACACGAGGCCGGGGGGCGAACCTCCGGCCTTCTTATTGCCGACGCTACGGCATCGTCTCTTGCTAGGCCCAGCGGAATACACGCTTTCTATTCATTCCGCTCCAAGTCGAACACCTCAAGCTCGGCGCCGTCGTCGATGGTGAGTCCAGGACGAGTTTGCGGCCGCTCACCAAGGAGGTCGGCCATAACGTGCGCCGTGGAGCCTAACAGATCGACCGATGGAATGCGCAGGGTTTGCAAGGCTGCACGCAGGTCCTCGCGCAAACGCTTGCTCAGAATCGTGTGGAACACGGCGCAGGGTTTGCAATCGTCGCCCTGCTTCTGGATGAAGCCGACGATCTGCTCCGCAGAGCTCACGTGGGTCAGCACCTTTATGCGTACGTGACCCGCAGGAAACTGTGCCGATGCCGCGCGCACGATGCGCCCGACGGTTGTGCCGGTCATGTCCGACACGGCATATACGACGATGTTCTCCTCCATGTTGGGTTCCCCTCTCTTAAAAGAACGCCTCAATGCCTTCGTCGAGGTAGATTTGCCGGTACTCCTCAAGGTCCTCCGAGTGAAGGTTCTTCGTTCCGTGGAGGCCGTAGGGCATGTTCAGCAGTGCGTACTTGCCCTCGCCATAGTTGTGGAACGGCAGCAGCTGTACGCGCGTTGCCCCTGCCCCGCGCAGCCACCTGGCCATAGCACGGGCATCCTCAATACCGTCGTTGAAGCCGGGAATGACTGGCGTGCGCGGCAGCACGTCGGGATGATTGGCAATCGCCCAGCGCAGGTTGCCCAGCATGAGCTCGGCCTGACCGGCCGTGTGGACACGTAGCTTGGTGGCATCCACGTGCTTGAGGTCCACGAGCATGTGATCCAACAGTGCCGCGATGCGCTGGAAGGTCTCAGTCGGCACGTGCGCCTCGGTCTCTATGCAGGTGTCGATGCCTTGGTCGTGCAGCGCACAAAGCAGCTCCTCACAGAAGGCGGGCCAAGTGAGCGCCTCGCCCCCGCTGAGCGTGACGCCGCCGCCAGAGTCCTCGTAGAAGGGCTGGTCCTGTAGGCAGACCCTGAGCACCTCATTGACGGTCTTGGTTGCTCCGGTGCAGGTGAGAGCATGGCTGGGACAAGCGCGTACGGCAGCCTGCGCCTCATCGGAGTCACCGCGGAGACCGCGCACGTCCAGATGACGCTTGCCCGCGTGCTCTGCCACGTTGGCATTTGGGGCAGCTGCGAGGCAGGCACCGCATCCCACGCAGGCACTCTCCTTCCACTCCAGCTGGGGTGCACGCTGCTGGCTCTCGGGATTGGAGCACCAAGCGCAACGCAGGGGGCACCCCTTGAGGAAGACGACGGTACGAATGCCCGGCCCATCGTTGAGGCTAAACTTCTGGATGTTGAACACCGTCGCGGATTGCATTACGGTTCCTTTCTACTGATTACACATACGATACTAACATATCTTTCGTTCGTAAGTCTAGTTAAAATTGTACAAAAGCATTGCTTGACTTCTAAGGAAGTTGTTTCTAAAATAAGTTTCGAACGTAAGCATATGAGCTTCCTAAGAGAAAGGTTGATCATGGAGAACAGCAAGCACTTTGGCGCCCTCACCGAGCGCATGCAAGCGTACCGCGAGGAGGTGCTGGACGAGAAACCCTTCGTGGATGCGGAGCGCGCCGTACTCTACACCCAGAGCTACCGTCAAACGCTCAACCAGCCTCCCGTGATGCGCCGCGCCCTCGCCTTCGCGCACGTGCTTGATCACATGAGCATCTACATAGAGGACAAGACCCTCATCGCCGGCAACCAAGCCACCAAGAACGGCAACGCACCGGTCTTTCCCGAGTACACGCTCGGATTCGTGATCGACGAGCTCGACAAGTTCGAGAAGCGCGACGGCGACGTCTTCTACATGACCGAGGAGGACAAGCAGGCCGTCCGCGACATCGCTCCGTTCTGGGAGAACAACAACCTGCGCTCGCGTGGCGAGGCCCTGTTGCCCGAAGAAGTGTCCGTCTTCATGGAGACTGGCGTCTTTGGCATGGAGGGCAAGCTCAATGCCGGCGACGCCCACCTGGCCATCAACCACGCACGTATGCTCAAGGAAGGCCTGCGCGGATACGAGGAGCGCGCCCGCGCCGCGAAGGCCGCCCTCGACCTCTGTGACCCCGACTCGATTGACAAGTACGTTTTCTACAAGGCCGTCCTGGTGGTCATTGAGGCCGTGCGCCGCTGGGCCAACCGCTATGCCGCCCTCGCTGCCGAACAGGCCGACGCATGCGACGACCCAGCTCGCAAGGCCGAGCTCGAGCGCATGGCAGCCGCATGCGCACGCGTGCCCTACGAGCCAGCTCAGACCTTCTACGAGGCCGTGCAGGCGGCGTGGTTCAGCCAGGTGCTCTTGCAGATAGAGTCCAACGGCCACAGCCTCTCCTTCGGTCGCTTCGACCAGTACATGGACCCGTTCTACGAGGCTGACCTTGCGACTGGCCGCATTACCGAGGACGAGGCGCTCGAGCTGCTCACCAACCTGTGGATCAAGACGCTCACCGTGCAGAAGATCC
>JAFWMI010000199.1 GCA_017513965.1 Atopobiaceae bacterium
GATTACGACATCGCCCATGTGAATGAGCGTAAAGAGCACCTTGGCCGCCTCCGGCGGGAGGTTCACACATCCGCTGCTGCCGTCGTTGAGGTAAATGTCGCCACCAAACGCATCGCGCCAATCCGCGTCATGGAAGCCAACACCAAGGTTAAAGGGCATCCAGTACTTTACGTGCACCTCATAGTCGTACTCGCCATCTTCGTTCTTGTCTGCTCCCAGCAACACGAAGTTGGTCTTCTTGTCGTACACGCTGTAGGTCCCCAACGGCGTTTCGTTGCCCTCCGAGACATTGCCCGTCACCACGTCGGTCTCCCATAGCACGTTGCCGGTGGCGGAGTACAACCTCGCAAACTGGTGCGCAACGTCAACCTCCACATATCGCCCCTCAGCTGCATCCCATGCCGCCTTTGGGACGCCCTCGCTCGTTTTGGAATACCGCTCCACCTTTTTCGTTGGCATCTTAACCGGCTTCGCTTCGCCCGAGTTGAGCACTTTGGAAAGTGTCTTCGCGCACTTGCGGCCGTTGCACACATAGGCGTACGCGTCATCCTCGTGATCCACAAGGCCGCTCAAATACGTATCTACCCAAAGGGCAAACAACCCCTTACGCACCTCGACCTTGAGGTCGGGCGTCGCCTTTATCCACTGTGTCATCTCGTCGCGCGTGAGCACGTGAATCTGCTTACCCCCATAGGTAATTGGGATGGCAAGGTCCAGAGCACGGTTTGCCCGCTCCACAGCCTGCTTCGTGGCGGGCGCATCTGCCTCGATCGGGGCCTTGAGCGTAACAGTATCGTCGAGCGCGACCTCCTGTTGTCCATCAGACACAGCGGCTTGCAGCACGCTATACACCCGCAGCTTGTCGACGGCCGTACCGCGCTCCCCTTCCACTATCACGAACGTGCCCGATTCGTCGAGCTTCATGGAGGCATCCGTGGGCAGTTTCGCCGTTTCGTTGTATTGCTCTACCGCTTTGCGCACCAACGATGCCAAGCGCCCGGCGTCATACGACATTGCTCCGTACGCATCACGACGCTTTCCAAGCACCTCGACAGGCCACGCAAGGGGATGCATCTCTTCCCTAACCTTATGCGCAAGCTCGACGCCGTTCTGCTCAACTCCGAGCTGTTCTCCCGTTGCGACAAATGAGAAGTCACCATGCCGAGCGTCGATTTTGTACTGCTCGGCCTGCACGTCGATTGTTTGGGCAAGCTCCTGCTCGCCCTTCCACGACGCGTCGACACCCGATACGGTCGTTCCGGGATAATAGTGGTCGCTAAAATACCATGCACCCACGGCATAGCACACAACAAGGAGCACGCAAACGGCCACCACGGGCATGAGCTTGCGCGTGCGGGCCTTTCGCCTGCGCGCTTGACGCTTGGCACGAACACGCTCGACTGCCGACGTTTCGTCGACGGATTCACGCGACTGCGTGTCGTTTGTGGACTGACGCTCCATGGTTTGAGTCACCTCTGCATTTGAGCTACGTTTTGCGTCATAACACGATTCGAGAAGTATAGCGCAAGCGCCCTAGGCAATATGAGCAGCTCGCGACCATCCACCAAACCGGACTTGGGCGGCATCGGCAACACGCGCCGCGTCAACGTCGTCTTTGCACACGCCAAAGACGCAGCTTCCGGAGCCGGTAACCTGCCCGCCTAGTACATCTGGCTGCTGCAGCAACCACGTACGGACCTCGCCAACCGCAGGAAGCAGCCTGCATGCCACTGGATCGAGGTTGTTTGCCAACAGGCCCGCCAAGGCATCGGGTGACACCTCACCTGTTCGTAGAAGCGCGCACAGGGGTTCGGGGTCCCCCGCCTCCTCATGCTCCTCGTCAAATGCCGCATAAGCCGCCACGGTACTCACGCCCGGACCCTTTGGGCGCACCAACACCACGCTCACCGGCGCGCGGAAGTGCGGGAACTTCTCCACCGGCACGTCACCGGCACCACCCAGGAGCGTGGGAACAGGATCGAGGAAGAAGGGCACGTCCGCCCCCACCTCGCGTGCCGCTTCAATCACACGGGCGTCTTCGGCATCCACGCCCCAGAGCTCGCAAAGCGCCTTGAGAACACTCGCGGCGTCAGACGAGGAACCGCCCATTCCCGCTTGGTCGGGAACTCCCTTGCGCAAGTCAATACGCACGCTTGGCACTCTGCCAACCCGATTGCCCAACGCCACCGTAGCACGATACGCCGTGTTTTTCTCTTGGGGAACATCCACGGGGGGTTCGCACGCCACGACAGGCGCCTGAGCATCCGGAAGCTCGCTCACCAGCACCTCGTCACCAACATCCAGCGCCACCATGAGCGAATCCGCCCGGTGATACCCGCGCTCATCACGGCCCGCATGGATTCCCAAGTGCAAGTTGAGCTTTGCGGGAGCTGGCAGCACAAGTCTAGACATGTGAGTTGGCTACTCTTCCACGAAGAAGTTGAGCAGGCGCTCCCCGGTATTCACGTCGTAGAGCTCCACGGTGCCAGTAAGCACGTCCACGTATTGGTACGACTGACGAGCACGACGTCCGCGACGCTCCTCAACCTCAACCACGAATAGCGAAGGGTGGACCTGTGCAAGCGTACCAACGCGCTCTACTATGCGCGAGCGTCCCATGTTTGCACGAACTCGAATGCGCTGGCCTGCGAGGTCCGACAGCTCAACCCGAATCTGATCGACACGGTTGACAGGCGGAATCTCGTTTTCCATGTGTATCACAGCTCTCTTAGCGACCGGGCATGTAAAAGCACATAATGCCCCAGTTAACAGGTTTACAGAGGAGCATTGTACCGCGCTCGTTCGCCGAGCATATGGCATTCGGGCCAACTCTATGTAATCGCCACGAACTGGGGTCTGCCACCGGCAGCAGTTACCGGTGGCAGAATCGGTTAGCAAAGGCTCAAGGCCGCCTCGTCCGCCACTACGAAGCAATCGGCGTGCAGCTGCAGGATGGATGCCGTGCACCGTGGACTCACGGGGCCATAGATCATGTCGTGCACAGCCTGCGCCTTGTCTTCGCCCGAGGCGGCAACGAGGATGGTCTTGGCGCTCATGATGTTTTGCACGCCCATGGAGTAGGCCTTACGCGGCACATCATCGATGCTGTCGAACAAGCGGCTGTTCGCCTGAATGGTGCTCTCGGCAAGCTCCACGCAATGCGTTCCCTTAGAGAACGCCTCGCCTGGCTCGTTGAATCCCACATGGCCATTGCGGCCAATTCCCAGCAACTGCAGATCCAGCGGACCAGCCGCAGCCATGAGCTCATCATATGCAGCGCAAGCCTCGTCGGCATTGAGGTTGGATCCGTCGGGCACATGCGTGCGGGACTTGTCGATGTTGATGTGATCAAAGAACGTATGGTTCATGAAGTAGCGGTAGCTTTGGGGATGATCGCCCGAGAGGCCCAGATACTCATCCAAGTTGTACGTGCTCACTTCCGAGAAGTCCACGTCACCCTTGTGGTACCACTTGATGAGCTGCTCGTAGGCACCAATGGGCGTGGTACCCGTGGCAAGGCCAAGCTTGCAGTTGGGCTTGAGGATAACCTGAGCAGAAATGATGTTGGCGGTCTTGCGGCTCATGTCATCATAATCCTTGCAGCGAATAATACGCATGTTGCTACCCCTTCCTTGATGCTGTGCGGAAATATCTTTTGGTAATAAGACTATCCTAGCTTGCGCACAAGATCATCGAGCGCACGTCTCCGGTGACTGATAGCGTTCTTCTCGTCAGGCGTGAGCTCTGCCATGCGTTTGCCAGGCACGTCCAGCAATTCAAAGAGCGGATCATAGCCAAAGCCGTTGGTTCCACGCCTGTCATGCGCAATCACACCCTCGCAGTCACCCTCGCCTGCAAGGATTTCCTCCCCATCCTCGTCGCGCGTGACCAAGACCACCGACGAGTGGAACCGTGCCGTACGCTCCTCGTTGGGAATTCCCGCCATCTGTGCAAGAAGTTTGTCGTTGTTGGCCTCGTCGTTACCGTGCTCGCCCGCCCAGCGCGCGGAGTAAATGCCTGGGGCTCCGCCCAAGGCGTCAACCATCAAGCCAGAGTCGTCAGCAACCGCCATGGCAAGGCCGGTCTCGTCAAGTGCCGCACGCGCCTTTATGAGGGCGTTGTCAAAGAACGTCTTACCGTTCTCCTCCGGGTCCGGATAGTCGCCCAGCTCTCCAAGCGCCACAAAGCGCATGCCTGCCATGGCAGGTGCCCGGCCAAGAATGTCCTCTATCTCGGCAAGCTTGTGTGCGTTGCCCGTGGCCACGACTACCGTATGTGCCGCATCAATCGCATTCATGTTGTCCTCCGCCCCGTCAAGCGCCAAAGTTGGTCACCTTGCGCTGCAATGCCACCAGTTGTTCGATGCCTGCCTGTCCCATGTCGAGCAACGTGTTGAGCTGTTCTCGGTCGAAGGACACACGCTCTCCCGTTCCCTGCACCTCAACGATGCGCCCATCCGCAGTCCCCACCAGATTAAGGTCTACCTCCGCGTTACTATCCTCGCCATAGTCGAGGTCCAGCAGCGCGCGTCCGTTCACGATGCCCATGGATATGGCGGCAACCTGCCCCGTGAGGGGAAGGCGCGCCAGCTTGTCGGCACGCACCAAGCTCGTGAGCGCATCGTGGAGCGCCACCCACGCGCCAGTGACCGACGCCGTGCGTGTGCCACCGTCCGCCTGAATGACGTCGCAGTCTACCGTCACCGTAAGCTCGCCCAGCGCCTGCAGGTCTACCACGGTGCGCAGGCTCCTGCCAATAAGGCGCTCGATCTCCATCGACCGGCCTTTGCGACCCCGGTACTCGCGCGGGCTCCGCTTTCCCGTCGACGCGGGGAGCATGGCATACTCCGCCGTAACCCATCCCGCTCGAGAGCCCTTTCGCCATCTGGGAACGGCCTCCTCTATGGTCGCCGCGCACAGCACGCGTGTGTCTCCAAACTCCACCATGCACGAACCCGCCGCATGCTTGAGCACCTCACGCGTAAGCGTGACCGGTCTCATCTCGCACGCGGCACGTCCGTAGCTGCGTTCTTTGGTCATCAAATCCTCCACGTTCGTCAACATGCGGCCCGCTAACCAACCGCGCATACGCCGCACCATAGAACTCATGATAGGATGAAAAACCAAATGAGACCTCGAGAACGGACAAAAGATGCTTGTGCTGCCAGACTCCATGCGAGGGTTCACAGGGCTCATGGCCGTAACCCTAAGCTTTCTTGCTGCAGGTGGCATCTTGGTGGCCAGCAACCGCACCGTTGGACGTGATGCTCGCCGCGTGTTTCTCTCTGCCATCGTCGCACTGGCGTTCATTACGTTCGCAGACTGGTTTACCTATGTATTCAGCACGCAACTACCGCATCTGCGTCTTGCCCACATCGTTGCCATGGCGGCCACGTTTGCCGTAGCGCCCGTTATTCCCGTCGCGATTGCCAACACCATATTTCCGCAGCCCCATGTAAAATGGATGGCCATACCCCTTGGCGCCCAGGCGCTACTTGAGGTGGCGACCGTGTTTGGTGGCTACGTGTTTTGGGTCGACGAGGCAAACGTGTACCATCGCGGGAGCTTCTACCTTGCATATATGCTCATCTATACGCTTTCGGCGGTTTATCTGGTAATAGAATCCATACGCGCGGGACGTACGTATCAGTCGGCAAACCTTGCCACCATCGTCTCCATCCTTGTGTGCATGATGGTGGGAGTGGGCATCCAAGTGGTCGACAGTACCATACGGACCACGTGGCCAGCGGTGTCCATGGCGGTCGTACTGTATTTTGAGTTCTATGCCGAGATGATTCTGCGCACAGACGCACTCACCAAACTGCTCAACCGGCACAGCTACGATGAGTTCCTCGAGACACCACCACTGCCGTGCACGGTCGTGCTCATTGATGTGGATAACTTCAAGCACGCAAACGACACGTACGGGCATGCGTTTGGCGACGTATGCCTCACGACCATCGCTTCGCTCATTCGCAAGGCGTATGGATCGCATGGTCTTTGTTATAGAACAGGTGGCGACGAATTTACCGTGGTGCTCACCAAGCAATCAAAAAGCGCAGAAGAGCTCAGTGACCGTTTGGCGCAGCTCGTTCGCAAGGCGCAAAAGAGCGACGAACGCATTCCCAGCGTATCTGTGGGGTTCGCACGCGCAGACGTGGGTTGTCCACACATCGAGTCGGTCGTGGCCAAAGCCGACGAGCACATGTATGCGTCCAAGCGCGCAAAAAAGACCGTCCTGGTATAACGCTCGCCGCTTTCGCAAGGCATGCGGACAGGCGTCTGCATCACATGATGCTAGGCTAAGACCACAAGGTGGTATCGAGCGGAGGAGGCCTCATGAGCAAGAACTACTTGGCTCTCGACATTGGCGGCACATTCATTAAATATGCAATTATAGACACAGAAGCGCAGTTTGTTGAGCAGGGTAAGGTCCCCGCCAAGACATGCTCCGAGGAGGAGATGCTCGCATCGCTTCGCGAAGTGCGCGAAGCCGTGGGGACTCACGATTATGAGGGCGTTGCCGTCTCCATGCCGGGCCGCATAGACACGGCCCGCGGTTGGGCACACACCGGGGGCGCCTTTACCTGGCTTCGCGAGTACCCTGCCGCAGAACGCATCCAAGGGATCTTTGACAAGTCGTGCACCATCGCCAACGACGGCAAGTGCGCAGCCATGGCCGAAAACTGGTCTGGCTCGCTCTCGGACGTGGATTCCGGCTGCGTCATCGTACTCGGCACCGGAATCGGCGGCGGCATCGTACTCAACGGCAAGGTGTGGATGGGTTGCTCGGGTGGCGCGGGAGAGCTGAGCTGGCTGGGCGCAAACAACGACGCCTTCCGCAATCTGGATACGTGGGTTGACGAGGACATGTCTAACGCATGGACCGGACGCGTCTCGGCAAAGTCAATCGTGGGCTTCTATGGAGCGAAGAAGGGCCTAGAGAAAGGCGAGGCAAACGGCGTGATGCTGTTTGACGCCTACGAGGCGGGCGAGCAGGAGGCCAAGGAGGTCATCGAAGAGTTCGCCACGCAAATGGCAGCAGGCATCTTTAGCCTCCAGTGCGTGCTCGACCTTCCCCGCTACGCCATTGGCGGCGGCATCTCCGCACGTCCCGCGACTACCGCGGTGGTTCGCGACAAGGTAAACCAAGCCTTTGACAAACACCCCACATCCATCCCCTTCTCGCGCCCGCAGATTGTCACCTGTACGTATGGCAACGAAGCGAACCTCATAGGCGCTCTTGCGTTCCACCTGCAGAGCTAGGTCGTGGCGCTTCCAGAACCCTCGTTTATATGGTTGGCCGGTCGAAGGGGACTCCCATCGGCCGGCCAACTCATGTCCGTTAGGAGTCCAAGCAACCCGCGACGGCATTCCTTCGGCCACGAATTGTTGCGAGGGGAAACACGCCCTGTTACAATCCCGCGACCTCAGCCCGAGTGAGGGTATCCTCGTACTGCTAGACGAACCATAACAAGGAGGTATGTGATGAAGGTGGCAATCGCCGGATACGGCAATCTTGGCCGAGGTGTCGAGGCAGCGGTTACCAACGCCCCCGACATGGAGCTTGTAGGCATCTTTACGCGTCGCGACCCCAAGAGCGTGCGCGTGGCGACCGACACGCCCGTGCTCGCATGGGACGATATGCCTACGTACGCCGACAAGGTCGACGTAGTGGTTCTGTGCGGTGGCAGCGCAACCGACCTGCCCGTCCAAACGCCAGAGCTTGCTGCCCGCTTTTGCGTGGTCGACAGCTTCGACACCCATGCAAACATTCCCACGCATTTTGCCAACGTAGACGCAGCCGCACGCGCCGCGGGCACCATTGGCGTCATTTCCTGTGGCTGGGATCCTGGCCTCTTCTCGCTTGCCCGCCTCTATGCAAGTGCCGCGCTGCCCCAGGGAGCGGACTACACGTTTTGGGGCAGGGGCGTAAGCCAGGGGCATTCCGACGCCATTCGTCGCATCCCCGGCGTGGCAGACGCACGTCAGTACACGGTTCCCGTTCCCGAAGCCGTGGAAGCCGCGCGCTCTGGCAGCAACCCCGAGCTTACGACGCGTCAAAAGCACACCCGCGAGTGCTTTGTGGTTGCCGAGGAGGGTGCGGACCTCGCTGCAATCGAGCAGGCCATCGTCACCATGCCCAACTACTTCTCGGATTACGACACGACTGTTACGTTCATTTCTCAGGAAGAGCTCGACGCCAATCACGCGGGCCTGCCCCATGGCGGCACCGTTATTCGCAGCGGACGTACGGGACTCAACAACGAGTTTGGCGACACGATTGAGTTCTCGCTCAACCTCGACTCCAACCCGTACTTTACCGGTAGCGTGCTCGCAAGCGTCGCACGCGCGGCATACCGCATGCATGAGCGTGGCGAGGTAGGCGCCCGCACCATGTTCGACATTCCGCCCGCGCTACTCTCGCCCCTCTCTGCCGAGGAGCTGCGCGCGCACCTTATGTAGTCAAGCTATTGCCCCGGGATGTCCCGGGGCATAACGTGAGGAGCACCCATGCTATATCCCAATCTCTCCGTCAACAAAGCGGGACACCTTGCCATTGCGGGCATCGACGCATGCGAGCTTGCCAAGAAGTACGGCACCCCACTCTATGTGCTCGACGAGAATCGCGTGCGGCACAACTGCCGCCTCTACACAAAGGCAATGAAGGCGTACCTCCCACAGGGATCCATGCCACTCTATGCGAGCAAAGCACTTTGCTTCAAGGGCATTTATCCCGTCGTCGCAGACGAAGGCCTGGGTGCCGATGTGGTCTCGGCCGGTGAGGTGGCCACCGCCATACGCGCGGGGTTCCCGGCAGAGAACCTGTGCTTCCACGGCACCAACAAAACCGATGCCGAGATCGCATACGGGGTTGAGCAGGGCGTGGGTCATTTTGTGGTGGACAACGCAAACGAGCTTGCCGTGCTGGGCAAGGAGGCTCAGGCGCGTGGCATCGTGCAGCGTGTTTTGCTGCGTGTGACAGTTGGACTTGACCCGCACACACTCGAGGCCATCAACACGGGGCGCGTGGACTCGCAGTTTGGCGTACCCATCGAGACCGGCCAGGCGCTGCGCTTTGTGCGCGAGGCGCTCAACACGCCCGGCATTGAGGTTGAAGGCTTCCACAGCCACATTGGCAGCCAGATCTTCGAGGCAACGTCGTTCTGCGATCAGGTGGACCGACTCCTCGCCTTTGCTTGCAGCGTTCGCGAAGAACTGGGTTACGAGGCGGGCATCTTCAACCTAGGCGGCGGCTTTGGCGTATGTTACGTGGAAGATGACCCCCAGGTAGACATAGACGAAAACATCTACCAAATCGCACAGCACCTCGAGGCCGGATGTGCCCACGCAAACTACCCCATGCCGCGCGTGTTCCTCGAGCCGGGCCGCTCCATCGTAGCCGACGCAGGCGTTACGCTCTACACCACCGGCGGGACCAAGACGGTAGAGGGATATCGCAGCTACGTGACGGTCGATGGCGGGATGACGGACAACCCCCGCTACGCGCTGTACAAGAGCGCCTACACGCTTGTGAACGCGAGCCGCGCGCAAGAGCCGGCAGACTTCCCGTGTACCGTGGCAGGTCGTTGCTGCGAAAGCGGCGACCGCATTGCCGAGGACATTCGCATTGCCCAACCCAAACGCGGAGACGTGATTGCGGTTCTCACCACGGGCGCGTATAACTTTGCGATGTCCAGCAACTACAACCGCGTGCTCCGCCCCGCGCTCGTTATGATTTTTAACGGAGCGGTGCGCGTTGCCGTACGGCGACAGACCATAGACGACCTGCTCGCGCTCGAGCAGTAGCGCAACGCAAACACAGTAGCTGAGAAGACAGTCCCCTTGCGTGCGAGGGGGCTGTCTCTATGATTTCTAGCGGTACAATGGAAGTACCAGAACCAACGTTGAGGAGTAGCCATGGAGCAAGGCAAGCAGCGTCGCGTCAAGGTAGTCGACGGAGCGGTTCACAGGACTGGCACCATACGAGCAGCGGTCAAGCCACACAAGGTGTCCGCAAGCCCCAATGTTAAGCAGATCATCGCTGATTACGTACAAGGCCTCAAACCCGGGTCGCTCTCCCAAACCTACAGTGGCGACACCCTCACAAAGAATGCCAGCCGCCTGCGCTCCAACTTTGGCCTTGCCGCCAACGACGAACTGTACTTGCTCACCGACCCAACTGCCACAGGCAGGGCGGGCATGCTCCTCAGTGCGTCTGGCATACACTTGGCAGACGGCCGCGGCGGCACGGCGGCCATTGCCTGGAAGGACCTGCACGGCTGCAAGATCGGCGTTCAAAACGGCATGCTCGTTATTGGGCAGAGCGGCGTTTCCACGCGCGACGCCAAGACGCTGGCAGCCCTTTTGCAACACATCCAAGCCAAACTCTCATAGAGGCACGTAGGAGCATCCCATGAGCATCTCCCGCATCTCATCGCGCCTGAGCGCGGCATTGCTGCCTGTCTTCGCTTGCCTGTGCCTCACGGCATGCATGGGCAACTACACCGGTTCCTCGTCAAGTGGCGGAGAGACCCTCGCCGATCGCGTTGCAAGCGGCCTTTCCATACGCGCAGAACGGGGCAGCAAAACGCTCGACATCAGCCGCGTGCTTCCCGGCGGAAGGCGCCCATCTGGCATCGAGGAGAACGGTTGGACGGTCTTCGTCTATCTGTGTGGCTCCGACCTAGAGACCAAGGGTGGTGCCGCAACCAACGACCTCAACGAGATGGTCCGTGCAACTGGCAGCAGCAAGGTACGGTTCGTCGTTGAGACGGGCGGTGCCAATCGATGGCACAATCGCACCGTGAGCAACAAGAAGCTCGGCCGGTATCTTATCCAAAACGGAACCATCAAGGACGCAGGAACCGTTAGAGCCGCCAACATGGGCATGTCGTCGACCCTCTCCGACTTCCTGACCTGGGGCGTTAAGACCTATCCGGCCGACCATATGGGACTCATTCTTTGGGACCATGGCGGCGGCTCCATTGCCGGCGCATGCTTTGACGAGCCAAACAGCAGCGATTCCTTGTATCTTCGCGAGGTGGACGAGGCGCTCGCCGCAACTTATCAAACCATGTGGGAGAAGTTCGAGTTCATCGGCTTTGACGCTTGCCTTATGAGCACGCTGGAGACGGCCAACGTGCTCGCATCGTACGCCGACTACATGATCGCCTCGCAGGAGAGCGAGCCGGCGACCGGCTGGGAGTACGGGTCCATCATCGAGTATTTGGCGAAGCATCCCTCCTGCACAGGCAACGAACTGGGGAAATCGGTCTGCAACAGCTATCTCAAGTCCGTAGACTCATCCACACGGGGCTTTACCACACTCTCTGTGGTGGACCTCTCGCAGATTGACCAGCTCATGCAGGACTTCTATCGCTTCTCGCAGGAGATGTATGCGTCGGGCGACGACCAAGGAACGCTTGCGGCCATGTCGCGCGGCATACAGCGAGCCGAGAACTACGGATGCAACAACCACCGAGAAGGCTACACCAACATGGTGGACCTTGGGGGCATCGTAGAGGCGTGCGCCGAGGTTACCCCCAGCGCCCAAGACGTGCTTCAAACGCTCAACAAGGCCGTGACCTACCAAATTCGCGGCACCTATCATGCGGCTGCCAGCGGCCTGTCCACGTACTACCCCCTGAGCCTCAACACCTCCAAGGAGCTCTCCATATTCCAAACCGTCGCCGTCAATCCGTCGTACCTCTCGTACGTGGATCGCTTGGCACACGGCGCAACCTACAACGGTGGCACGCCCTACACGCAGTACTCCGGAGACACCTTCTTTGACGAGAACGCGTTTTGGAACTGGCTCCTTGGCAACGCCCAAGAGACCCAACAACAGGTGGAGGACCACTGGGAGTACGTCGACGACCACAACGAGACCAGCACGCAGGTGACCTTTGCCCAAGAGCCCGAGGTGGACGACCAAGGCACCTACTGGTTCGTGTTCGACCAGCATGGCATCAACAACGCCTCCGTGGTGAGCGGGCTCGTGTACATGGTCTCCGAGGACGGTACGGACCACATAGCCCTCGGCGAGACATACGACGTTTACGGCGACTGGGAGACGGGACAGTTCTCGGACGGATTCAACGGTCACTGGCTGTCGCTTCCCGACGGCCAGAGCCTCAACCTGGCCGTGGAGAGCGCCACGGAGGACTACATCGTGTACACCTCCCCCATTACGCTCAACGGCACGTCCTGCTACTTACGCATGCAACAGAACATAAAGAGCGGCAAGGTAACGGTCGAGGGCGCGTGGAACGGCGTGGGGGCTAATGGCGCCATAGACCGCGGCGTAACCACCATCAAGCGCGGCGACGTAATCGTGCCACAATACGATGCCGTGGCAGCAAACGACGACCAAGCAACGAGCCATTACGAGGGCGAGCCATACACTGTTACGAGCAAACGGCTCAACGTGTCCTATGATGTTTTGCCCGATGGTGCGTATCTCTACCGCTTTTGCATTAAGGACTCCTTTGGCGATAGCTTCCTCACCAAGACGGCTCGATTCGAGATTGACCCGGACGGCACTATCTACTTTGAGTAGCTCGTATCCTCGGCACCCAACCAATTGGGGACTGTCCCTTTTTGGTTACTAACCAATTGGGGACTGTCCCTCAGTGGTTACCAAGTAATATGATGAAGCGATAGATTGTTTTATACTCTCGCGTAGCACGGTAGCACGGGTCTAAAAGCACCACACAACTATGTGGAGGAACATGCGAGCAATCTATTACGACATATACGAGGATCTGCGCGATAAGATTCTCGAAGGCGTGTATCCCTACCAAGCCTTTATTCCATCCGAGAACAAGCTTGTGGAGTACTATGAGTGCTCCCACAACACGGTGCGCAAGTCCCTCTCGGTGCTCATCTTGCACGGTTTTGTGCAACCCATCCGAGGCAAAGGGGTGCTCGTGATCTATCGTCCGGAACGCCGGGCAAACTTCGTCTTGGGCGACATAGAGACGTTCAAAGAGGCGGCGGCTCGCAATGGTCTCAACGCCAAAACAAAGGTTCACGTATTCGAACACATTGAGGCGGACGAGGCGCTTGCGGAGCTTACGGGCTTTATGCCAAACGACAAGCTCATACACTTGGAGCGAGTACGTCTGTTCGACGGGAAGGCGCTTATTCGCGACAAGAGCTACTTCCTTGAATCGGCGCTGCCCGGACTAACACCACGCATAGCCGAGGATTCGTTGTACGAATACGCCGAAGAGACGCTCGGCATGAGAATTGTGACGAGCAACCGCACGGTTACCATGGAGTACGCCTTGGCAGACGATCGCGCGGTTATGGATCTGCTCGACTTTGACATGCTCGCCGTGGTAACCAACCACACCTTCAACGAGCAGGGCGTGATGTTCGAGACCACCCAGTCGCGTCACAGGCCAGACTTCTTCACATTCCACGA
>JAFWMI010000200.1 GCA_017513965.1 Atopobiaceae bacterium
CAATCCCCGCCGTCTTTCGGTAGGCGGGACGCATCCCGGCGGGGAGCCCCTCGAAGGACGCCCCGACGAGGACCATCCCCTCCCGGACCGTCGTCGCGAAGTACGGGTGGAGCTCCGGCCGCATCTCCTTGCACTGCTCGGCGACGTCCTTCTGCAGGCGCTGAGGGTCGAACACGCCGCAGACCTCGTAGCCTGCGTCCTCGTCGATTCCGAAGATGACGATGCCCCCGTCCGCCTGATTCGAGAAGCTGGACAGGGTGTCGTAGAGGCGCGGCGTGCCCCCGCGCGCTGCCTTCACCTCTATAGTCTGGGTCTCGCACCTGCGCAGGAGGACCAACTCAATCGCATCGTTAAGTGCCCTCTCGTCCACACTGCCCCCTCTCCCTTCATTCTTCCTGCGAGTATCATACATCTACGTTGTTTTTCGTATATCTATGAAAAACAACGTAGATGTATGATCCATCCAACGAAAACAAGCAGCGCCCGAGATACCTCTTGTCCGTTCGCCGATTCGGCATCCAGTCCAGACGGCCTCGTGCACTGCCCTTTGACCTCGTGGACTGCCCTCCGTGCACTTTCGTGGACCGCTAACAAAAACGGCAGTTCAGAGGCCGCCGTCATTACTTTCATGGGTAATGCGCATTACCCGGGCCAGGTTGGAGGGTCGAGCGATCCGGTCGCTCCTCTCAGCCGGGCCAAATCCCCAGCTCTCCTGTTCGGAGGCTATTGCAGCGCAAGGGACGCGCGCCGCAACCAGCACAACGGCTGGCATAGCGCTCTCGTTTGCATCATCCGATTGCCTGTTATCGGGAATCATAAGATTGAGATGCCACCGGTGGGCCTCGTCGCAGATAACGCCCGGCCGCAGGCGTAAGCTATAGAGAAGGTCGCTCCACACACGTAAGGCGCATCTCATGACCCATCATTCGAGATACAACTACACGGTTGCCATCCCGGGCAGCAACGAGTGCCTCGTGTACAACTTCAACACCGGCGCGATGCTACGCCTGGACCGAGCGCAGAAGCTACTCTTCGACCTCTCTCCACAGTTCTCGCAGGGCCATCCGGTCGTGAAGCGGTGGCATGAGCTTGGGTTACTTTCGGACTGCGACGAGCTCGAGGTGCTAAAGGACCAGGTTCGCAAGCGGTATAGCGACTACGCAGCTAGAACGGACAAAGTCCTTCGGCTCACGCTCCACGTAACGTCGCTCTGCAACTTTGCCTGCCCCTACTGCTTCCAGGCGCGCCGGAGCGGACACATGGCGCAGGAGGCGCAAGACCAGGTCGTGCGCCTTACCAAGGCCAAGCTCGAGCAGGGCGGATACGAGAGGATGACCGTCGACTGGTTTGGCGGCGAGCCCCTGCTGGCCGCAGACATCATCGACAACCTCGGCCACAGGCTCATGGACGTGGCGGCGCAGCATGGGGCTGGATTCAGCTCGAACATCCACACCAACGCCTATTTGCTCGACCAGGCAATGGTAGACCTGCTCGAAGGCGTCAACTGCCGCTTTGCCATAGTCACGCTGGATGGCTACGGATCCGAGCACGACAAGACCAGGCACCTGCACGGCGGCGGCGCCACCTTCGAGCGGATTGTTGGCAACCTCTCCTCCATCAAGACCAGCATGGTGCTCAACATCCGCTCCAACCTGCATGCGGGCAACTATGAGTCGTACAAGAGGCTGCAGGCAGTGATAGGCGCCATAGCCAAGAGCACGGGTAACGAGATGCGCTGCTCCCCGACGCTGGTCCATACCTCGGCCGCGGGCTTGCAGCGCGGCGATCCCACGAGCCATCTCCCATCCGACGAGTACTACAAGATCCTGGACACAACAGACCTCGAGAAGCGTTCCAACACATACACTCCCAAGCTCTTCAACTGCCATGTCGTCCAGCTGGACAACTACCTGGTTGACGACGAGGGATACCTTTTCCCCCACTGCAACGAACTTGCCGCGAACCGCAACTTCGTCTACGGCAACATCCTCGACCTGGACGAAGACGGCTTGGACAGGTTGGACCAGCTGCACATGGCAAAATGCCTGGAATACGTCTTGCCCACAAAGGACGAGGAGTGCATGCAATGCGAGCTGCTGACGGTTTGCTATGGCGGGTGCCTGCTTGCCCGTCTGAGCGGAGGGCGCTCTTGCACGAAGAACCCCGAGCGCATAGACGCCTACCTGCTCAAGAAGGCGGGCTTCCCGAGCCAGACGAAGGCGGGCCGGTAAATGTACTACCGAGTGAACGATCACATAGCGCTTCGCGGCTGGAAGGATGTCCCCTTCGCCTACTACGTGAAGGGCAAGCCCCGTGCGCGGCAGCTCACGAGCCGTGAGTTCTTCTGCATGCTTTTGTGCAACGGCTCGACCGACCTCGAGCCCAACGATACCCTCAGCCGGCTGGAGGGACGCGGCCTCGTAAGCCCCTGCGAAAAGGGGGATGCCCCTAGCACCTGGTCGGTCTTTCGGCGCTGCGACAACGTCCATGTGCCAAAGATGAACCTCATGATAACGGGGAGATGCAACTACAACTGCCCGCACTGCTTCAACGCGGCCGACAACGCGCCGCTTATGACGGAGTGGGATTTCGAGGATCTTGTGCGCCTGTTCGACCAGGCACAAGCGTGTGGAATCCATTCCGTCATGCTCACGGGCGGCGAGCCGATGCTGCATCCGAGGTTCATGGACGCGGTCCGGGAAATCCATGCGCACGGCATGTACGTGGACAAGATAAACACGAATGGATATTTCATCAGCAAGGAAACACTCGATGACCTGCACGCGCTCGGTTGCAATCCTCTCATGAAGATCTCCTTCGACGGGTTGGGCCACCATGACTTCATGCGCGGCGCTCCGGGGGCGGAGGTGCGGACGCTGCGCGCGATCGAGTCGTGCATAGAAAACGGCTTCAGGGTGTCCGCGCAGATCCAGGTGAACAGGATCACTGCCGGCTCCCTAGACGAGACGCTGCGCTACCTGGACGATCTGGGCGTGAGCTCCGCACGGCTCATCCGGACTAGCGAGTCGGATCGTTGGCTCGCAAACGCCTCGGGCGCGACCCTGTCCGTAGAGGAATACTATGCGACCACGCTGGAGGCATGCAAGCGCTACAGCGAGCAAGACCACGCCATGGAACTCGCCGTGTGGCAATACCTCTCGCTTTTCCCAAAGTCCAAGAGCTACTGCCTCGTCCCAAGGCGGTTTGCCGATGGGGCGTATCGGGACGAGCTCCCGCGCTGCCTGGGCAATCGCGAGATGATTGCCATCACGTCTGCCGGGGAGGCGGTGCCCTGCATGCAGATGAGTGGCTATTTCGCCAAGCGCGGGATTTCCCTGGGCAACGTGCGCGAGAGGCCATTGGGCGACATTCTGGCCAGCGAAGCTTACCGCTCTGTCGCCTGCGATACCGTGGGCAACTTGCGCAGGCGCGGAGGCAAATGCTCGGCGTGCCGACACTTCGAACGGTGCGCCGGCGGCTGTCCGGCACTGGCCGTGATCCTTCCTGGGGGAGAGCACGACGGAGTGGACTCGATTGGCGCAGATCCATCCAAATGCCTGTTCTTCGAGGGAGGATGGCAACAAAGGACTCTAGAGGCGCTTGTCGGGTGGAGCGCATCTGAGTAATTCATTACAGGTAACCGGGACGGCAAGGCACCTGTGCGCGTATATCTATTATCATGTGGTTGTAAAGCCTAACGAGGAAACGGAGACGTCGGCATGAACATCAACGATTTGAGCCCCGAGCTGCAAGAGCAGGTCAAGGAGGCTTTCTCGCCCGAGCTGTTGGAGAAGGCAAAGGCAGCCCAGAGCATGGAGGAGCTGCTCGACATCGTCGAGGCGGAGGGAATCGTGCTCTCCGACGAACAGCTCGAGCTCGTAGCCGGAGGCTGTGGCGGTTGCTATGAAATTAGCTCTCTCAACTGTTAATTGCGAAACGTCTTTCAGTGGTCGGGTGCCGCAGCGGACGTGAACCATGTCTTCGCAAACTGATGATATACGACCAGCGGGATAGATGCTTCTCTACAAGTGGCGACGAGGCCCTGCGGGATCTTCGCTTTGCCTCGGCCGGATGCGGCATCTTCTCCTTTTGCAATGCCATCCACGCCCTGAACGGGAGCCTGCCCGATGCCGTGCGCATTGGGCAGTGGGCGATGGGCATCGGCGCCTACCGGCCTCGCGAGAAAGGCACATATCGCAAGGTCCTGTACGACAACGTGGAGCGGGAGTTCGGCGACGAGCTGGGCTTTCGCGTTGTCGGGCAGTATTACGGGACGATTGCCGACGTCAGGCTGGCGGAGCACCTGCTCTCGGGCGGCACGGCGGTCGCCCATGTCCCCGACCACTTCCTCACACTCGTGGACTACGACCCCAAAGCCACCTCCTTCCGCGTCATCGAGAGCGGGGTCTCGCTCAGGCGGTGCCTAAAGAGAGACGGCTGGGTTGCTGCCGAGAGGCTGTCGTCTGGCTATACCTGCGTGGATTGGTACGTGCTCCTCGAGAAGAGATGAGAACACCTGAAGTGAGTCCTCGGGCGCCGCGGTAGATTGGGCAGCGGCAGCGTAAAGACGCAACTAGAGGAGACACCATGGAATTCAACGACCTGACCGACGAGCAGAAGGCCAAGGCAAAGGCCGCCAAGACGCCCGAGGAGCTCATGGCCCTCGTCAAGGAGGAAGGCATCGAGCTCACCGACGAGCAGCTGGAGTCTGTGTCTGGCGGATGGAGCCTGACGGATTGCCCGTCGGTGTGCACCGACAACCAGGAAGCGCGCGAATGCACCCTGCTTGCGGGCCACATGTGATCTATGCACGATGCTCGTGCGGCCACGGGCGTCGATTCTGAGCACTCTGTCATAGAGGGAGGCCAGAGGTTTTAACCCCTGGCCTCCCCTTTCGTGCCTCGTCTGATCGCCTAGGGCCTATCGCCCTCGGCGGCCTTGTCCTCGCCGATGCGCGCATGGAGCGCAAGAACGTAGGCCTCAGCGTCGTTTTTGTAGGGCACGCAAGACCTGTTCCCGTGCAGGCGCTTGAAGGGGTATCCTCCCACGCACAGCGGCAACCACACGCACTCATGGCACTCGTCATCGGGCACCGGACCTGCCGAGTTGAGGAACTTGGTGAGGTTGTCGGGGTTCGCTGCGGTTGCCAACGGGTTCATCGGGTCCCAGTCGTGCGCCGTGCCGAAGCTAACATGCGGCTTGTCAACCGCCTCCCAGCACTTCTGCAGGTTGCCCTTGTCGTCGATACCCACAACCCAGAAGCTCTGCGCACCGCAGTAGTTGCCGCGGCCGGCGCCAAAGCGGTTCGCGTCCTGCCGGATGCCCACCTCGGCGTCCGTTCCTCCGCAGAGCAGGTCAACCTGTCGCCCGCGCTCGTCCGCAACGGCAGAGCCGCTCACGGGCGCAGGATAGTAGCGGATGTCGTTGCCCGACTCCTTCGCCAGCTGCGTCACAAACGCCTCGAGCGCATCCATCTGGTCGCGATTGCCGGCGTGCACGTTGTGGCGAATGCTCACCCGGAAGGGAAGCGGCGCGCGAAGGTTCTCCACGATGCGGTCGAACGTGGGACCGCCACCGGCCAGGTGACGCGTGGCATCGTGGGCCTCGCGCATGCCGTCGAGGGTCACCTGAGCCGATGCCACCTTGCACTCGCCAAGCATGCGCGTGGTCTCTTGCGTGAGCAGATAGCCGTTCGTGATGATGCCCGCGCGATACGTGCCGCCCCTCTCGTCGACCAACGCCATGAAGCGCTTCGAGAGCGACTCGATCACGTCGGGCGCAAGCAGTGGCTCGCCCCCAAACCAGGTAATCGAGAGGTTGCTGGAGCCGGAGGCATCCATCATGCGCTTGGCAAGCACCACCACGTCGTCCTGCACGTCTGCCGACATCCTGCCAACCCGATGGTCCTCAAAGCAGTACGGGCAGTCAAAGTTGCAACCCAGGGTTGGGCAGATGGTAAGCGACACGCCCCGGGACCGCATGCAGGCCGCACGCCCCATCGTCTCGAGGGCGGCCCGCTCGTCAAAGTTGGCGATGACACCGCGCTTGGACAGGCGGGAAATAATCGGGTGGTCCTCGGAAATCTCGTCGAGCACGCCCATCAGATACAGCTCGATTGGGTTGTACTCGGCGCACGTGCCCTTGTAGAGGTTCGCTATGGCAACGGTCTTGTTCCCGGGCACCGGGGCGCTCAGGTTATAGCGCGACACATGCCAGCCCGCCTCTGCCGCCGTGCGCTTGGGATCGTTTGTCTTGGTTGTGGGTTCCACGATGCACCCTCTCGTCCCTGGACTATCGACAATCATTGTAGGTGGAACGGAGCAGGTCTTTCTCGGCAAACGGCTGCGGCAAAGCGGAGCCCTTGGCCCGGGGTCGCTTAGCAATCGACGCGGGCGATAAGGTATGCCTTCGCATCGGGTTGGCATCCCGCGCGCCAGCGGAGCTTCACAAAGGCCGGAAGGCACGCGAGCACGACGGATTCGCTCGCTCGTCCCACGCGCTTGGCAAACGCCGTCTGTGCGAGCAACCTGTAGCGCTCGTCGACAAGGCCGCGTGCCTGCAGCCAGCCGATGCAGGTTATCTCGCGGTCGCGGATGGCGTTCACGACCTCGTGCTCCGTCCGGGCGTCCAGCGCGGAGGTGGCCTCGTCCAAAACGATGATCGTCGGGTCTTGGGCAAGGACGCGCGCTATCTCCATTCGCTGCCGCTGTCCACCCGAGATGTTCTTGCCGCCAGAGATCAGCTTGTGCTGATAGCCGCCGGGAAACGCCATGATCTCGTCGTGGATCTGCGCGTCTCGCACGGCAAGAATCATCTCGAAGTCCTGGATAGAGTCGTCCCAGAGCTTTATGTTGTTGGCAACGGTATCCTCGAAAATGATGATGTCCTGGTCGTCCACGGCAAGCGAGCCAACCATGACCTCACGGGGATAGGCCTCCCTGGGCCTTTCGTCAAACAGGATCTCTCCGCTCCAGGGCTGGTAGAGACCAGAGACAAGCTTCGAGATAGTGGATTTGCCGCACCCCGAGGGGCCAACCAGCGCCACGCGCTGGCCCGTCTTCAAGGTTAGGGAGAAGTCCTCGATGAGCGGGGCCTCCAGCCGCGAGCAGCCAAAGGTGACGCCCCTCAGCTCGATGTTGCCGCGGAGCTTGCTAAGCTCCGTCACCTCGGTGTCGTGCTCCGCCACGCTCGCGTCCGTGGGATACTCCATCACGTCCTCGATGCGCTCCATCTGCGTGCGCATCTCCTGGATGGTCTGCCCGGCAGAGACAAGCGTCATCGCGGGAGACATGAAGGAGCCCAGGAAGCCCTGGAACAGCAGCACGGCACCAAGGGTGAACGTTCCGTCCATGCTCATCCAGACGCCGGCCACCAGCACGGCGTAGTTGGCAAGCGTGGAGATGAAGGCGGGAATCGTGCCGATGAGCTGGTTGGTCCTGGCCACCTTGACGTTCTGCGCGTTAACGGACGCCTGATAGCCGGCCCACTTCTGGAAGAAGCCGTTCTCCGCGCCGCTGGCCTTGATTGTCTCAATCATCTGGATGCCGCTTACCGTGGTGGCCTCCAGCTTTGCGACATCGCGCATCAGCACGCGAGCGATGTTAAGGCGCCTCTGCGAGATGATGCGAGACACGATCACGTTTAGCACCAGCGTCACGACGCCGACAAGCGTAAGCAGCGGGCTCTGCATGAACATGAGCACCAGGTAGAACACCATCATCGCCGTGTTGAGGATGAGCGGCGCAAAGGTGTTCACGAGCGTCTCGGCAATGGAGGCGTTAAGGGCGGCCCTCGACTGGATGTCGCCGGCCAGCCGCTGCGAGAAGAACTCCATGGGCAGGCGCAGCACCTTCCACATGTAGTTCGTGTTTCCGATCACGGCCATCTTGCCGTTGATCTTGAGCGAGTAGATCGTCTGCACCCAGGCCACGACAAGCTGAATCGCCGCCAGCAGGGTCATCACGGAGACAAGGGGGTACAGCCAGTCTTTGTTGATTCCCGTGAGCAGCCGATCCATGAAGATGCGCGAGGTCACGGAGTTCGCGATGCCAAACAGGTAGGTGATCACCGTGGTCAGCATCACGAAGGCCACCGCGGCCCCCGCGCCAGTCAGGCGCTTGCGGGCAAAGTCGATGGCGCTCTTGCGCTTGCCGCTGGGCTCATAGTCTTCCCCGGGAACGGGGATGATCACGATGCCGGTAAACGCCGCGTCGAACTCGTCCCAGCTTACCCTGACCTCTCCCCTGGCGGGGTCGTTGAGGTAGACCCACTTTCCCTTGAAGCCATCCAGCACCACGAAGTGATTCATGTTCCAGTGGATGATGCAGGGAAACTGCCCCTTCTTCTTGAGGGATTCCGGACTCATGTAGAACGACTTTACGGAAAAGCCGTAATGCCTCGCCGCAACGCAGATGTTCTTTGCCTTGCTTCCGTCACGGCTCACTCCGCAGTCAAGACGCACCTGCTCCAGCGGCACCCATTTGCCGTAATAGGCCATGACCATGCACAGCGCCGCCGCGCCATGGAGAAGGGCCTCTGAGAGGAGTCGACCGAGACCGAGAAGCTCGAGGAGGTGCGCGAGCTCGTGCGGTGCCTCACCAACGACATTGTCTTCATGAACGAGCACGCCTCCAACCTGTTCCACGTGCAGTGCAGGATCCCGCACACCAAGGACCAGCTGCTCGCGTACATCGACGACTTCATCGAGCGGAGCAGCGAGGGGGAGCTGCGCGGATATCGCGAGGCGGTGACCCGCGCCTTCCGGTGAGCGCTCTGGAGTCAAATGGACCGTCCCCTTGGCTCCATTCATCAGAGGGCGTGTGCCGCTCGTCAGAGCGACCGCTCGCCGATTCGCCGCATGCCCTCCCAATAGGGCGAAGGGCCGTGGGGCTGTTTGGGACAGCCTTTCGGGACAGCGTTGGATTTCGCATAAAAAATGCCGCTCTGCCTGCAGCTGAAATACACTGTCGGGTAATGCGCATTACCCAGATCAGGTTCTTGGGTCGTGGAATTGGGTTCCACCTCTCAGCCGGGCCAAATCCCCAGCTCCCCGTGTGTCCATTATAGCAGAGGTGGACTGGCAGGCAAAACTGCTGGTAGGACGGCATGAAAGCCACAGAGTTTCCTGCCGTCTCTCTCGTCCATAGAGTCCATCTTCACGCCTCGAGCACAGTCCACTGAGTCCATGTAGTCACGCTAAGTCCACACCAGCAGCTGGACTGTTAGGTGGACTCTGAGGCCGAAATACTGAAAAAGGTAATGCAAGGTTACCGAATCCGGCAGCTCATACGCCCCGTCTTTGTGCTCCCGCTCTCATCCGGCATTACCCTGATGGAGACGTCGTCCAATCGTAGCGATCATCTCGCGACGATTGGGCGACCGGGACAAAGATGCTAGGCCACTCCGAAATCAGTCGATGTGTTGAGCTGTAGTGAGGTATACGCCACCTAATGCTTTACCACGGGATGGATCGACATATCGACTAATTTCGGCATTCCGATCGTTCGCCGGCTCGCCGCATCGGAAATCAGAGTCCCGAAGGGCGTCGGTATTGGTTTGGACCGCCTGTTGGGAATCGGCTGGACTGCACATGAAAACAGCCGCTTTAGCTGCGGCTGCATTGCTTTCTCGGGTATTCTGCATTAACGGAACCAGGTTTGAGGGTCAGGGCCGCGTTGGGCCCTTGCCGGATGGTCTCCCGGTACCCGCCGGAGGAGCGAACAGCTCTGCCATACACGTCATCTTCTCTCCACCGCCCCAGCCGGGCACGCCGCCATGCAGTTTCCGCAGTGCAGGCAATGGTCCTGCTGGATCACGTGGGGAACGGCGTCCGTCACGACGCAGTCCTGCGGGCAGACCTCCGCGCAGCTTCCGCAGCCGATGCAGCCGTCCGTGATGAAGTACCC
>JAFWMI010000201.1 GCA_017513965.1 Atopobiaceae bacterium
CATGGCTGCGTCTGCACGCTCGAACACCGTGGCCACGTCTTCGTCGCTGTGGTATTCGGAGATGCCCCATGCAATAACGACGTTGCCCGTTTGGGCGTTCTGCTCGTTGATGTGCGTGAGGGAACTGTTTAGCTCGCTTGCGTGTTGGAGATCGTGGCCTTGGAGGATGGCGAGGAACTCGTCTCCGCCGATGGCAAAGAGACACGCAAACGGTCTACCTGCCATGACGCGGGAGTGCCTTCGGCTCCTCCTGTGGTTGTACCAGTATGATTTGCTGCTGTCCAAAGAGCATCTTGAACGCGAGGTAAATTACCACGGGAACAAGAATGGGAATGATGAGCGACGTAACGAGCATTACGGCGAAGGCCTCAATAAAGCTGCTCAGCAGGCCACGTACCCAATCCACCGCGCCGTTTACGCCGTCAATAACGCCGCCTGCGGCGGACTGCAGATCCTCTAGCTTTTGTTGAATGAACTCGAGAGGATTCTCGGGATCCTTGCGCTTTGTCTCGTTGGCGGCTCCCTCAATGGCTTCGGTTGCCTGTTCGGCGCTTTGGATGGTTGCGTTAATGGAGTCGGCATACGTCTCGTCGATTTTGCTCGTAACAAACACGCTTGCCGGCGTGGCAACAAACAGCACGAGTCCAAACACGAACAGCTTTATGCTTGCGCGTCTAGCCATCTGTACCCTTGGGTTGCCGGTATCCAAAAACTGCACGGCGGCAAACAGAAGGCAACTCACGGGCACGACTATGGAGAAGAACGAGAAGCCAAGGATGGTGAGCAGGTACTTCTCCAGCAGAATGGCGGCAATAACGTACACAAAGTCCTTGCTGATGTCGGCGAGCTGCTCGGCGATGGGCGTGCATGCATCGTCTGGGATGAGGGTGAGCGCCGCAGATGTTGCGGCGGAGGCAGCGGAAAGCGACAGGACGGTCGTCTTCTTTTCGTCGAGCGTTTTGAAGGTGTCCTCGTAGGTCTCGGTGGACGAGAAGATGCCCGAGAGCACGAAGACCGAAACAAGCGAAACGACCACCATAAGTGCGGTGATTACGATGGGACGCGCGAGTCCTCCGCTGCGCTCCGGCTCCCGGTCTATGCTCTGTCCTTCGTGTAAGTGACGCATGGCACACCTCTCTTTCCGCGGCATGAACAAAGTGTATGCTGCTTTGCTTTTGTGTTCCGGCGCCCTTCTCTGTTGGGTGCCAAATCTTCGGTCGAAGTTAGGACGAACGCAAGCAAGCGCTACTGCGGGCGTGCGCAGCTGTCTGGTCCTGTTTGGGCACGAATAGCGCCTGATGTGCCCGCACTTGGTACCAAAGTGGCCGCAGTGACACGTTCGCGCGGTGGTATGGTGTAGAATTCTGGGAGTCGCGTTGTGGATACGTGCGAGGAGGATTGACGCGTGAGACGTATGAGTCATGCCCGTTGCCACACGTGGCAACGATGCTTGTCTTCTCGCTTTTGATTGGCTTGCTTGCATGCGCCACACCGGCGCCCGAAGAGGTCGTGCAGAACGAGACCGCTGGCGTACAAATCACGCAACCGCTCAATTTGAACCCAATTCCGTAACCGGCGCCATACGCTGTGCGTATTGTCCAAGCCCACAGAAAGGGGCCACGCATGTCAAACGTCTCTCGTCGCTCGTTTGTTGAATTAGCTGTGGGGTCTCTCATGTCGCTTCCCGTACTTGCAGGTGGCATCGTGTTGGGACCTTCGGCCGCACTTGCCGAGGAGTCGGGCAACAACGACTTCAAGAACCTCGACATGGGCCAAGACGCTGCGGCCAAGTACACGGTTATTGACGTGGTGCGTCCCTACGAGGTCGCCTTCATCGCCATCGACGTTACCAAGGTGGTGAAGGACAACCTGGGAAATGACACGTTCGAGCGCATAAAGGGCAAAAAGGTCAACGTCGTGGTTAAGTCGCGCTACGGCGACCACAAGACTGCCAAGGGCACCACAAACGAGGATGGCGTCGTAAACATCGACGTTAGGCAGCTCGCCGAGAATCCCGGCAAAAAGGACGTAAGCAAGCTCGACTCCTATGCGTTCAATGCGACGCTCCAGGTGAGTTGCGAGGGATACCGCAGCTTCGAGACGTCGCTCGTTCGCGTGGAGGGTGGCACCGGCCTCATGGTACCGCTCCATCCCATGGATTCTGAATATGCTTGGCCATATCGCGTCTCGTTTGACGAGTGGGACATTCTCTATACGACCAACAAGTTCGTGCAGTCTCCCTCCCTCAAAGACGACCACACCATACAGGTTGTGGCAAAGAACGTTGCCGCCACTTCTCCGGTAATGATTGAGCTGTGGGTGAACACAGAGAGCAAGCCCCGCCAAAGCGTAAAAGCTACTCCGGCTTCTGGCGAGGTCACGGCCACCTTCAAGGGGCATTTCCTAGAGACGGGCCACAAGGATGCGTTGCCGGTTGGCAAGGCCATGAAGATTATATTGCGTGACGGTGCCACATCCTATGCGTGGCCGATTGCCCTTGGCATAAAGGCATCGGTGGTAAAGGAGCCCACAAAAAAGGAGAACACCAAGCTCAAACCCTTCAACACGGCCGGCACCAGCAAGCCGGGCATCGTTCCCAAGTGGCCCAAGGGCGTTCCAATTATTGGCGGTGGCGACCTCAAGTTCTGGACGCCGGATCTACCCGTGGGCCTCTACGTCAACCCCTTTGGCTACGCACAGTTCACCATCAAGTCGCCGAGCTGGGGCTACCAGAACGACAACGGCGAGGTCGCGAAGAGCGGCTGGGGCAAGTACCCGGTAAAGTCGGTAAAGGACCAGTGGGACCGCATGCTCAAGACCGCCAAGCTCATGGGCGACAAGACAAACGCCCTTGTGTCCAAGCCCGGCGGCATCCAGCAGCTCGACTTGTTCAAGAACTTCTCGCTCAAGGCCAACTTCCAGTTCGTAGCCTGCGCGCAGTGGGACGCAAAGAAGAAGCTGTTCCAAGGCTCGGCCTCGGGCCAGATCCTTGTGGCGGCAAACGCAACGATTACCGAGAACTTCTTTGCGGGACCCATCCCGGTGCTCATCACGCTTGCGTTTGATGCCAGCTTTATCGCGGCCTGCACGGCCGCCTGCTATTCTGCGGCCAAAAAGAAAGATGAGGACATCCTCGACGCCATCATGGACTTTGGACGTTGGCAGTGGGACTACGTGAACTCCGGCTTTACCATGACGCTCAACCTTACGCCGTCGCTTTCGGCGGGCGTGGGCATTCGAGGCGTGGCGTCTGTCTCGGTTAAGGGCGCGGTAACGCTCACGCTCTTTTTGGGCATTATGGCCAAGGAGGCCCAGAAGAAACACCCCGAGCTGCCTGCGCCGCACTTTACCGCCGGATGGTCGGCCCAGATAACGCTCGTGTTGCACCTGTTCTTGTTTACCGAGACGTTCGTGATTAAGGACTTTGAGTTTTCGACCTTCTATGACAATTGGAAGGGGTTGGATAGCGGCGTATCCACGCAGGCCGATGAGATGGGAACGCAGGCGACGGGGACGATGGATGAGCTGCTGGGCGGCATGTCCATCATTACCGACGAAATGCTCAAGAGCACCGTGGACGTCAAGCTCAGCGCGCTTACGACTCAGGGCGAGGGTCTTCAGACGCAGTCCGAGGACGAGACGGAGCCCGCCGACTGGGAGTCACGTATGGAGGAGGTTGTTATCCCGCTGGAGGATGGCACGCCCATGACGTATTTGGTTTACAGCTTGGGGTCCAACGACAAGGCGGACGACCAAAAGCCCGAGGAGACAACGGACGATCAGAAAAATGCGCATTCGGAGGATGACGGGGACGTTGATGTGGCGCAAGCCGGTCAGCCCGAGGATGAGGCCGTGGTGGAGCAGGCAGAGCCTGCCGACTCTACCGACGGCGCGAAGGATCTTGGGGGCACAGAGGACCGCGAGGGCATCGAGGGTGCCGCGAGCAGCGATTCCGAGCTCGATCCCGCTGTGCCCGCCGGGCCTGCCACGCAGGCCGAGGTAGCCACGATGGCTGCGCAAACCACGGCCATGTTGGTCACGCAGACCAGTGAGCCCGCGTCGGACCCTGCGGAGGAGCCTTTGGCGTTGGAAGGCGAGCGGGTTACGCAGCCGCAGGAGGCCGACACCAACGCCGAGGTCGAAGTGCAAGAGGTGGTAGACCCCAACGGGGTTGAGGTCGAGGACGTTGAGGCAACCGAAGGCACGAATGAGGAGCGGGAGCTCGAGGCCCAGGACGCGTCTGCCGCGGCAGGCGCCAGTGGCTCGTGGCTCACCACCCAGGCAGAGGGTGGTTTGGTCAACCCAGGCGTGGCCAAGCTCGGCGCGCTTGGCGGCGTGCGACCCTCTTCGGACATCAAGGTATTCAACAACGTGTTTGGTGACCCGCGTGCCAAGGTTATCTCCATCGCTGCCCAAATTAACTCCGGAGTCGAGAACATACACATCGATCTTAAGTCGACGCTTTGCTTCCGTATAGGCACGGTGGAGCTGGCCGACGGCAAGGTGCGCACGCGCCTGATCATGAACGTCGTGGACGGGACCGATCACGGCCTGTCGCGCGTTATCGAGTTCAACACGAACGACTCCACCCATGGTGTGGGTATAAACCATGCTGACCTCTACGACTACGACTTCGACCTCGACTTGATTGGCTTGGACCAAAAAAACGCCGTGGGAAGCGGGTCGATGGACTTCCTGGCTGTCGCGCTCGTATCGGGCAGGCGCAGCAAGGGCAACGACACCACGTTCGCGGACGCTTCAACCGACCTCGTATTCAGCTGTCACATGTTCAGAATCTTCGACCTTTTGGGCTACGACGACTCGACGGGCAAGAAGAAAGACAACCTCCCGGCAACGGCGAGCCCGGCCTCCAACAATATGAGCTTTTGCATGAAGGGTTCCCAGGTGACGGGTACCGACGAAAGCATTGTCCACAGCATCGCGAGTTTGCAGATCGTGCGCGAGGGCACGTCGCTCATGAATGCCAAGTGGATCATAAGCTTCCTGGATCGTCGTGGCAAGACGGCGGCGGATGTAATGAGTCACGACAAGAGTCGGTCCGAGGTGCGGCTGGGCATGGCGATTTACAATTTCGCATCTCGAACCTTCTCGCCCGTTAAGGGAGACGATATTAATGCGAAGCTAGGCACCATTGACGACTTGAGCGTGTTTGAGCACGTGCTCTATCCCAAGATCGCAGACAAGTACACGCTTATGCTGCGTGGCTCGCAGAAGTCGTTCTACTACTTGGTGGGGCTCGACACGGATGCCGGCGCATTCAGCAGTGCCACACGCTGCAAGGACTACGACACCTCCACGCGTTTGGTGTACTGGCCGGGCCACGACTGCTTCCTGTTGTCGTATCCCACCGACACCACGCAGTTGGGTAAGGCGCAGGGCGAGCGCGACTACAGCTCTTGGACGTTGCACAAGGCGACATGGGGAACGGGCGCGACGCCCGAACTGCAGATGTCGGCCATTGGACCGCAAGGATTCAACATCGCGGCCTTTGCGCTCAACCAGGCGGGAACCTTCATGTTTTGGCCACAGGCACACGAGAAGGACGTCGACCGTGTCTTTAACGCGATGGGCGAGCCGGACGAGAAGGAGCGGCCTGCTTGCTATCACATCATGGCATGTCGTTTGCGCAAGGAAAAGTTCTCCGACCCGTTCATTGTGGCGGACCTGCCGCATGACACCGATATGCTCGCGGTGCTTGGCACTGGCCGCGGCGCCGCAGTCGAGATGCTGGGCACGGAGTTTGTCAAGAGCGGTACGATGAGCAAGTCGGGCAAGGCGCCGCTCTACTATGCCGCCAACATTTGGTACTCGTCGGTGCCGGGCGTGCGGAGCGCCACGGCTGTGGGCTGCGAGGCGGTGAGTCCGTTTGTGAGCCCCGGCGAGAAGGCCGACTTCCATGTGGCGGTGCGCAACGACGGCAATGTGTTCCTTAAGGGCTGCAAGCTCACGCTCTGCGTGCGCACGGAGGACGGCAGCGGTTACGAGCGAGCCAAAAACAAGACCGGACAGGTCGTTGCATCCGACATCACCTTTAGCAAGGACACGATTCAGGAGTCCAACTGGAACCACATGGCAAACGGTGCGCTGACCGGCATTGAGTCCGACTATGCGCTTGCACCAGGCAAGACTTCGGTGTATGTGGCAACGGTAACCATCCCCGAGGATTGGTCCGGCGAGAAGAAGGTCCTCTTCGTTGCGTCCGACGGCGTGAGGGCCGAAGACGGCGGATTATCGGTACAGGCCGACGACGGCGTGACCGAGGTGGAGTTCCACGTGGAGCCCGGTGAGTACCAGGTTATTCAAAGCCGCATGTCTCCCGACGACGACTACGCACAGCGTTACATGGATACCATCAGCGTAATGCCCGTGAGTGCGGAGGACACCTTCTCGCAGGCGCCGGTCGAAACGGGTCCCACCGTGATCCCTAGCTCTGGATCATCCGCTGGCGTCGGCACGACAAACGGCGGATCGTCCATAGCCAGCCAGCAGCGGACGCCTAATACTGGCGATAGCGGCGGAGCCGTGAGCGCAGGTCTTGCCGCGCTGGGGGCGGCTGCCCTTGCCTACGAGCGCAGGCGCGCCCGCAACAACAACGAGTAGGTGCATCGTGCGCGGCAGGGTGCTCCCGTTGGTGTATGGTAGGAGCATTGGCTGGCGCGTTGGCCGTGGCTGGCCGAAACCATACGAGGGAAGGACGAATATGACATCGAGCGAACGTGCGGGCATTACGCGCACGCTGGGAATCGTGTGTGGCGTGCTCACCATACTTATTGGCCTCAGCTGCATTTTTACGCCCATTGCAACCTACGGAATCGTAGGGTGGATCATCGCAGTTGCCATGGTGGCAGACGGCGCGAGCAAAATACTCTTGTGGAATGACTACCGCAAAATGGGGGTCTCCGACGTTTGGGCGTTGGTGGGCGGCATCATTTCGGTGGTTTTGGGCCTTGTGCTCTTGGGTAGCCAGGCGGCACAGGTGGCCGTGGACGTGCTTGTGGCGTATGTGGTGGCGGGCTGGGTGCTCGCTGCGGGATGCGTGCGCATAGTGCGGTCGTTTTCCATGCGCAACGTGAGCAAGATCACCGGCAGCAAGGTATTGGGCACCAACTGGGACCTCATGCTTGCCGTGGGTATTCTCATGGTAATGCTTGGCATCTTTTGTTTGGCCAATCCTCTTTTGGTGATGATTACCATAGGCTGGCAGATTGGCTTTGCCCTGGTTATGGGTGGCGTGGGGCTCATAACCACCTCGGTGTAGGTGGATCTGGGAGCCACCTCCTGAATCCGGCGGTATGGGGAGTCGCCCCTTTGCTGAAACGTGCTTCAGCAAAGGGGCGCTCTTGTGAACGTGTTGGCGCTCGCGTTCTTCTCTCAGTAACCTGGGTATTCATAAACCGTAAAACGGATTGTGGAAGAGAGAAGAGCATGTACAGCATTTTGAGCATTGTTGGTTTGCTGGCGGGCTTTGCCCTGCTGGTGCGGGGAGCCGACACCTTTGTTGACGGTGCGGGCGGTTTGGCTACGCGCGCGGGCATTCCGCCGCTAATTGTGGGCCTTACGATTGTGGCCTTGGGCACGAGCGCTCCCGAGGCGGCAATCTCGATTGTCTCTGCCACGCAAGGGGCAAGCGATGTGACCATAGCAAACGTGCTGGGCAGCAACATTGTGAATACGCTGGCGATCCTTGGGGTCGTCGCGTTGGTGGCACGCATCCCCATGCGAAGGTCTACCCTAGCGTTTGAGCTCCCCCTTGTGCTGGGCGTAACGGCGATGCCCCTTGTGTTGTGCCTGCACGACGGGATGCTTGACAGGCTGGATGCGTTGGTGCTGCTTGCGCTCATGGTGGGGTATTTGTTCCACGTGGTAAGAATGGCTCGTGCGCAGGTCACGCCCACTTTGGGAGGGGAGCGGCATGCGGATGCTGCCCCCACTTCCTCCACGGGCCGTCTTGTGCTAAGGGCCCTGGGTGGAGCGGTGGCCATTTGCGCGGGTGGGCAGCTTGTGGTACAGGGCGCCACGCAAATCGCCGGGCAGCTTGGCGTGTCGGACCGTGTGATAGGCCTCACCGTCGTCGCGCTTGGCACCTCGCTGCCAGAGCTTGCCACGTCGCTTTCGGCTGCGCGGAAGGGTCAAACAGACATCGCCTTGGGCAACGTGATGGGCAGCAGCATTCTCAATATCCTGTTTGTGCTGGGCGTCTCGGGCGCCATTGCCCCCATGCCATTTGGCGTGGCGCTTGCAATCGATGGCTTCGTGGCGCTTGCGGCAGTGGCGTTGTTGTGGCTGGTGTCCATACGGCGTAAGGCGTTGGGTCGTACCGGTGGCGCCGTCCTGCTTTCTGGCTACGCCGCGTACCTCACACACTTGCTTGCGGCCTAGCTGCGGTTATGCCTCGTATTCGAGGACAAGAAAGGGGGCAGCCTCCCCGCGCAGGGAGGCTGCCCCCTTGGTAATATGAACGGAGGGGAGTATCCCCAATGACCAGGTGGCAGGCGCTATTCAAACGCCTCTATGTTCCTTGCCGTGGTTGCTAGGAGTACACGGCCCAGCAAAACGGCCACCGCGACGCCAACTATGGCAAGGATGGGCATAGAGATGAGGGGGTCAAGGTTAAGTAGGATGGCCGCTGGAAGCGGTGCCACAGAATAGGCGAGTCCCACGAGTATGGCGCGCAGCTCTGCCGCGCCGCTCTTGAGCGTTTTGGCGCTAACATCTCCGTCGTTGCCCCATTCCACGTTGGGACTGCGACTCTCGGTCCAGGCACCAGCGCATACCATGAGCCACGCCGCCCCAATCGCAAGCACAATGCAGCATACAATCACCAAGGGACTGGCTCCTATTCGGGGAAGAAGCACAAATCCCCCACCGCCGATGATAATGAGTGCAATGAGCACGTTTATCACAAAGCCGCAGGTGACCTTTGCAAGAACCTGCGTTTCCACGGGGACGGGAATAAACTTCATATGCGTCCAGTTGGAGCCCTCGCGCGAGACGCCGGTAGCGGCTACCTTGTTGCTGCAGGCGCAGAGAGAGAAAAACAGTAGGAGCATAGACAGAATAATGCTAACGGCCAAGGTTTTTGCGCCGGGTATCGTGCCGATCATTCCGATAAGTTTGCCCGTTGAGTCTGTCATGAGCATTACGCCAAACAGTGCGGGCGAGATGACGAGCGGGTATATCACGTAATAGAGCAAAACCGAGGAGTTGCGCGTGATCTTGTGCAACTCGGTGGTGAGCAGCGCCTTGAATACGGGCGTTTGCTCTTGTGCTTCGCTGCCGGTATATGCTTCGGCGTGGCCTGCACCCGACGAGAGCGAAGTGACGACACGCATGTAGAGCACGCGTGCCACGACCACAAACACCAATAACGAAAAAAGAGAGAGCAGCACGAAGAGCCACGTCCCCAGTGGATCGGGGTGTGTGAACGCGTACACGGCGAATCCATAGGCGGGAAATGCCATAACTACGCTGCCCACGCCTGACCCTAGGGAGCCGAGCGCTTGTGCGACACCAGCCTTTAAGTTCGATCCGTTGATGACGAAGTAAAACCCAATGGAGAGTCCGAGCGAAATGATTGTGGTAAGCGTGGTGATGGCATCCTTACGACGCACGCGCTTGAACACCGTAGCGATGAGGATGGACAGGGTGCCGGCATATGCCGTGGGCATCATGGGCGCGAAGATGACGGCGAGGACGTATACAACCCAGTACTCCAGGCCTTCTCCTGCGGCAATGCCCCAGCCAGCTAAGGGGCCCGCGATGAAGAGGAACGTCCAAAGGTAGGAGGAAGTTAGTACGCTCAGCACCTTAGAAAAGACGATGGCGAAGGGCGAGACGGGCAACGGCAGGAGGTCGTTGATGTCGGATGAGCCAAAGAACGTGCTGAGGACGGTTGGGAGCGAAAACGTGAACGTTAGCAAACCGCACATGAGGAACAGGATGTCGTAGATGGTCTTGGCAAGACCAAGCTTGCCTACGATGCCATACGCAGCGTATCCCACATAGCCGAGGCCACCGAACAGCATGACGCCAATCAGTATGGTGCCCGCCATGGCACCGTTTGCACCCGTTCTCTTCTCGATGGCGGCACGGAGACCGCCGAGCATCTGCGTAATTTGCAGGCGCGTGAGCAGGAGGATGCTATTCATTTGCAGTCATCTCCAGGAAGATTTGCTCAAGCGAGGTGCCAGGGTGTGCCGCCTTGAGCTCCTCAAGCGTGCCCTCAAAGAGCTTGTGGCCATGAGCGATTATGCATACAGCATCACAAAGCTGGTCGGCCGTCTCGAGCACGTGGGTGGAGAAGAGCACGGAGTTGCCGCGCGCGGCGTGCTCGCGCATCATTTCCTTGAGCTCATAGGCGCCCTTGGGGTCCAGGCCCAGCATGGGCTCGTCCAGAATCCAAACGCTCGGCTCGTGAATAAGGGCCCCTAGAACGTGTACCTTTTGGCGCATGCCGTGGCTGTAGTCGGAGATGCGCGAGCTGAGTGCATCGTAAATCTCAAAGCGCTTAGCGTAATCCTCAATAAAGGGAGCGCGCTTCTCGGCGGGGGTGCCGTAGATATCGGCCATGAAAGTGAGGTACTCAATGCCCGTGAGGCGTAGGAAGCGATCGGGATCGTCCGGCACGTAAGCGAACTGACGCTTGGCCTCGAGCCCGTCAGTTGTAATGTCGTGGCCGTTGATTTTGATGGTGCCCTCGTCCACGGAGTTTACGCCGCAAATCATCTTGAGCGTGGTGGACTTACCCGCACCGTTGGGGCCAAAGAAGCCGGTAATCTTGCCGTCCTCAACGGTCCACGTGAGGTCGTCGACGGCCTTGACCTCCTTTCCCGCATAGGTTTTTGAGACATGGGTGAGTTCTATCATGCGTTTCTCCCGTCGTTGCTGCTTTGACGCTTGGCATATTTTACCGCCCTCAAGTGGAAAATAACGTAAGGTAGTTGTCTAACCAAAGAGGGACAGTCCCTTTTTGGTTGCAACCACTGAGGGACTGTCCCTCCTTGGTTACGAGGCGGTGACTTCGGTCCACGTGTGGCCGCACTTGTTGCAATACCACACCTTTACGGTGCGGCCGAGGCCGTCTTGGTACGACTCCTTGCACACGACGTCCTCGCTGCCGCATTGCGGGCAGTCGGGCTCCATGAGCCAAGCATCCAGGTTGGCATCGTTAATGGTGTTTTGTGCCATGAGTTGCTCCTTTCGCGTTGCGTGTATTCCATGCTAACAGGGTATTGTTTCCTCGCTTGCGAGGTTCTTCCGGGCGTTCGGGAATAACCTCCACGTGGGCGAATACATGCGAGAACGCCTCTTGGGTTTCGTGCAGCACGCGGCTTCCCGGCCCCTCGAGCGGCGTGCGTACGTTGCCGATGTACAGTCCGCCGGGACGAAGGTGTGCTTGCACCACCTTGGCACCCTCGGTGGTTTCCATGGCACCGAGCGGCCGATTGCCCGAGAACGCATCATTAATAATAAGGTCATATCCCCGCTCGTCCGCTTGGAGCACGCGCCATGCGTCATCGTTAACGAGTTCGAGCCTTCCGGTAGACGCCGTCGAGAACTCCTCGCACAGGCGGTCGACGAAAAACTGCTCGCGGGCTATGCGTGTGATGGCGGGATCTATTTCCACTGCGGTACACGTAACGTCGGGACGATACGCAACCAGCCATTTGGGAAACGAATAGCCTCCGCCGCCCATCACGAGCGCGCGTCGCGAGGCGGGCGTCGCGTCCCTCCCTTTGCCAAACGCGTCTTGCACGGCAGATGCCCACGTACGGTGGTAGGCACACACGGGAACCCAGAGCAGGTCGTCGTCCACATAGCACACGCTCTGATAGGTTCCGCGCACGTTGAGCAGCCTAACCGTCGTCCCGTCCTCATCGGCTGAGTCGAACACCAATGCCGGTCCAAAGCGCGTGTGCCACGTAAACCACACGCCGCGCCATGCCAGTATGCGGGGGAGCGCAAGGCGAATCACGATGCCCAGCGCGGCGCATACTACGAACGATATGAGGAAAAACCTATCCATAGGCCATCTTTCCGCTATAGTGGGTATTTACATGATATTGGTAAAGAGCGTGTGTGTTGGCGTAAATGCTGCGCACCTCGGCTATACTTGCTCTTGCGACGCGATACCTAGCGCGTTGGAGAACGGTGGCAATTGGAGGCTTCCATGATTCTAGGACTTGGCGGACCAGAGCTTTTGGTTGTGCTCGTGGTCGTACTCGTTATTTTTGGGCCCAAGAACCTTCCCAAGCTTGGCTCTGCATTGGGCAAGACGGTAAAGAACGTGCGTGAAGGCATGGAGGGCGAAGAAGAGGACGGCGAGAAGCCCGAGGACAAAACCGAGGACGAGAGCGCGTCTGAGTAGTTCGTTCGCGTTGCAGGAGTGAGCGAGGGCTGATCCTCGCACAAGGTGGATGAGGTGAACATGGCCGGAGACGAGATTATTCTCACAAAAGAGGGCCGCAAGGAGCTCGAGAAGGAGCTTGCTTGGCGTCTTGACGAGAGAAAAGCCGAAATCGATGAGCAACTGCGCGTAGCACGTGGCTTTGGCGACCTTTCCGAGAACGCCGAGTATGACGCTGCACGCGAGGCCCAAGCTCAAAACGAGTCGCGCATCAACGAGATTAACCATATTCTTGCCACGGCCAAGGATGCCGATCAGATCATCGCTGGCGAGGGTGGCCTTGTGGCTGCGGTTGGCGCTTCGGTTGAGCTTGAGGACGAGCGCGGAAAGGTCACTACGTTTGGCATCGTGGGTACCACCGAGACGAATTCGCTCCAGTTCAAGATCTCCAATGAATCGCCGCTCGGTGCGGCACTCATTGGCCATGTGGTGGGCGACACCGTCTCGTTCGTAACGCCCGCTGGCAAGGTGCGCGAATACACCATCCGAAACATCACGGCTTCCTAGGGTGTGACTCGCGAGTAAGCAACCAGAGCATATGTGCAAGGTACCAATGGGGGACATACCTCGCAGAGGTGTGTCCCCCATTGCGTGCGGGAGGAGAAAAGCATGGCAGAAGTGGTGAACACAAACGACGAACGCGCGATGCGCCGTGCCAAGCGACAGGCGCTTATCGACGCAGGTGTAGATCCCTATCCCATTGCCTCGACGGTTACGAGTCACGTGGGCGACTTGGTTAGCGCATATGCGGACCTTGGCCCTGGCGAAATGGGACCCGAGGACGCCGTATATTACCTGGCGGGTCGCATTCGCGCGTATCGCGGGCACGGCAAACTGCTCTTTATTGACCTCGAGGATCGTACGGGGCAAATCCAGCTCTTTTGTCGTATCAACAACTTGGGGCAGGACAACTGGGAGCTTGCCAAGACGCTTGACGTGGGTGACATCGTAGAGGCGCATGGCACGGTTACGCGTACCAAGCGCGGCGAGCTCTCGCTCATGGTGCAGGGCATCCGCATCCTTTCCAAGGCGCTGCGGCCATTGCCCGAGAAGTTCCATGGCCTCTCGGACCGTGAGGTGCGGTACCGCCAGCGCTATGTGGACCTCATCATGAACCCCGAGGTAAAGGAAACCTTCGTAAACCGGTCTCGCATCATCAGCGCCATTCGTCGCCACATGGAGGACCAAGGGTACCTTGAGGTGGAGACCCCCATTCTGCAAGAGACGCTTGGCGGCGCCAATGCCAAGCCGTTTACCACGCACTTTAACGTGCTCGACCAGGATTGCTATCTTCGCATTGCCACCGAGCTGCATCTCAAGCGCTGCATAGTGGGTGGCATGGAGCGCGTGTTTGAGGTGGGACGCCAGTTCCGCAACGAGGGTATGGACCTCACGCATAATCCCGAGTTCACCTCCATGGAGGCGTACTGCGCATATGGTGACCTCAACACCATGAAGGAGCTCTCGGAGGGACTGTTCCAGGCGTGCGCGGCAGCCGTGGGCAAGGGCGACCAGATCGAGTACCAGGGGCAGGTCGTTGATTTGTCGAGCCCTTGGCGCTCCGTGCCCATGCACGAGCTGGTGAGCGAGGTCGTGGGTGAGGACGTGAGCATCGACACGCCCGTGGAGCGCCTGCGCGAGCTGCTCACGGCCAATGGCTTGGAGTGGGAGGAGAGCTGGGGCGCCGGCAAGCTCATCTTTGAGCTGTATGACGAGCTGTGCGAGAAGACCCTCGTCAATCCCACCTTCGTGTGCGACTATCCCGTTGAGGTGAGCCCGCTGGCCAAGCGCAAGGCGGAGGACCCGCGTCTTACCGACCGCTTTGAGCTGGTGATTTGCGGCAAGGAATACGCCAACGCGTTTAGCGAGCTCAACGACCCGGTGGATCAGGAGGGACGCTTTGCCGCGCAGGTGGAGGCAAAGGCCGCTGGTGACGACGAGGCGATGGAGTACGACTACGACTACGTGCGGGCGCTCGAGTATGGCATGCCGCCGGCGGGTGGCATTGGCTACGGCATCGATCGCATGATCATGCTGTTCTGCGACCAGCCGGCCATTCGCGACGTGCTGCTCTTCCCGCATCTGCGTCCCGAGCGTCGCGATGTTCAAAAGGGACAGGCCTTGGCGGACGATGTGCAGGACGATGTCCAAGGCGATGCTCAAGACGGGCAAGCCTCGGCGGACGGTGTGCTCGATCCGGGCATCACGCGTGAGCAGGCGTTTGAGCTGCTGACCGCGCACAACAAGGATGAGTTCCACATCCGTCACGGTGAGACCCTCGAGGGACTCATGCGCTACTACGCGCAAAAGTACGACCCGCAAAACGTTGAGTTCTGGGGCATCGTGGGACTGCTGCACGACCTCGACTGGGAGGAGTGGCCCGATCCCGCGCAACATACTATTAAGACTGCAGAGTTGCTGGAAGAAGTGGGAGCCAATCCCGCCTTGGCACGGGCTATCCAAACGCACGCCTCGTTCATCAACGACGAGGTGCCCAAGCCTGAGCACAAGATGGAGAAGGTGCTTTGGGCATGTGACGAGCTCAGCGGGCTTATCCAGGCAGCCGTTCTCATGCGTCCGAGCAAGTCGGTGATGGACTTTAACGTTAAGTCCCTGCGCAAGAAGTACAAGGACAAGCGCTTTGCGGCCGGATGTGACCGTGCGCAGATTGCAGAGGGCGCCGAGCTCAATGGGATGGAGCTCGGGGAGTTGTTTGCGAGCGTGATTGAGGCCATGAAGGCAATCGCGCCCGATCGCGACACCTTTGGCAAGTAGCGAGCGGTCAGGTTTGCCGTCGGGCTGCGTGGCTTGATGGCTTTGCGACCGCTGCGGGTGGCGTTTGCCGACTTTGCGACCGCTGCGGGTGGCGTTTGCCGACTTTGCGACCGCTGCGGGTGGCGTTTGACGGCTTTGCGACCGGTGCGGCTCCGACTTGCCGAGAATGACACCGCTGCGGGTGGTTCTTGACGACTTCGCGACCGATGCGGCTTCTCTCGTCCGCATCGGTCGCGATCCCATCAACCCCAACCCGCAGCGCTCGCGATTTCGTCAGGCGCCACCCGCAGCGGTCATAATTCCATTTATGGCGTTGTGAGGGCGGCTATCCCTCGAACCGGATGAGCTCCCATGGCTCGATGTTGAAGGCACGCGCAAGCGCGATGATAGTGGAGAGGCGCGGGTTCAGGGTTTTGAGGAGAGAAACGGTTGTCCGATCGTGCGCATGACTTTTAGCTTCATGACTACGAGTTAGAGTAGGAGTTGAGTTTCGTCCTCCAATTGCTATACTAAGCCATAGAAGCCACCCCCCGCCGGGGGGAACGGAAGTGGGAGCTGGATGTGCCGGAGCGTTCTCGGGCCCCAGCTCTCGCGCTTATAGGTCGATTATCTGTAGGCGCGTATGCTCCTCAAGGGTTCTCCAGGCATCGAGCCAAGACGTATCTAGGCGATCGAGGCATAGCTGATCGCCGTATGCCCCAAGGACCTGGTCGGGTACCCAGAGTCTCGGTTCCTCGGATCCCTCTTTGTGCTGTACGACCAACTTGGTCCTCTGCCCTCTAGACTTGAGTGCATCTACGAGCTGTATGTCGCGTTTGTTGAGAGCGGAGTCGCGACCCTCGAGTACAAGAACATTGACATCGTCGTGGTCGAGAGTCCAAATCAGCGCTTCAAGACACTTACGTCGGGCCCGCTCTTGCTTGCGAGGATTCAAGGGAGTTCCGATAACAACGGTAGTTATGGCCGGAATACTGCTTACGGCTCGCATGACCTTAATCTGCTTTTCGCGGCCGAGCTCGCGCCAGTGTAGCTTTTGCGCCCCTTTGCCCTTGAGTTCTATAAGACTATTCAATTGTGGGCAGTCATCGCTAAAGACGGTGGCACCGATTAAGTACATCGATTCGCCACCAAGTGTCCTCATGCTTTCGTCGGCGTATGCTGTCGACATGTTTCTCCACTCTGTTCGGGCATACAAGAATACCATGAGTGAAGGCCCAGATTGACGCCAAGAATGATGGGCTTAAACAACTGAGATACCTCGCCTGCTGTTAGTCGTTTGAGTGTAAACAACACTGTTCACCTGCGAAAATAACCGTAATGAGGATAAATCCTTCTTGTGCGGAATTTTTGTCTTCGCGGCCTTCACGAAGGTGGCCTGATCCCGCTGGTCTGCATGGCCTTGCGCTGGAACCCGGGCAGCTTGTGGCCCTGAGTATTGAGTCGGAATCATTGGCGCGACATGGCAGGCTGGGAAACACTCATCTACCATGGTCGTGTTCTAGCGAGCGGAGTAAGGTCGTACGTGGCGGGTTACGCTTGCCCGCTTTGCGACCGTTGCGGGTGGTTCTTGACGACTTAGCGACCGCTGAGGCTATCCCTCGAACCGGATGAGCTCCCATGGCTCGATGTTGAAGGCACGCGCAAGTGCGATGATAGTGGAGAGGCGCGGGTTCATGGGCTTGCCGGGGTTGGACTCACCCTTCTCGAACTTTTGGTACGTAAAGGTTGAGAGGCCTGCGCGTTGCGCAATGTACTCCTGGCTCACGCCCAGCTCAAAGCGAAGGACGCGTAGCCGTTGCGC
>JAFWMI010000020.1 GCA_017513965.1 Atopobiaceae bacterium
CCAGTCGCCGTTCGCGTCCCTGACCATCCCGTCGAGGTTGGCGTGCGCCCACGGCCTCTTGCGGGACACGAACGTGACGCCGCTCTCGCTGACGATGAACTCTGGGTGCATCTCTGCGAACTTGTTGCGGATGATGGACTCTAGGCGGTTGCCCCACTCGACGGCCTCCTTGTCGGAGAGGTCCGCTGGCTGCTTGCGCCCCGTCTTCTCCATCCACACCTCGACGGGTGACCTGTAGGCGCTGATGCCCATGATTGCCGCCACGTCGGAGCCGCCGACGCCCTTGGTTCGGAAGCCAAGCCATTCATCGTCGGACTCCATCTTATAGGCGTCGAAGCACTCGGGCTCGGTCCAGTCGGGCAGGGCGTACCCGTCCAAGCGCATCACAGCTCGCCCTTGTCCACGAGGTTGCGGATGGTCTGCCGCGTGCGCTCGAACTCGTTGAGCCTCTGGTCGAGCTTCTCGATGTCCTTGCCGATTGTGCGAGACATCTCTGAGATTCGGTCGGACACGGTGGTTGCGGGCTCCGCTGAGATTCGGTCGGACACGGTGGTCGCGGGCTCCGCGTTGCGGGCGTCGTACTCCTCGATGTCCTCCATGACGCCCTTGAGGTCCAGCGCGTCTGCGGTGGCGTTGAGCATGTCCGCGACGAGGCGGCACTCGTCGGCGTCGGCGAGGTTGTCGGCGAGGAACCCGATGACGGGCTCCCACATGTCGATGGAAACGCGGTTCCTGCCGACCTTGCGCAGGATGCAGGCCATGATGCCGAACAGGGGGTCGTACTCGTCCCCGTGCTTGGCCTTGGTCACGGTCTTTGAGCCGTCGAAGAAGACGACCGTCGCAGGGTCGTTGATGATGACCTTGGTGGGCTTGGCGCCGTTGCCGCCGCCCACGAAGCCAGCCTCCTTCGCCCACGCGAACAGGGCGTCGAAGAAGCTCCCATCGATGCCTTTCATGGTGGTGACGCCGAGCGTCGTCTCGACGCCAGACGAGCATGCATACACGTTGTCGTCTGCGCAGGCGGACAGGCTGTAAATCGGCCTATGACTGACCGCCACGGACTCAATCGGATCGTTTGGCTTAGGAAGACTCATTCACTCCCCCTTCCCCCATGCTGGCTGTCCCCAGCACAGGTGCATGAACGCGAGCAGCGTGAGCCGCAGCCAGTCGTGCTCGGTGTCCCTGAGCATCCGCTCAAGCCTCTCGCGCACCTCATCGCCCAGCTCGTAGCGCTCCACCACGGCGTCTAGGCCGTGGAGCTTGAGGAACGTGGACTTCTGCATCCACACGTCCATGCGGTTGATTGACTTGCCGGTGTTGTTGACGAACAGCAGACCGCCGTCCTGCTCGGCGTTCTCGTTCTCGATCACGGTCTGCTGCTTGAAGTTGTCGAGCATGCCCTCGCTCGGGTAGCTCTTGCAGTGCTTGGACTCGCCTGTGAGCACGAGGTCGTCCACGACGATGCGCAGGTCGCCCATGTCCTTGTTGCCATGGAGCGCCACGCGCTCGCACACGACCTCGCCAGCCCAGTCGTTGATGACGTTCCTGATGCTGGACTCCTGGCGGGTGCCGATGTCCTTGGGCCGCGTCTTCACTCCGCGCCTCCCTCCACGACCCTCAGCCTGTCCGCGTGGACGCCGAACCTGTTGGGGTCGCTCGCTCTCAGGCCCAGCTTCCTCGCCCTCGCGGATATGGAGCCCGCGTTCGGGTGGCGCGGGAAGAACCTCATCAGCGCGGTCGGGCCGTGCCTCTCGTAGTTGAGTCGGAGGAACTCGTCCTCGTCCTCGGTCCACCTGTTCCAGCCGCGCGACACGCCGTTCTCCTTGCAGACCCTTAGCACGACCTTCCTGCCGACCCCGAACCTCGCGCCTATCTGCTGGGCGGTGAGGTCGGTGGTCTCGCGCAGGCGCAGGATGGCATCGACCTGCCTCCTGGTCAGCTTGCTGCGCGTCATGGCATGGCCTCCTCCATGAAGGCCGTCTGCTCGCGCCAGCTCTCGCGCCACGCCCTCGTGTCCTGCGTGTCGAGCATCCCCGCCACCGCGAAGGCGGCGAGCAGCAGTATCAGGACGATGCAGCCGTAGGGCGTCCCATCCACGCCGAGAAGTCCGACTCGGTTATCCTCATGCCCCTCCGCGACCCGTTCGGGAACGTCGCGCTGAGCCTTCCGTCCCTGACGGCGCGGTAGATGCTCTGCCTGTTCACGCCTGTGAGGGACTCTAGCTCCACGGCTGTATAGGACCGCTCTAAGCGAGGGGATCGGGATTCGGTCTGGCTCGCCTTGACATACAGGACGCCGTTGATGGTGAGCGACTCCGGCATCTGCGTATCCATTCATGTTTCACCCCATTCCTCATGCGTATTGGTGCTCTGTTAAAATGGGGAACCGTCTCGGCCTTCGGAAGTTGAGACGGTTCTGAGAGGGGCCTCCCAGTTGGCGCTGGAAGGCCCCATATCTTTCTCTCTCACCACACGAGCGCCTTCTCTCTCGTCACGCATGAGTGGTGTCAGTGCATTCATTCCAGACAACGTGCCTGTTGTGGTTCCGTGTCTCTCGGTGCCACGTCGGGGACGACGAATCATCCCCCTAGCATGCCCTTGCACATGCCGTCTGTGTCGCAGGCCTTCTTCCCCGTATGGAGGGCGGGGACCACATGCGTCGCTTGGCAACTGCCCTTGCGTCGTGGCACGCGGATGCGTGGTAAGCGCTCGGGCGCGGCGTCTGTGGTGCTGGGCTTCCCCAGCGGTGGACCCACTCGAATCGGATGTCGGCTAGACAAGGAAAGGAGAGGAAAGAAGACAAGCACCTTGCGACTGCATCGGACGGAGTTGAGTAGGAATCCGCGCAGAAGCCGAGTGAGCCCACCGCAAAGGAAGCCCCTCCCCCTCGTGACCACGACTGGACTCCATGCAGACCCGCACTTCTTTTTTCTCGCGCGTTCGTTTCCTGCTCCGCCGGAGCGTTTGCATCGAGTGCTCGTCCCCAGTCGGGGTCACGAGAGGGAGGGTGAGTCGCTAGGAGGCCGCGTAGATGGCGTTGCCAAGCTCATCGGTGGACATTCCGAGCCACTTGGCGAGCCTAATAGCCTCAGGAAGGAGAAGGTGGTTCTTGCCGGAGAGCTTGTTATAAAGACTTCCACGACTCATCCCGATGGAGTCCGCAAGTGATTCCATGGTCGTGCCATCCTGCTCAAGTCGCTCCTTGACCATGTCGATAATGCTGTTCAAGCCTCTCACCCCTCTAGGTGTACAAACTTTGTATGGTTAAATAATTGCACATCAGGGCTAGGTATGCAATCATTTGTATGTACAAATTTTTGGACGCTATGGAGGCCTGAGATGACGTATGGCGAGGTGCTCTCGTTCTATCTCGAAGAGCTCGATGTGTCCCAGAATGAGCTTGCTCGTAGGTTGAAGACGAACCCTTCTACGATCAACGCGCTAGTCAAGGGTCGTGCGAGAAACCCGACGCTAAAGATGGCGCGTGATATAGCCGCCGCTCTTGGAGTGTCGCTTCAAGAGATGGTGGACAAGATGGATATGCTCGGTAATGATAGCCAGTCCACACAATAACAGGCATGTCAGCTCAAAAAGCATCGAGCCCCCGTTGCAGCGAGGGCTCGAAGGGGGCTACACCACCACTGGACGAAGGGCGGGTGGCAAGCTTATACGCGCATGGCGTACAAGGGAGATGGTATCACATGGCAAAGAGGCGTCTTAGGGATGAGTGGGGCTCGATCACCGAGGTCGACCGCAACGAGAGGTATCGCATCCGCTATTGGGGTAAGGACGAGAACGGCACCTACCGTCGCATGACCTGCACCGTTCGTGGCACGCGAAGGGATGCGGAGCGCAAGCGCGCGGAACTCATGCTCGAACATAGCGAGGAGGCTCAGTGCGTCAATGTCGACTATGTTTGGGAGCACTGGTACATGCCGATGCTCGAAAGGCGCTGTGACGAGGGCGAGCTTTCCGAGAAGACGGCAAGCCAGTACAAGAGCCGCTACAGGTCGACAATAGCCGAGCGATGGGGATCCGTCCCGTGTGACGGGATACGACCGCTTGACGTCCAGCAATGGGTGGACACGCTCAGTTACAACAAGGCGAACCAGTCGCTCAACATGCTTAGGCCAATGCTTGACTTCGCCGTTAGGTATGGCGAGATACTCAACAACCCGTTCCGAGAGCGCTACGTAATGCCATCAAAGTCAACAATCGCCCATAGGGATGACGGCGTGTGGACGCTCTCTCAGCTCGCAACCGTGTGGGAAAAGGTGAGGGGCGAGTGGTTCGAGGGCGCCTTCATATGTGCGGCGTTTGGCGGCTGTCGAGTCGGCGAGTCGATTGGAGTTCAGGTTAACGACATCGAGAGGGTCGACATTGACGGTCTCGCTGTTGCCGTCGTAAGGATTAGAAGGCAGGTGAAGAACGCTGGCGGTGTGACAGACCGCTTGAAGAACCCCCAGAGCAGGAGGTCGATTGTCATTGTCGGAAAGCCTGCCGAGCGGCTCTGCGAGATCGCCGAGATGGCTTCGGTATGGGTTACTGGCAACGGCTTTGGCGAGCCGACGAAGCAGCTCACTCTCGGGACATCATGGAAGCGTCTCAAGGGTAGCCTCCCTGACGGGATGTGGCACCCATTCAGCAATCTCAGGAACAGCTACCAGACCTTCATGAGGTGGGAGGTCGGCCTTGCCCCGCACTACATCGAGGAGCTTCTTGGGCATAAGGGCACGACCGTGACCGACCTGTACTACGACAGGCCGGACGAGTCGGCGATTGTGAACGTCACTGTTGATGCGTGGAGGAACTACATGGGGCTGGGTACTTAGCAGTGCTCCACACGAAACCCTGCGAATAGTGTGTGTCGGAGTGAAGTATGGCCCTGCTAACTGCTTGGGCGCTGTATCCGTGATAGTCAACAGCCGCAAGGTCGGGGAAGAACAAGATCGTGCCATCATCGGCAACGCCCTTAATGCCGCTCAGAAACGCGCGCGCCATGTTCTCCTTGTGACTCACCCACTCAAGGTTCGCGGGACGATTATCTGACGGGTCCTTGTTAACATGGTCAACCTCGAAGTCATCAGACTCAGGTGCCCCATTGAACGCCTCGCAGACAAGCCTATGCACGCCGACAAACTTTGCCTTGCCATCCTTCTTGAGCGACACAAACTTGTAGCCGTTGCGGTCGCTCTGCTTGAGTGTGCGACCACTATCAGTGTTCCAGACCTCGCCTGTGTTGCTTACGACATAGTCGTAGTCATAGCCAGTCACGTGCTTCCAAACCTTCTTCATCACAAGCCCAATCGACGCAACAAAAAAGCCCTTCGACGGGCATACTATCATCGCTTGGGATATTTTGGGACGCAAAAAGGTTATGCAACCACCATATTTAGCTGGTCTTTTGTCTCTATGTAGTAGCTGTAGGACTAGGCGCTAAAAATCTCTTGTGCCACGTGTGCCTGTAAGCTCGCATTATTCGGTTTTGATTCAAGACAAGAGTCGGTTCTGCATACTTTAGGGACGCGATAGGGATACGCACCTATTACTATAATTTATCTGCATCACAAAACGTGCGCATCCTGCGCGTAACTGTAGTCACAGCGCGCTGCGTGTCAACTGCGATTGGAGTAGCTATGGAGGACAGGCTGGCTGAGATGGCCGAGAGGGTCGAGGGCTGCGCGAGGATTGTCGCGTGCCTTGCCAAGGACGAGGACATGGACGACGCCACGAGGACGGCGCTGCTGCTGGTCTCGTCCATGCTTGAGGAGGCGGCGTCGCTGTAAAAAGGAAAAAGCCCCTCCCCCACGTCTGGGGAAGGGGCTCGCCGGCTGACCGTTTCTGTCGGGCCGTCATCGCCGCTCTACTTTTTTCTGGCAAAGTAGCCAAGCCGTTTGACCTTCCCGCCTATCCGCCTCGTGCGCACGGAGCGGAAGACCCCAGTGGTTCGTGTCGGCGGGCTGGTACCTTTGTGCTCTGAGCAGGGGGATTATAGCAGAAAGCCGCATCAGACGCATCCGATGCGGCCACCCATCGCCCGAGGGCTTCTGGGGCGATTGGTTCACAGGATAGCAGAAGACGCCCCCGCCCCATGGTCGGGGCGAGGGCGCTGTGGGGCGTGGGGGTCTGGGGCTAGCCGATGGGCGCGGCGGTGCCCACGGTGACCATGAGCGGCGTCCACGACTCGTCAGTGGCG
>JAFWMI010000202.1 GCA_017513965.1 Atopobiaceae bacterium
TATTTCACGTTAATCGGTATGGAATATCATCTAACTTATGTAGCATCTTAGTTGCTTGCTCCTGTAGGTAGGTTCCGCATCGTGGTGAGTCCCCTTGCGCGTCCCGTCAACGGCCAATAGCGACCGATGGACGCATGCCTTCCTCATATCTCCCACAATTGGTATAAGATTTGCGCGAGCTTATACAGTTGTTCAGAAATGGAAAGGGAGAGCGAGAGGAGCAAGACATGAAGGTTGCTGCTGCGGGGGACAACTGCGTCGACGTCTACGAAAAGGAAGGCCAGAGCTATCCGGGCGGAAACCCCGTCAATGTGGCCGTGTACCTCAAGCGCATGGGCGTGGACGCCTCGTTCACGAGTGTCGTGGGTGATGACCAGTGGGGCGCTCGCATGGCAGATGCCCTCACTGGCAAGGGTGTTGACATCTCGCACCTGCATGTGGAGCACGGTGACACCGCCGTCACCATGGTCGAGATTGTCAATGGCAATCGCGTGTTTGGGGACTACATCGAAGGCGTCATGGAGCACTTCCAGCTCTCCGACGAGGACGTGGCGTTCATCTGCACCCACGACCTCTTCGTGAGTGGTATCTGGGGCCACTGCGACAACCGCCTGGAGGACATCCATGATGCGGGCATTCCGGTGGTATTCGACTACTCTGACCAGCCGCAGGACCCCATAGTGGACGCGACGCTGGCCTATGTTGACTACGCCTTCTTCGGCCTCGAGAGCGACGACAACGAGGACGTGCGCGCTTTCATGGTGGAAAAGCAGGCGAAGGGCCCCAAAGTCGTCATCGTGACCTTGGGTGAGAACGGCAGCCTTGCCTACGACGGGGCGCAGTTCCACAAGGGTGACATCGTGAAGTGCGAGGTCGTCGATACCATGGGCGCGGGTGACTCCTTCATCGCCGGCTTCATCGTGGGCATACTCGAAGGGCAGACCATCGACGAGTGTATGGTCACAGGCGCGAAGTCAAGCGCCGTCACCCTTGGATACTCCGGGGCGTGGTAAGCCATGGAGCAGCGGTTTATTGACAAGGTGGTCGTCACTACGGGTGCCGCGGGCGGTATTGGCAAGGCCGTATCCAAGCGCTTCTATGACGAAGGCGCCAAGGTCGTGATGCTGGACCTCAGGCAGGAGTGGGTTGATGCCGCCGTCACTGACTTGGGGATGAATCCCGACCGCGTCATGGCAGTCGCTCTTGACGTTACTGACGAAGAGGCCGCGCGCTCGCTCGTCGACCTCGTGGTTGCCCGGTGGGGCCGCATCGACGTGCTCAACAACGTTGCGGGTGTGGGTGGTGACCAAGGCCCCATGGAGGAAAAGCCCATGGGGGAGTGGGAGAGCGTCTACGACATCAACGTGTTCGGCACGGTTCGCATGATCAAGTACGTCCTGCCCATCATGAAGGCACAGGGCAGTGGCGTCGTTACAAATACCTCGAGCGTCTCGGGCATGTTTGGCTATGCTGGAGAGTCCGCATACGGCTCGTCCAAATGGGCGGTTCGGGGCCTCACCAAAAACATCGCCAACGAGTCTGGCTCGTATGGCGTGCGTGTCAACTCGGTCGCGCCTGGTTGGGTGAACACCGCCATCTTCCAGAAGGCGCTCGATGACTATCGCGCGGAGGGCTACGAGGATCCCATGGAGAACGTGACCTTCGGTCCACTGGGTCGCGCCGCGGAACCGTCCGAAATCGCGGCGATTTTCGCTTTCCTCGCGAGCGACGATGCGGCCATCATCAATGGGTCGAACATCCTTTGCGATGGCGGTATGACGCTGGGCTAGGGCGCCCTGAGCGTGTGATGGAACACGGGGCGTCCAGTGGCGCCCCGTGTCGCGTGTGTGCCCTTGTGGGCCTTCTGGGCCTTCTGGTTACGGGCTACCGCTTTGCCATCCATGCCTCGACGTCAGCGAGCGGCGGGTAGCCCTCGCCTGGCCGATTGGTCATCGTGCCTTCGCGCGTGACCTTGTAGGCGGCGTACTTGCTCGCCCATGCGACCGCGTCACGCAGGGACGCGCCCTCGACGATGCCCTTTGCCGTGGCGGCAAGAAAGCCGTCGCCGGCACCGATGGTGTAGACGGCCTCGACTGGTGTTGCTGCGACTTCGAAGTAGTCTTCGCCGTCGAGCGCCGCGGAGCCCTTGGAGCCACAGGTCATGATGACGCCGCCGCATTGGTACTCGTCCTGAATCTGGTGGAGCACCTGCTCATACGGAGTGCCGTAGTCTTCGGGAAGACCGCACAGCACACCCGCCTCGGCGTCGTTCACCACAAGGAAGTCGAGGTAGGAGAGGTCACCCATGGGTTGGTCAGGCAGCGGTGACGCGTTGCACATCGTAAGCATGCCAAACTCGTTCTTGGCGATCTTGGCACCGTCGAGGGCCTTTTGGAAGGGCATGCCGAAGCCGGTGATGAAGACCTTGGCTTCCTTCATGGACTTGATGGCGGCGTGGGTCTCGTCCCACGTGAGGGCACGACAGGCGGAGTCGCCGTCGACGATGGTGTTGAGGCCGTCGTCATCGATCATGATGAGACCCGTGCCCGTGGCCACGCTCGTGTCGTAGTACATGAACTTGGTAAAGACGCCGGCCTCGCTCATCCAGTCGTCACCCATCTTGCCCCAGGGATCGTCGCCCACCTTGCCGATATAACCAGCCGAGACGCCCATGCGTCCCAGCGCGACGGAGACGGTGGCGCCTTTGCCTCCGTCTTCCTCCACATGCCAGTCCCAAGCTTCCATGGTCTCGCCTCGCCGGGGGAGTCGGTGCACGCGGCACACCTGACCCACGCCGTGGCTATTCATCACGATGACGTCTATTGGCCGGGTCTTCTCAATGTCCTTTACGAAGACGGTCTCAGACACCTGTAGTTTGCCCATGTCGTTTCCTGTTCCTTCCCTGTGGCATGTGCTGACAAGGTGACATCGCTAGCGGAAGTCCGCCATTCCAGCCGCCCTGGCTGCTTCCATGACATCGTCTAGGTGGTTACGGACGATTCGGCTGCCGAGGCTCTCGTAACCAAACTCCACCATGAGCTTGTCAAGCTCGAGCTTGACGTCAAAGGGCACCCAATCCTGCTTCTCGCCCATGCGCGAGACGGTGGGACGTCCGAAGCCGTACTGCATCGCCCAGTTCCAACCGGCATTGAACGGCGTCTTCTTCACGACGTTGCGGATGCGCAGCACCTTTTGCTGGGCCTCGATGCAGCCCCTCCAGTCACCGGAGCGGCCCTTGTCCACGATCTCGAGCATCTCGCGCGGAAACGGCACTGCCATGAATGAGACACAGCCCACAGCGCCAAGAAGCACCATGATGCCGTCAAAGCCGTCGCAGCCGCCCAGAAAGTCAAAGCTCTCGGGGTCGATGCGTAGGACGCACTGCTGAAAGTTGACGACGTTCGTGGAAGCGTCCTTGAAGCCGCGTAGGTTGGGATGCTCAGCCGCGAGTTTGGCCAAGGTGTCGGGTGCGTACAGGACGGCCTGCTCGACACAGTTGTAGATGTATACCGGGCGCTGGGCGAAGTCGATGAGCTCGGCTGACCAGTCGTACAGCGCGGCCTGCGAGTACTTGAAGAACGGTGGCGCGGTGATGCAATAGCAGTCGGACATGCCCTGCTCGTCATATGCGGAGAGGAGCGCTTTGTTGAGCTCCACGCTGTTCTCGAAGCTGCAGGCCATGATCTTGGCCCCATGCGGGTGCGCGACCTTATATACGGCTTCGACGACCTCGAGCTTCTCGGAGAAGGTGAGTGCGTGGAACTCGCCCGCATAACCGTTGACGAAGAAGGCCTTGATGCCACAGTCAATCTGCCAGGCAATCATGTCGCGTAGGTATTCCCAGTCGACTTGGCCGTCCTTGGTGAACGGCGTGCAGATCTCGGTGACGACTCCCTCAATGAAGTGGCCCATGGCTTTCCCTCGCTCTCGTGAAAAGAGACAAGCTGTACACAAGATAAACATGGTTTTATACCGATTCGATGACATGCCATCGCAATGCACCCCTGTGTCGCGATAAGCGGGGGCTATTGTCTGGTATGCGGAAGAGCGCTTCTGACGTTCCACGTTCAAGCCGATTGGCGAGAAGTGCCTACTTGCGGGCAACAAGTAGACAAGTACTGTATAGAATCAGACCAAAGATGCACGCACGAGAGAGGAACGGCTTTGGGCGACATGAATTCCATTCTCAAAAACATCTATGAGCAGCCCGCGGAGCTCAAGCGCGTGCTCGATGACCTCACGGGACCCAAGCTCGGCCAGCTGCGCGACCTCGCACGCATCATGGCGCTGTCTGGTGAGATAGTGCTCACCTCCATGGGCAGTGCCCTATATTCACTCATGCCCATGTACGAGGTGCTCCGCGAGCGCGGTTACCGAAACGTGACACTGGAGGAGACCGGTGACCTCATCCGCCATCCTGAGCGCATGAGTAGGAGCGCCCTCTACGTGTTGATGAGCCGCTCCGGCGAGAGTCGCGAGGTGGCCGACTTCGCCGTATGGTGCCGTGAACATGGGTTCACCACCCTTTCCATCACCATGACGCCAGATTCAACCATGGCAACTAACAGCACGTATATGCTGCACGACATCTCGAGCTACGACGATATCGTCTGCATAAAGGCATACTCAACGATGGCCCTCACGGGCCTTCTGCTCGTGGAGATGATGGACGGCCGCCCGCATCCCTCAGACGAGCTCGTTGCCAGCCTGAATCGTGCCTTCGCATGGATGGAGGCGCACAAGGAGAACATCCTTGCGCAGCTGGAGGCCGTGCCCTTCCTGGGCACTCCTCACGGCTTCTATCTCATCAGTCGTAGCTACGGCATCAACATGATGCGCAGCGCGTCGCTTTGGCTGGAGGAGACGGCCAAGACGCCCGCAGGCATCATGAGCGTGGACAACTTCTACCATGGCCCCATGGAGATCATCCGCAGCCATGCCATCGTGAAGGCCGTGACCTGCCCCGTATTGTTTGACGTCCAGCCTGACGCTCGCTCCGCGATGATTTGGGGAAAGGTTTGCCAGGCTGTGCCCGAGTCGCTCTACTTTGGTCCCGAGGGTTCCGAGATGCCTGGTGGGGCACGGTTCCAGATTCCAGACCTTGGCCTTTCTGGCGGTTGGTCCATGATCGTGGCCGCCCTCTTCTTCCAGCTGCTCTCCTATCAGGTGGCTGTGGCCAACGGAATCGAGCCGGGCTTCTTCTATGACGAGGGATGGATTGTCCTATGAGTGCTCATGACCTCGTTGTCGGCATCGACATCGGTGGTACCAACGTCAAGGCAGGCATCGTCGACCTCGTCACCAACAAGGTGCTTGCCTCCTGTGGCTTTCCCACCATCCGTGACCGTGAGGAGGCCTTTCTCAAGAGTCTGTCCGACGCTGTGGCGGAGCTTTCCGCGCAGGTTGGAGCCCCGCGTGCGGCAGGAGTCTCCATTGGTAGCTACGTCTTTTCCGACGGCTCGATCGATGGCATGAGTTCGTTTGTGCCCTTCCTCGTGCACGGGTATCCGCTTGCGGCGCGCGTGGAGGAGGCCATTGGGTTGCCCGTGCGGGTGGACAACGATGCGCGCCTCATCTGCCTTGCCGAGGCGCGGGATGGCGCGGGTCGTGGCTATTCCCGTGTGCTCACGCTCACCTTGGGCACTGGTATCGGCGTGGGACTCTGCGAGGACGGGCGTCCCTTCGGCCGAGAGCCGTTCATCCACCTTGCGGGGCATGTGAAGGTACGCACCGGAGGCGAGTATCCCTGCCTTGATGCGGAGCCTTGCTACTGCGGTATGCAGGGCTGCTTCGAGTCAACCTGCTCGGGTACTTCGCTGCAGGCCTACGTGCACGATTGCTTGGGCAGTGACGTCAGCAACGCCGAGGCGTTCGAACGCGCAGAGCGAGGTGACCCCAAGGCTCAGGCTGTCGTAGCGTGGTACCTCGGCATGCTTGCCAGCGCCCTCAACCAGTATGTCTATCTGTACTGTCCCGATATCATTGTCATCGGCGGCGGCGTGGCCAAGGGGCTCGCAAGGTTCGAGCGTGAACTCAATCGCATGGTCGTTGCCGAGGTGTACGAGGGACAGCGCACGATGGTAAGAATCACCAGCTTGAAGGAGGATTCAGGCATCCTAGGCGCTGCATCGCTGTTTGCTTCAGGTGAGGACTGTCCGTAGGCGTTGGCGCGCATTCCTGGGAGCACTTCGTGCGGCAGGGGTGCGAGCGTCGCTTTGGAAGAGCTCGACAGAGGTCAGGAAGAGAGAGGGTACCGTCATGACGAAGCCAACCATGCTCGACTACGTTCGCGAAACGCCGCACGTAGTGCGTGGACAACTGGAGGGCTGCTTCGAACGTCCGCTGGTGGATGCGTTCATGGCGGGAGAGTATCGGTACGTGCGCATCGTCGCGAGCGGCTCATCGCGCAATGCCTCGCTGATCGCCCGTCCCTACCTGCGTCGTATGCTGGGGCGTGAGGTGTTGGTTACGGAGCCCTATACCTTCTGCACGTACGAGAGCGAGCTGCCCGATGACGAGTTTTGCTTCGTCATCTCGCAGAGCGGCTACTCCACCAATGCGCTGGTCGCGCTTGCCACCATACGTCAGGCCGGGCGTGTGGCCATCGGCGTGACCGGAGATCTGGAGAGTGACTTCCGCGTGGCTTCTGACGTGGTTGTTCCCTATGGCGTGGGTGAGGAGCAGGTGGGCTACGTGACCAAGGGCGTTACCGCGCTTGCTACTTTCCTCATGCTCTTTGGTGCCCAGGTCGCTGAGAATGAGGGCCGGTTTGACCTTGGTGATACGCATGCCGCCATTCGTGGCATGCTTGACCGCTTCGAATCAGCGCTTGCGCAGGTGACAGGCCTACATGACGCACGCTACAAGGAACTCTCCAGCATGGAGCGCGTCTTTCTGATAGGGGCTGGCGCCAACTACGGCATCGCCTCCGAGGGGGCGCTTAAGTTTGCCGAGTGCCTGCAGATCCCGGCGCAGGCCTTCGAACTCGATGAGTATCTGCATGGGCCCAACCTGCAGCTTTCTCCTGAGTACACCGTCTTTTTTGTGGCAGTCGGTGGGCGCTCCTGGGCGCGCACGCGCCAGATTGTGGATGCGACTCGTCGGGTGACCGACCACGTCTTCATCACCACCGACTGCCCCGACATGGAGACCGACATCCGCCTGATGCCCGGAGGGGATGAGCTCGTAACCTCGTTGGCTGTGCTTCCTGTCTTCCAGGCGCTTGCGTGGCAGCTCACTGAGGAGAAGCACCTTTGGCACAAGCACCCGCTCGTGGCACAGTTTGACGCGGCTCTCTCCGGCAAGTCCTCCAATTACGTGGACAAAGAAGTCTTGTAGTCCTGAAATGCAGGGCTGTCGGGTGCGTTCAGCGGTACATCTGCTGAACGCACCCTGCCTCATCAATTGGTATAAAACAGGACCTTCTCTGGTCGATTGGCATAAAAAGGTAGCCTCGTACAACAATTGGTATGAAAGATAAACTAATGCAGCTATTCATATAAGAAGA
>JAFWMI010000203.1 GCA_017513965.1 Atopobiaceae bacterium
CTGTTCGTGTTGCTTGCGGTGGGCACGGCCGTGGCGCTTGTGGGTATACGCAGGTGCGGTCTTCACGCGCGCGAGCAGGCACCAGCTCAGCGAGGGGCAAGATCTTCCGCGGGTGCCTTCGTGCTTTCTGGTGTGCTGCTGTTCTGCGTCGTAATGTGCGTGTACGTTGGCTTCGAGAATGGCTTCGCGTTCTTCGTGGACACGCTGTTTGCCACCGAGCTCAATTCCTCCACGGGCAAGCTCGCCCTCTCGCTCTATTGGGCGGCCATGATACCCGCGCGTGTGCTTGTGGGGCACCACGAGAAGCACACCTATCGCATCCTTCTTGCGTGCGTCATTGCCATTCCCGTAACGGCGACGCTTATTGCCATAGCCAACAGCGGTGCCGTGGTCATGCTCCTGTGCATCCCGCTGGGACTGGCGAGCGGCGCCATTTACCCGTGCTCGTTGACGCTGTCGCTGCCGTTTGCAGGGCAAAAGACCGCGACGGCCACTGGCATGATAACAACCGCCACGGGCATAGGCGGCTTCGCTTTTACTGCGCTCACTGGGTTCATGGCGGACTGGTGGGGCATGCGAATCTCTCTGGTTGTTTTGGCAGCCTTCTTCCTGATCCCGCTGGTTGCGTTGCTGCGCATGCGGCAGACCATACAACAGCAAGCTCGGATCGTTTAAATGACAAAAGCGATATTGTGACAGGAACAATGAGCGTGCCAATGCTGTTGAGGTATACTCTTGGCGCCACATAATAAGCTCCTATCGATAACGGAACGTATGCACGCACCTGCTCCCATACAAGCGAATGCCTCTCGGTTGCTTCGTAGCCGCTGGATCTCGGTGGCGGTAATCGTCGCGGTGTCCGTCTTGATGCTCGTGTGGTTTGCGTATCTGGTGCTCGTGGACGATGCCCAACGTCAGGCCATGAAAACATCGCGCGTGCTCGTGGACCAGGTGGAACGCATAATAAAGAGCAATGAGGAGAAGCAGATTGCCCTCACGAGCTCGCTCAAGGAAGACTACATGACGCGCGCGCGTGCCATTGCGTACGTGGTCGACCAGGACCCATCCCTCGAGAATGACCTCAAGGAGCTCAACAAGATCGCAAGGCTCATGTCGGTTGACGAGATTCACCTGTTTGACGAGTCGGGAACCATACGCTGGGGCACGGTCCCCAAGTACTACGGGTATAGCTTTGACTCTGGTGAACAGATGGCCTATTTCAAGCCTATGCTCACCGATAAGTCGTTGGCCATGTGCCAGGACATGACGCCGAATACGGCCGAGGCAAAGCCCATGATGTACGCCATTTGCTGGAACGAGAAGGGCACGCGCATGATTCAGGTGGGCATAGAGCCCACGCGTCTTATATCCGAGATGCATACGAGTGCCATCTCGGAGATCGTAAGAGACATGCCCGCCTATGTTGGTGTAAACATCTTTGTGGCCAATGCGGCGAGCGGGAGGATCGAGGGGGCGTCTTTGGCGGCCGACGTGGGCAAGACCCTGAGCGAAGTGGGACTTGCGGTGGGCACGCGAGACATCAACAGAGCGGCCGAGTTTGAGGCGACGGTAGGCGGTGAGCCCTGTTACGTGGTAATGCACCGGTTTGCCGGGCATATCGTGGCATGCACGTACAGCGTGAGGCAGGCCAACGGCACCATGATAACCGGTTTGGTCATGATGCTCATGTACCTGCTGGCAGCGGGGGCCGTGATTGCCTTTACGGTGCGGCGCATGACCGCACGCCTCATGGACGAGCAGCGAAATGCCACGACGGACCAGATGACGGAGCTTCTCAATCGCCGGGCGTACGAAGACACGGCGCGCTCGTACGAGCGCACGCCGCTCGAGAAAAACCTCGTGTACGTCTCGCTGGACCTCAACGGGCTCAAGCGAACGAACGACACATTGGGACACGACGCGGGCGACAAGCTCATACGCGGTGCGGCACAGTGCATGCGCCTGTGCTTTGGCAACTACGGGCAGCTTTATCGCGTGGGTGGCGACGAGTTCGTGGCGCTTATCTTTGCCGACGACGACCGGCTCGAACGCATTCGCATGGACTTTCGCAATACGCTTGCCGAGTGGTCGAGCAACAACGACATGGAGCTTACGATTTCCTGCGGCTTCGTACCGGTGCGGCAATGCCCCAATAAGACCTTTGCCCAAATCGCCAAGCTTGCAGACATGCGAATGTACGAGGACAAAAAGCGCCATTATTCCCACGCGGGGACGACGGCGTAAGTGAGGAGAACCTCTTTTTTACGTCCAGAGTGCTTAAGGGCTGCTAGAATCTAAGGGCTAAGCAAAGCCCATCCATCTCCGATAGGAGTGACAGTATGAAGTACTTTGGCACCGATGGCTTTCGCGGACAGGCTAACGAAGGCCTCAACGTGGAGCACGCGTTCAAGATTGGCCGCTTTGTGGGTTGGTATTACGGCCTGCGCCAAGCGCGCAAGGCACGCATCGTCATTGGCAAGGACACGCGACGCTCCAGCTACATGTTTGAGTCTGCCCTTACGGCGGGCCTTGTTGCCAGCGGTGCCGACGTGTACATGCTGCATGTGATCCCCACCCCCGGTGTGAGCTATGAGGTCGTGGACGGCGCCTTCGATTGCGGCATCATGATTACCGCAAGCCACAATCCATACAGCGACAACGGTATCAAGCTCGTCAACCGCGAGGGATACAAGATGGACGAGGAGGTGCTCCAAAAGATCGAGGACTTTATCGACGACAAGATGGAGGTGCCACTCGCCACTGGTGATGACATTGGCCAAACCGTCGATTACATGCAGGGACGCAATCGCTACATCGCCCACCTCATCGCGAGCGCCAACTTTAGCCTGCAAGGCGTGCGTGTGGGCTTGGACTGCGCGAACGGCGCAGCGAGCTCCGTTGCCAAGCCCGTCTTCGACGCGCTGGGCGCCGACGTGCACGTGATCAACAACGCCCCCAACGGCTTCAACATCAACGTGCATTGTGGCTCGACGCACATTGAGGAGATGCAGTCCTTCGTGGTGCGCAACAAGCTGGACGTGGGCTTCTCGTTCGATGGCGACGCAGACAGGTGCCTCGCCGTGGACGAGAACGGCCATGTGGTGGATGGCGACCTCATCCTGTACGTATGCGGCCGCTACCTCCACAAGTACGGACGGCTGGTAAAGGACACCGTCGTGCCTACGGTCATGAGCAACTATGGCCTGTACAAGGCCTTTGACGACTTGGGCATCAAGTACGAGAAGACCGACGTGGGCGACAAGTACGTATATGCCTGCATGCGTGAGAACGGCTACATCCTGGGTGGCGAGCAGTCTGGTCACATCATCTTTGGTGAGCTTGAGACCACGGGCGACGGCATCATGACCGCACTCAAGGTGATGGAGGCCGTGCGTGCGGAGCGCGAGAGCCTGAGCGTGCTCACGCGTCCGGTCGTGCGCTACGCCCAGCGTTTGGACAACGTGCGCGTAAGCGACAAGGATGCAGCCATGGAATCGCAGGCCGTGTGCGACGCGACCAAGGAGGCAGAGCGCTTCTTGGCCGGCAACGGTCGCGTGCTGGTGCGGTCCAGCGGGACGGAACCCCTGGTGCGCGTGCTCGCAGAGGCACCAGAGGACGAGCTGTGCCGTCAGGCAAACGACATCGTCCTTGCCGCGCTTGAGTCATTCCGCGCGTAGTTATACGCCCTAACCATTTGGGGACAGTCCCTTTTTTAACCATTTGGGGACAGTCCCTTTTTGGTTCTAACCAAAAAGGGACTGTCCCCAAATGGTTAGGGCGTTTTCAGTTGAGGTTACTATGGGGACGCTTTCCTTTGTGGTGGTAGTTCGCTATGCTCTTGCATAAGCGGAGTCCTTGGGAAGGAGAGCGTGGGGGATCCGTGAGCGCCTGGACCAGAATAAGCTGGTTGACGAGGATGGCAGTTATCGAAGCATTCGGCGGATGCTGCCACGGCCATGAGGGTGGGCCGAATAAGGGGAGCAAAAAGCGGGATCAATACCGTAACAGAGGCCCCTTTGTACCTTCTACCTAGACACAACTACAGATGTGGTCGTGTGCGTGGAACGTGCGCGATCAGTATGTGCGACTGCCTCGTCCCGTATGAACGGGGGCGGAGGAGGCTCGGTCGCGCTAGAAACTGAGGAGGACACTATGTGTGGCGTTGTTGGATACACTGGCAAAAAGCAGGCGGCGGCATGGTTGCTCGATGGGCTTGCGACCCTCGAGTATCGCGGGTACGACTCCGCAGGCATTCAGGTGGTCTCGTCTTCGGGAAACCTGCATGGCGTCAAGTGCGCCGGACGCGTGGCAGACCTGCGTGAGCGCGCCGCCTCGGCCAATCCTGACGGAACATGCGGCATTGGTCACACGCGGTGGGCGACCCACGGCGCCCCAACCGACCGCAACGCACATCCCCATCTGGACGGGTCCGGGCGCATCGCCGTCGTGCACAACGGCATAATCGAGAACTTCCAGGAGCTCAAGCTCGAGCTCATGGCTGCTGGCCACACGTTCCGCTCCGACACCGACACCGAGGTTATCCCTCACCTCATCCAAGAGGCGTGGGAGGGCCCTGCCAAGGGAGACCTCGCCAAGGCGGTGCGTAATGCCTGCGACCGCCTTGAGGGCAGCTGGGCTATCGCGTGCGTGTGTGCCGATGTGCCTGGCACCTTGGTTGTTACGCGAAACGGCTCGCCCTTGGTAGTCGCTTCCACCGAGGACGGCGCCTATGCCGCATCCGACGTGATGCCCCTCTCGGACGTGACTTCTCATGTGCTGCAACTTAACGACTACGACGTGGCCACGCTCACGCCCGACGGTGGCATCGTTATTGTCGACCGCGACGGTCGCGTGATCGAGAACCCCGATTCCTTCGATATCGACTGGGATGCCTCGGCCGCAAAGATGGGCGGCTACTCCGACTTTATGGCAAAAGAGATCGATGAACAGCCCGAGGCAATCGAGCGGTTGCTCAAGGATCGTCTGGGAAAGCACGGCATCGAGCTGGACGAGCTGTCCCTCACAAAAGAGGAACTGGCCCACATCGACAAGATCGTGATCATCGCCTGCGGCACATCCTACCATGTGGGTCTAGTGGCACGCACGGCCATTGAGCGCTGGGCCAAGGTACCCGTGGCGGTGGAGTATGCGAGCGAGTTCAACTACAACGAGGACTACCTGGTAACCGAGCACACCATGTGCGTGGTTATTACCCAGTCCGGAGAGACGGCCGACACCTTGGCGGCAGCACGTCGCATGAGGGGGATGGGCTGCAACGTCTTTGCCATCACCAACGTGCTGGGTTCCATGGCGGCGCGCGAGGCGGACGGCGCCCTGTACATTCAGGCCGGGCCTGAGGTGGCGGTGGCGTCAACCAAGGCCTACACCGCCCAGATGCTCGCCAGCTACCTGCTGGCCTTGCGCCTGGCGTTGGCAAACGGCTCCATGACCCTGCCGGAAGTCGAGAAGCACTACCACGACATGGAGCAGGTGCCCAACCTCATGCGCGAGGTGCTGGATCGCCGTTGGCAGGACAAGCAGGCTGCAGCACGCTTCAGGGACAAGAACTCGTCCCTCTTCCTTGGCCGCAACGTGAGCGCCACTACCGCTTACGAGGGCGCGCTCAAGCTCAAGGAGATCAGCTATCTCCACGCCGAGGCCTACCCGTCTGGCGAGATGAAGCATGGTCCCATATCGCTCATAGAAGCGGGCTTCCCCGTGGTGGCCGTGGTGCCGGCAGACCACGTGCACGACAAGACCGTTTCCAACATCCAGGAGTGCCTGGCACGTGGCGCGGTGGTTATTGCCGTGGCCACCGATGGCGACCAAAAGGTCTCCAAGATGTGCCAGGAGGTGCTGTGGGTGCCGCCTTGCCCCGACCAGCTCATTGTGCCGGCGGTGAGCGTAATCCACCTGCAGCTTTTGGCTCGTTACGTGGCGCGCGATCGCGGCTACGATGTGGACAAGCCCCGCAACCTCGCCAAGTCCGTAACGGTGGAGTAGCTTTATAAAGCCGTTTTGGTCGTCCGCCGTTGCCCAAGGCATTTGCTGTTAGAATCGACTCATTGTTTATCGACGTGAGGGGAACGAAGCAAATCATGGCGCTGGCGGGCATTGGCGTGGACATGCTGGAGATCGCGCGCATGGAGAAGGTCCTTGCGCGCCGTCCCAGCTTTGTGACGCGTGTATTCACCAAGGGCGAGCGGGCGTATTGCGACCGCATGGCACGTCCTGCACAGCATTATGCGGCTCGGTTTGCCGCGCGAGAGGCCGTGCTCAAGGCGTTGGGCACGGGTTTCTCGCGCGGCATTGGGTTGCGTGACGTAAGCGTGACGCGGGATGAGTCGGGCAGGCCCGAGGTGCTGCTCGATGGTCGGGCGCGAGAGATCGCCGACGAGATGGGCGTGCGTGAGGTGGCGCTCTCGCTTTCGTACACGCACGACGTGGCCGTCGCGAGCGCGGTGGCCATGACCGATGAGGTGCGGCCCAAGGTGGAGGAGCGACCCGACCCCAAGATGGAGCTTCAGGCTTCCTTCCGTGCCGCAAGATCGGTGCTGGACGAGTTGGAACGCGTAGAGGAGCATGCGGACGAGGACGCTCGTCGCGACTAGGTATATTTGAGGAGTGGTGTGTCGATGCAACCAGTGCTTAATGTTGAGGACGTCCGCCATGTGGAGCAGGCGCTGACGCGAGAGGGTGTGAGCCTTGCCGAGCTCATGCGTCGCGCGGGAGCCGCCGCCGCACAAGAGGTCGCGCAAATTGACGGGGCTAAGCGCGTTGTGGTCCTTGCGGGGTTTGGCAACAACGGCGGTGACGGATGGGTCGCGGCGGAGCGACTCATGTCGCAGGGATACGACGTGCTGGTCATTACACCCGTTGAGCCCGAAGAGGTGCGCAGCGACCTTGCGCACGTGGTTGCGGTCGCCGCCCAGCGCGCCGGTGTTCCCATTGCCGTGGCGCCGCCTCGCGAGCAGGTTGAGGAGTTGCTTGAGGACGCAGACGTCGTGCTTGACGCCATGCTTGGCACGGGCTTTCGTGGCGAGCCAAAGGCCCCGTTCGACATTTGGATTTCGTGCCTCAATGCCTCTGGTGCGCGCGTGGTGGCGGTGGACGTCCCCAGCGGTCTCTCGGCGCAAACCGGCAGGGCGAGCGGAGAGGTTGTGCTGGCAGACGAGACCATCACCATGATTAGCCTCAAGCCCGGGCTGCTCTCCGACGACGGGCGCGATACCTGTGGGTCCATTGTGGTGGCTCCGCTTGCCGAGCAAACGGAGCGCCTTGTGGTTGAGGCGGATCCCGTGGCTTGGCGCACCGAGGTTGAGGACTACCTCGACGTGCTCGTTCCGCCTTCGCTTGCGGTGGACAAATTCACCCGAGGCTCCGTGCTGGTGTTGGGTGGATCGACGCGCTTCTCTGGCGCGCCCATCCTCGCGGCGCGTGCGGCTGCCAGAGCGGGAGCCGGCTATGTGACGCTTGCCGTGCCCGAGCCCATAGTGCCCGTGGCACAGGCCCATGTTGCCGAGATCCCTGTGATTGGCCTGCCATACGATCCGCTGCATGGGACCTTTGCCGCCGACGCCCGTCCGCAGATAGAAGAGCTTGCGAAAAAGTACGATGCCGTGATCGCTGGTCCAGGCATGACGGTTAACGCCTCCACCATGGCGGTGGTCTCTTCCTTGCTGCAGTGCGACGTTCCGCTCGTGCTCGACGCAGACGCGCTTAACTGCTTGGCTCGTCTTACCACGGGTCGACTGGACAGCTTCCCGGAGCTCATCCGCAGGAGCTCGCCGTTGGTACTCACGCCGCATCGGGCGGAGCTGGGCAGGCTGGTTGGGCTGGCTGACACCCCGCCAGAGTCGCTCACCGCGGCTCTTGAGGCGGCGCGGCGCATCGTGTGGGCCGAGGGTGGCAGCGAGGTGTGCATCGTTGCCAAGGGAACCGCGACGGCATGCGTGGGCGTGGACATTGCGCTCTTGCCCAAGCCGGGACCGGCCGCATTGGCCACGGCGGGGTCTGGCGATGTGCTTGCTGGCATTACGGGAGGCATCCTTGCCAAGTCCGCGGGCAAGTTCGACGGGGAGGCGCTGCCGCTTTTGTGCGCCATGGCGTGCGAGGTGCACGGGTGTGCCGGCTCAATCGCTGCCGAGCGGTTTGGCACGCGTGGCGTCATGGCGGGAGACATCGCCGACGTGGTGGGCCTTGCCACCGATGCCATAAACGAGCACGTGACCTTGATGGGCGTTCCCGAGGCGTAGTGCTGGGCATTGTGGCTCTGCCACCAGTAACTGCTGCTGGTGACAGAGCCTGGCGTGAGGAATGAAGAGAGCGGCCATGGCAGCTATACTGGTGTGGTTCTAATGCGGTGCGTGGAGGAGGTACGGCATGGTGCGCGGGATACGCTGTCCCGAGGATCGCTGGGCATGGGTGGAGATTGATCTTGATGCGCTGCGCGAGAACACGGCGGCAATCAAGCGACTCGTCGCGCGTAACGTGCAAATGATGTGCGTGGTGAAGGCAGACGCCTATGGCCACGGCGCCGTGCAGTGCGCCAAGGCGATGCGTCGTGCGGGTGCCGATCAGTTTGCCGTGGCGACGGTTACGGAGGGCGTCGAGCTGCGCGAGTCGGGCATTCGCGAGCCCATTGCCATCCTCTCCGAGCCTCCGCTGGAAACCATTCAAACCATCGTGGACCACGACCTTGCCCCTGCGGTGTACACGCAGGACTTTGCCTTGTCGTTGGGGGAGTGCGCGGCCGCGGCTGGCAAGGTCGCCCCTTATCATCTTGCCGTGGACACGGGCATGACGCGCATTGGCGTTAACTGGCGCGACGCACTCGAACTCCGCCGGTCCATAGACTTCCACCGTGGCATTGAGTGCGCAGGCACCTTCACGCACTTTGCAACGGCCGACGTTCTTGGCGACTGGGACTTCGAGATGCAGTATCGGCGCTTTTGCGAAGCCGTACGCTCCATCGACGACTCCGGCTTGGACACCGGCTTGGTGCACTGTGGCAACACCCCGGCGACGATCTTGCATCCCGAGGTGCACGAGGACATGGTACGCGCGGGCATAGGCCTGTATGGATTGCACCCCGCGGTCGAGACGCGCCGCAAGGTGCGCCTGCGCCCCGTAATGAGCGTGCGGGGACGCATTACGCGGGTGGAGCGTCCCGAGGTGGGAACGGGCGTGAGCTACGGGCTTACCTATCGGGTCCCCAAGCCCAACATCCAAATCTGCACGGTGCCCATTGGCTATGCCGACGGTCTCGCGCGCAGCCTCTCGGGAAACATGGACGTGCTCGTTAACGGCGAGCGTTGTCGACAAGTCGGCCGCATCTGCATGGACCAGTTCATGTTTGCGGTCGCGGTCAACAGCGTTCGCGCGTATCGGCCCACGAGGGCGGTGGAGCGCGGCGACGTGGTTACGATTCTGGGCTACGACGGCAACGAGATGATAAGCGCCGACGACATGGCCGCCCGACGCAACACCATTAACTATGAGGTCGTGTGCGACTTTGGCCTGAGGCTGGAAAAGATTTATGTGTAGTGCGCGCCGCAGGGTTCCACGTACGTACCTGAGCGAGGAGGATAGCACCATGCCCGTTATGCGCATACCCGGTCACGACCACCAAAAGCCCCAGGAGGTCCGTCTGGAGGAGATTGTGGACGTCATGGGCGACTGTCGCCTCTGTCCGCTTTGGGAGACGCGCACCAATATGGTCTTTGGGGTGGGCAATCCCAATGCACGCGTGATGATCGTGGGCGAAGGGCCTGGGCGTAACGAGGACCTACAGGGCGAACCGTTCGTGGGTGCAGCTGGGCAAAGCCTCGACGCGCTCCTTCAGCTTGCGGGTCTTCGTCGCGAGGACGTGTACATTGGCAACGTTATCAAGTGCCGACCGCCCAACAACCGCAATCCCAAACCTGAGGAAATCGCAGCCTGCGCACCGTTTTTGCGCGAGCAGATTCGGTCCATCTGGCCCGACGTGATCGTGTGCCTGGGAAACTTTGCCGCGCACTTCGTGCTGCGCACCGAGGTGGGCATCACCAGCCTGCGTGGGCGCTTTCACCAAACTGGCCACTTTGCCGTCATGCCCACGTTCCATCCGGCGGCGGCACTCTATCACCGCGAGTGGCAGCCGGTGCTGGAGGACGACTTCCGCATGCTAGGCGCATGGCTCGCGGAGCACCCGGCCGGACCGGGCAAGGAGGCGTAATGGAGACGTCGTTCGTTACGCGCTCAACCGAGCAAACCATCGCGTTGGGCGAGCGCATGGGCCGTGTGCTGGGCGCTGGTGACGTGCTGGTGCTCACGGGGGACCTGGGAGCGGGAAAGACGCAGCTCACCAAAGGCATAGCTGCCGGCATGGGCGTCGAGGACGACGTGACGAGCCCCACCTTTACCATCCAGATGGTATACGACGGCTCGGAGCTGCCGCTGTACCACTTCGACCTGTACCGGTTGGACGAACCCGACCAGCTGGACGACACGGGACTGTTCGACGTGCTGGGCGGAGACGGGCCGTGCGTGATTGAGTGGGGCGAGCAGTTTGTCGACGAGATTGGCGACGAGCGTCTCGACGTGTTTCTTACGCGGCTCGATGCCGAGGCTGGCATAGGCGAGGAGCCACCTCGGCAGGTCCGTCTTGTGGCTCATGGCAAGCGGGCCGAGCAAGTCGTCGCGGCGCTGGCGTAACGGCGGCTAACGAGTGTCGGTGAACGGTATTCGGATTCGGTCTGAACTCAGTCTGAACGAATATTGGTATGGGTACATCAGGATTACCGTTGTATTGGTGTTTCGAGAAAAGGAACGACCATGTTTGAGTTTCTGTCCGTCCCCGTCATCATCGTGATTGCCGCGGTAGTCTTGGCGTTCGCGGTGTTCATGCTCTCGGGCTATGTAAAGGCATCGCCCGACGAGGCGCTCATCATCTCTGGCTTGCATGCCAAGCCTCGCGTCCTCATTGGCAGGGCAGGGTTTAAGGTCCCGTTCTTCGAGCGGGTGGACCGGCTGTGCCTCAAGCAGATTTCGGTTGACATCAAGACGGACCAGTTCATTCCCACGAACGACTTCATCAACGTGCGCGTTGACGCGGTTGCCAAGATACGCGTGACCGAAGATCCCGACGGCATGCTGTTGGCCGAGCGCAACTTCCTCAACATGAGCGAGGAGGCCATTGCCGCCAGCCTGCAGGACTCCCTGCAAGGCAACATGCGCGAGATCATTGGCATGCTTGACCTCAAGTCCATCAATACCGACCGTGACTCCTTCTCGGACCAGGTGATGGCCAAGGCCTCCAAGGACATGGAGAAGCTTGGCATAGAGATCCTGTCGTGCAACATCCAAAACGTTACGGACGAGCACGGGCTCATCGCCGACCTCGGCATGGACAACACGTCCAAGATCAAGAAGGACGCGAGCATTGCCAAGGCTAAGGCCGACAAGGAAGTGGCCGTTGCCCAGGCAGAGGCCGACAAGGAAGCCAACGAGGCGCGTGTGGCGGCCGACCAGGAGATCGCGAAGCGTCAAAACGAGCTCGCCATCAAGCAGGCGCAGCTCAAGGCAACCGAAGACACCGAGCGCGCGAAGGCCGACGCGGCGTATCGCATCCAAGAGCAGGAGCAGCGTCGTACCGTGCTCGAGGCCGAGACGCGCGCCAAGGCAGAGTCGGTACGCGTACGCGAGCAGGAGCTCGACGCCGAGGTTCGCAAGCAGGCCGAGGCAGACAAGTACCGTGCGATCCAGGCCGCCGAGGCAAACATGGAAGCCAACAAGCGTGCGGCAGAGGCCAAGGTGTATGCGGCCGAGCAGGAGGCGAAGGCCATTCGGCTTCGCGGCGAGGCAGAGGCAGAGGCCGCTCGCGTTAAGGGCTTGGCAGAGGCCGAGGCGGCGCGAGCCAAGGGCGAGGCCGAGGCGGCTGCGCTCGAGAAGCGTGCCGAGGCGCTGCAAAAGATGAACCAGGCCGGTATGGCAGAGATGATGATCAAGATCCTGCCCGAGATGGCTGCCGCGGTCGCGAGTCCCCTCTCGGCAATCGACCACGTGTCCATCTATGGCGGCGCGGACACGGGGGCGGGCGTCAGCCAGATCTCTGGCGCCATGCCTGCGGTGATTAGGCAGGTGTTCGATACCATGAGCGACGCCACGGGCGTGGACATGCGTGAGGTGATGAAGGCCAATACGTACGACGCCACGGTCAACCGCAACATCACGATTGAGGGAGACGTGCCTGGGGCAACCAAGGAGGAGGCACCTCAGGAGTAGCTTCCAGCACGATATAAGTTTGTAACGAACGTGCGAGCCGGGAGACGGGGCTACCCCTTTCTCCCGGCTCGCGCTACACTAGCTGAGTTAAAAACTCTAAGAAATGGCGGAACCCATGACTACTACCAACCCGAGCGTTATCCTTGCGCTGGACACCTCGTCCGACATGCTGTGCTGTGGCGTGGGGGGCGCTGGCACGTTGCTGGCGAGTCGCGATCACCTGTGCCGGCGCCATGCGAACGAGGAGCTGGTCCTCACTGCACAGGACGCGCTGGCAGATGCGGGACTCACGATGTCGGACGTGGACGCCGTGCTGGTGGGCCGTGGACCGGGGTCGTTCACGGGCGTCCGCATTGGCATAGCTACGGCCAAGGGGCTCTCGTGCGGTTTGGGAAAGCCGATGTACGGTGCCTCCACGCTTGATGCGACCGCATGGACGGCGTGGCTCGCGGGCGTGCGTGGCGTGCTGGCAGTTGCCATGGATGCCATGCGCGGGGAAGTGTATCCCGGCATCTATGAGCTGGACGAGGGGGGTGCCCACCGAACCTTTGTTGCCGAGACGGTGCAAAAGGCAGACGCGTGTGTGGCAGAGTGGGCGTCGCGTGCCGATGCGGGCGAACTCAAGCTCACGGGCAATGGACTGTTCAAATATCGCGAGCGCTTTGAGGCGGCCGGGCTCTCCAGCATGCTGAACGAGGCGTTGTGGTATCCCACTGCCGAGGCGCTGCTCCGGGCGTGGGAGCATATGGGTGGCGAGGACCAAACAGGCGATCCCGCGCTCGTGCTGCCCGTGTACACGCGCCTCTCGGACGCGGAGGAAAACGAGCGAAAGCGGCTGGGGCTTGCCGCGCCGGCAAGCGTTGAGGTCACCGGCGTGGCAGACGAACTGGCAGGCATGCACCTGCAGGTGCGACCCATGTCGGTCAACGACGTGGAACAGGTCGCGGCGTTGGAACGGGACGCATTCGCCGGCGCGTCGCATACGCCTTGGACGTGGCACCAGTTTGAGGAGGAGCTTGCGCTGCCCGGTCGCACGTGGTGGGTCGCGCACGACATGGGAACGGTGGTTGGCTTTGCGGGCGGCCTGCTTGCAGGCGACACGCTTGAGGTGCTCGATGTTGCCGTGGCGCAGGATCGTAGGCGTGCGGGCATCGCGCGGCGTCTGCTCCAACGCGTAGCCTACGACGGGCACGTGCTGGGAGCGCAAGCCATCACGCTTGAGGTGGCTGAGACCAACGACCCGGCACAGGCGCTCTATCAGGGCCTTGGGTTTGAGCAGGTGGGACGTCGGCGAGGCTACTACGAAGGCGGCGTTGACGCGCTCATTATGACGGCATCTCTGCCGCTTACGGTTGCCGACGCCACTGCGCCCGAGCCGCAGGCGTCCGTGCGACCGTGGCCCATAGTGCCGGCAGCGCGCGATGCCGCGGCATGCGCTCGAATCGAGGCGGCCGCACCGCTCATCCTTGCCATCGAGTCGTCCTGTGACGAGACGGCCATGGCCATTATCGATGGGCAGGGCCAAGTGATTTCCAACGTGGTAGCCACGCAGATCGACTTCCATGCGCGCTTTGGCGGCGTGGTTCCCGAGATTGCCAGCCGCAAGCACACCGAGGCGATCGTGGGCGTGCTTGAAGAGACGCTCTCGCGAGCCGGCGCCCACTTTGGCGTGGACACCCTTGCTCCAAACGACCTTGCCGCCGTTGGTGTTACGGCCGGCCCGGGTCTTGTGGGGGCGCTTGTGGTGGGCGTTGCGTTTGCCAAGGGCTTGTGCGGCGCCGCGGGCTTGCCGCTCATACCCGTCAACCACTTGGAGGGTCACCTGCTTGCGAACCTGTTCCAAACGCCCGACCTTGAGCCGCCGTTCGTGGCGAGTCTGGTGAGCGGTGGCAACACCATGCTGGTGCACGTGCGCGGATGGGGCGACTATGAGCTTCTTGGCGCCACCATCGACGACGCGGTGGGAGAGGCGTTCGACAAGGTTGCCAAGGCCCTGGGTCTTGGCTATCCGGGCGGTCCCGTCATCAGCAAGCTCTCGGCCAAGGGCAATCCTAAGGCGATCGCATTTCCCCGCGCCATGATGCACAGCGGAGACTATCGGTTCTCGCTCAGCGGTCTCAAGACCGCGGTAATCACGTACATACAGGGCGAGAACAAAGCCGGCCGACCCATCAACCTGCCCGACCTTGCGGCGAGCTTTGAGGCGGCGGTGATTGACGTGCAGGTATCAAAGGCGGTTCGCGCCATCGAGGAGACGGGGGCAACCGACTTCTGCGTGGGTGGTGGCGTGGCGGCCAACCCCAAGCTTCGTGAGGCGTACCAGCGTACGTTCTCGCGCATGGGCGTTCGGGTTACGGTGCCGCCTCTTGCGGCATGTGGCGACAATGGGGCCATGATTGCGGTTGCGGCGCTGCGCAGCTACAAGGCTGGTCTCATTGCCGACCTGTCATTGGATGCTGCCCCCAACGCAAAGCTGGGTACTTGGACCTGCGATGCAGCGCCCACCATGTGGACGGGCAACCAAGAGTGGCTTGCGTAGACACCGAGCATGTAAAAGAGCCGTTTCATAACGTATGGTGGCGTCGTACGCCCGCCTTCGATGGGCTATCTTGCTATCTGGCTAATAACGCTCATTTAGGGAGGATGGCTATGTCCAACGTTACCAAAGATATCTCGAGGCGCAGCTTCATTAGGATGTCTGGCGCTATGGCGGCGGCGCTTGGCCTTGCCGCCTGTGGCCCCGCGCAAGAGGGCACGACGGAAAGCACGGCGAACAGCGACGCTGGCGAAGCTCAAAACACCACGGCTGCCGCCAGCACTGAGTTTGGCTCCGAAGGCAAGCTTCGCGTGGGCATGGAAGCGGCGTATGCACCGTACAACTGGCAGGAGACCGCCGAGAACGAGTTCACCATCCCCATCGACAACGTTGAGGGTGCCTATGCGGATGGTTACGACGTGCAGGTTGCCAAGATGATTGGCAAGGCGCTTGGCCTTACGCCTGTGGCCGTCAAGCTCGAGTGGGACGGTCTCATTGACGCCCTCAACGGCGGGCAGATCGATTGCATCATCGCGGGCATGACCGCTACCGACGAGCGCAAGGAGTCCATCGACTTCACCGAGCCCTACTACGACGGCACCTATTGCCTCGTGGTGCGCAAGGACGGCAACTACACCAATGCCACGTCGCTTGCCGACTTCAATGGCGCCGCGGTTCTTGGGCAAAAGGACACCCTGCTCGATGAGATGATCGACGAGATTCCCGGTGTCAACCACCTCACGCCCGTCAAGACCGTGCCCAACCAGATTTCTCAGCTTGCGGCAGGTACCTGCGACGCCATTACGTTCGACTCTGCCAATGTGCCGGGTGTCATTCGTGCCAATCCGGACTTTGTGGGCATCGTATTCGAGGAGGGCAAGGGCTTCTCGGAGAGCGTGCCGGTAAACGTGGGCGTTGCCAAGGGTCACGACGACGTTATTGCCAAGATGAACAAGGTGTTGGAAGCCTTTACCTCCGAGCAGCGCGAGAAGCTTCTTAACGAGGTCGTTGATCGCCAACCGGTGTAAGGAAATTGAGAGAGCGTTTGAGTCTTAAGGGAGAAGCCCCTTCGGCTCAGGCGAGTCAGGGGCTTTCGCTTTGGCTTGCCTGGGCCTACGTTATTAAGGAGTTGTGCATGAGCGGTAAGCTCGGGCCCGTTGGCAAGTTTGTGTCGTTTGTCACACGCGACCATCGTTACGTGTTTCTTGTTGGCAGCGTGATTGCCGCGATTGGCATTACGTTCTCCATGCAGCCCAGGAGTCCCCAGAGCTTTTTGGCCGGCGTGTATACGCTTGAGGTCTCTATGTATTGGATCTTGGTTGCGTGGTTGGTGGTCTCGGCCGCCGCTCTTGTCTACAAGCTCACGCATTGGAAGACATACGGACAGGTTTCTCCCTTTACCCGCCAGCCAGCCTTGCTTGTGGAGCGCATTGGCTCCTACGTGGTGTGCGCCATAACCTTTACGCTCTTCTTGGACCGCGCGGTGATGGGCTTTAGCCATTTGGTGTCCACGAGCATCGCGCAGGATAGCAATCCCACCGACTTCTTGGCGAGCACCATTTACATGGTGAGCAAGTCAAGTCCCATCTTTGCTACGGGCATCACCACAACCATCGAGCTTGCGCTGTTTGGCACGCTCATCGCTTTTGTCCTTGCCCTGCTCATGGTGTTCCTGCGCATCCAGCAGATCGACCGGTCCGATAACGACTTTGTGCGATTCCTCAAGACCGTGGGCGCGGGTTTTGCCAAGGCATACTCCACCATCATTCGCGGTACGCCCATGATGATCCAGGGCATGATCATTTACTTTGCAGGCTTTGGCGTGCTGCACGGAACCGGGATGACCGTCTCGGAAATTGGCAACATCTGGAGCACGTTTGTGGCAGGCTTGGTTACGATCTCTCTTAACTCGACCGCGTACATGATGGAGGTGTTGCGTGGCGGCATAGAGGCCGTGGATGCTGGGCAAACCGAGGCAGCGCGGTCGCTGGGGCTTTCTCAGTGGCAGGCTATGATCAAAGTGGTCTTCCCCCAGGGGGTAAAGAACTCGGTGCCGGCGTTGTCCAACGAGTTGGTCATCAACATAAAGGATTCGTCGGTGCTCTCGGTAATCGGCGTGTTCGACCTCATGTTTGCCACCACGACGGTTGCGGGCATCTATTTTAAGCAGATGGAGATCTATGTGGTCGCTGCCGTTTGCTACCTATGCCTCACGATGGTGGCGACGTGGCTGCTCAACAAGCTTTCGGCGCGTCTTACGGGCTCTGCCCCCACGTCGTTGCCCAGCTCAAACTAGGAGGTGCAAGCATGATAGAGACCTTTGATGCCGCCCAGCCGCTCATTCGTGTTGAGGGGTTGCGCAAGTCGTTTGGCGACCTTGAGGTGCTCAAGAACATCAACTTGGATGTTATGCCAGGCGAGGTGGTTACCATCATTGGCGCCTCCGGATCGGGCAAGTCGACGTTGCTGCGCTGCGTGAATCTTCTTGAGACGCCTGATTCCGGTCACATCTGGTTTCATGGCGAGGACCTTGCGGCCGACCGGGTGAACATAAACAAGCTGCGCGAGAGCATAGGCATGGTGTTCCAGAGCTTCAACCTGTTCAATAATAAAAACGTGTTGGACAACTGCACGCTGGCACCCGTGACGCTTAAGAAGTGCACCAAAGAGGAGGCCGAGGCGAGGGCGCGACAGCGTTTGGCCGCCGTGGGGCTGTCCGACTTCATTGATGCGCAGGCCACTTCGTTATCGGGTGGACAAAAGCAGCGTGTGGCCATAGCACGCGCGCTTTGCATGGAGCCGGAGATAATGCTCTTTGACGAGCCGACCTCGGCGCTTGATCCCGAGATCGTGGGAGAGGTGCTCAACGTTATGCGCGATCTTGCGAGTGAGGGTATGACCATGGTGGTGGTGACGCACGAGATGGCGTTCGCGCGCACCGTGAGCGACCGCGTGGTGTTCATGGACAAGGGCGTGATTGCCGAGCAGGGCTCGCCCGAGCAGATATTTGGTAATCCAAAGCAGGCACGTACGCGCGAGTTCCTTGCGCGATACCTGGACGATTAGTTGGTTACGCGTTTGGTTTGCAGATTGACGAGGAGGGGTCATGCGGGACGGATTTATTAAGGTTGCGGCGTGCACGCCAAAGATTCGCGTGGCAAGCGTCGGACATAACGTGAGGGCGTGTGTTGCCTCTATACAAGAGGCTGCAGACGCGGGCGCCAAGCTCATCGTTCTTCCCGAGCTGTGCGTAACGGGCGCGACTTGCGGCGATTTGTTTTGGCAAGACACGCTCCTTTCGGCTGCCTCTAGCGCGGTTTTGCAGATTGCACGGGCAACGCAAGACATCGATGCGCTTGTGTTCGTGGGCGCCCCTCTGCAGGTAGATGCCAAGCTGTATAGCTGCGCGGTTGCTCTCAGTCGCGGTGAGATGCTGGGCGTGGTGCCAAAGCACCATCTTGCGTCGAATCAAACGCGCCACTTTGTTGCTGGCCCCCTCGATACGTCGCCCATCGACTATGGTGACGATGAATACGTGCCGTTTGGCGCCAACCAGCTCTTTGCGTGCGACGCCCTCGCCGACTTGCTGGTTGCGGCGGAGCTTGGCGAGGATCTTTGGGCGCCACAACCTCCTTCCATCATGCATGCGCTGGCTGGCGCTACGGTCGTGGCAAACCTTTCTGCCATGCCCTCCTTGGTGAGTGGCGCGTCATACGCGCGGTCTCTTGTTGCGGGGCAGAGCGCTCGTCTGTTGAGCGGTTATGTTTGTGCCAATGCGGGGGATGGGGAATCGACGACCGATGCGGTATATGGAGGTCAGAACCTCATTGCAGAGAACGGCGTGATTCTTGCGGAGTCCAAGCCGTTTGGCAATGGGGTTGCCATAACTGAGCTTGATGTATGTGCGCTTGTGGCCGAGCGTCGTCGTGCGTCTGGCTTTGATGGCGTTGACGACGAGGGCGATTATGTGATTACGACGTTTGAGCTCGATTGCGAAGCCACTACGCTTACGCGTGAGGTTGACCCCGAACCGTTCATGCCGCGTGATGAAGCCGTGCGAGCGGAGCGCTGCGAAGAGATCCTTGGCATTCAGGCACACGCGCTTGCCGGACGGCTTTCTGCCATTGGGTGCAAGCAAGTGGTAGTTGGTGTTTCGGGCGGGCTTGATTCAACGCTTGCCATGCTTGTTTGCGCGCGCGCGTTCGACTTGGTGGGGCTGGATCCCAAGGGCATTCTTGCCATTACCATGCCTGGGTTTGGAACTACCGACCGAACGCACAACAACGCGTGGCAGCTGGCTCTCGCGCTTGGTGCCACACCGCGCGAGATTCCCATTGGCGCATCGGTGCGGCAGCACTTTGCCGACATCGGGCACGATGAGAGCGTGCACAACGCCGCATATGAGAATGCCCAGGCACGTGAGCGCACGCAGATACTCATGGACGTCGCCAACGACATGGGGGGTCTTGTTGTTGGTACGGGAGACCTTTCGGAACTCGCGTTGGGATGGGCGACTTACAACGGTGACCACATGAGCATGTATGCGGTGAACGCGGCGGTCCCCAAGACGCTCATTCGCCACATCGTGCGACATGTGGCAAACACATGCGGCAACGAGCGCGAGGCCGAGGTACTCATCGACGTGCTCGACACGCCCGTATCGCCCGAGCTGCTGCCCGCCAACGAGGATGGCACCATCGCACAGCAAACCGAAGACCTCGTGGGACCGTATGAGCTGCACGATTTCTTCGTGTTCCACCTCTTGCGCAATGGCTTTACCCCATCCAAGATCTATCGTTTGGCATGCACTGCCTTCGAGGGCGTGTACGAGCCCGAAACAATCCTCTCTTGGCTCAAGGTGTTCTGCCGACGCTTCTTCTCGCAGCAGTTCAAGCGCTCGTGTTCGCCTGACGGACCTGCCGTGGGTAGCGTCGGGCTCTCGCCCCGAGGCGGTTTGGTTATGCCAAGCGACGCCGCGAGCGCCCTTTGGCTTGCCGAGCTGGACGAGCTGGAGTAAAAGTGTACGTACGATTGTGCAGGTAGCATAAAACCCCAGTTGATTTTGAGCGCAATGTTCCCGCGCGTACACTCTATAAAATACACAGTGTACGCGCGGGACGTTTTTCATATAGCTTATCTGGGGTTTTGTAGGATTTGGGTAATCGCGCGTACACTTTTGCCGTTTACAGCAGAAGCGCCTTGGCCGCAATCGCGCTCGCGCCAGGCATAACGGACCCCAACAGCTCATCTCGACCGCGTTTTGCGAACGTATCGAACAGCGTGCGCTCGTATGTTTGCACGTCTGCACCAAAACAAAGCTTCGCGCAACGCAGAATCTGGAAGGTAAGCTTGTCAAGATGGTCACCGTCTTCCAAATCCTCCTTTACGGCGGGGAGCACAATCTTTCCCTCTGCCAGGAGTTCGCGATTGCGGCGCAAATCATCAACGTACTTATCCCTCACCGCCTTAGTTGCCGCGCTCTCGCTCTCGTCTTCATCTGGATTGGAGGAATGTGCCGCCCGAGAGATGCGGTCCAAGTTAAGATGCTCGCTTCCGTCGTAGTTAATGCCTACCGGAGCAAACGAAAACATAAGGTCGGGATATCGAGATTTGCTTGGCTCGTCGTCTTCCATACTCGTTATGCGCACGCGTTGGTTAAGGGTGACGGGACCCATGCCGTACCCCGACAGCGATTGAGGTAACGAATAAATCATCCCAAGAATGGATTCGGGTGCCGAGACGGCATGGTCGGCAGCGAACTCAAGCGCCATTCGAGCGGTTTGAACGCCAGGAATGCCCCTTGCGGCGTTCAAAAACTCGCTTAGCTCGACAATGCTCGTTACGGCGTCTATGTTATCGACCACGGGGCCGGAGAGTGGGTTGTCCGCATTGCGCGAAAAACACCCGCAGAGTTCGTAAGCCAGCAGAACGAGCGCGTGAAAATCCATCACTTCCGCCATCTGAAGGAAGATGAGCTGGGGACTTGCCATCGAGGTGTCGTTGTCCAGCCATAGAACTGCATTCGGCGGAAGACTCCTGGAGCAACTGTGGTTGCGCACGTTCTTCATGCGCAGCCGTTCCCTCGATGAAGGTACGAGCACCTCAAGTGGGCATTTCGCTGTGGGCTGTTGCCACTTCCAAACATCGGGAGCGAACTCGTGCATGGACCACCTTTTGCCTACCCAAGGCGCAGGAGTAGCCACCGGCGCGGGATCCGTATGTCCAAGATCCCGTCCGTCCGAGCGCAGGACGCGCATCGCATGCAAAGCCGAAGTGTGTGAAAGAGTGATACCCATGTTCACATGGTAGCCGTTTGAAAACAAGAAACAACTCAAAACAGGCATCTATGTGGCTCCGTTTAGAATAGTGCCCAAGGAAGACCAACCGTCCAAACGAAGGGGATCGCCATGAAGGATGGGCTTAAGATTTGCACCATCGGTGGTGGCAGCAGCTATACACCTGAGCTTATGAACGGCTTTATCAAGCGCTATGACCGCCTGCCCGTACGCGAGATTTGGCTCGTGGACGTGGAGCGCGGTAAGGAGAAGCTCGAGATCGTTGGCGCTCTTGCCCAGCGCATGTGGGATAAGACCGGTCACGATGTAAAAGTGCACCTTACGCTCGATCGCCGCGAGGCGCTGCGCGATGCCGATTTCGTTACCACGCAGTTCCGCGTAGGTCTGCTCGAGGCGCGCATTAAGGATGAGCGCATCCCCTTTAGCCATGGCATGCTGGGACAGGAGACCAACGGCGCGGGCGGCATGTTCAAGGCGCTGCGCACTATCCCCGTCATTCTCGACATCGTTGAGGAGATGAAGGAGTTGTGCCCCAACGCGTGGCTCGTCAACTTCACCAATCCCAGCGGAATGGTAACCGAGTCCGTGATCCGCTACGGCGGATGGGACCGCTGCATTGGCCTTTGCAACGTGCCCATAGGCGCGATGCTCAACGAGCCCGGACTCATCGACAAGACCCTCGACGACCTCGTATTCCGCTTTGCGGGCATCGACCACTTCCACTGGCACCGCGTGTTTGACGCCGCAACCGGCGAAGAGGTTACCGACCAGATCATCGAGGGAATGCTCGATCCCACCAAGGATGATGGCACGCCAAAGAACATCCACTCGATTCCGTTCGCTGCCGAGCAGCTCAAGCACCTGGGTATGATTCCGTGCGGCTATCATCGCTATTACTATTTGCAGAGCGACATGCTGGACGACGGCATGCGAGAGTATGCGGGCGAGGGAACGCGTGCGCAGCAGGTGAAGGCCGTTGAGGACGAGCTCTTTGAACTCTACAAGGATCCCGAGCTGGCCGAGATGCCCGAGCTTCTGTCCAAGCGGGGCGGTGCTCACTACTCCGACGTGGCGACCGAATCCATCGCGGCCATCTACAACAACGCCAACGAGCACATCGTGTGCTCCACGGTCAACAATGGCGCCATTCCCGACCTGCCGGCCGATGCGGTGGTGCAGGTGTCGAGCTACGTGGGCGGTGCTGGCGCGCAGCCGGTGGCCTTTGGACCCATGCCCACCTCCGCGCGCGGCTACCTGCAGCTCATGTGGAACATGCAGCGTCTGGTAGAGGAGGCTGCGGTTACGGGCGACTACGGCGCGCTGCTCGAAGCCGTGGCGCTCAACCCCCAAACGCCTGCTGGCGCGGAGGCAAAGCAAGTCATCGACGAGCTTCTCATCGCGCACAAGCAGTATCTCCCACAGTTTGCGGAGAAGATAGCTGAGCTTGAGGCCGCAGGCGTAACGATCAAGGACGATGTTGTTCGCGACCTTTGCGAGCAGGGGCTGTAAGAC
>JAFWMI010000204.1 GCA_017513965.1 Atopobiaceae bacterium
ATCTTGCTATTCCTTGCGCTTGGAGCCGGACTGGTGGGTCTGGCGATGATTTCGTTCGACGGGTTCTTCCTCTGGATGCTTAGAAACCTCGTGGGAGCGGTGCCCATAGTGGTGGGGTTGTTCGGCTCCTACTACGCGCTCGTGTTCGCCCGCAGATCAGGAAGGCGCGGGTGGAGAGTTCCTCTCGTGCTTTTTGGGCTGCTCATCTTATTCGGCATCCTGCTTGTATGGGATCCATTTCCCTTCGACCTCGGCACCGAGCAGTTCGTCATCGGCAGCGTGCTCTCGTACTCGTCAATCGTGTACGCAATCCTGCTTGCCTGGATCTGGCCGACACGCGCACAGGAGGGGGAGTAGTCCATGAGCGAAGACAAGGACACAACGGCACGAGAGCGCAAGCGATCGGCGGAGATTCTTGGGGTGCTCGCCGCGCACAACTTCTATGCCACGGGGTTCACCCCCAAGGAGATGCGCACGACCCTTGAGGACCTCGGGCCCACATACGTCAAGATTGGGCAAATTCTTTCGAGTCGCACCGACATCCTGCCCGAGGAGTACTGTGCCGAGCTTTCCAAGCTTCGCACCGAGGTGGTGCCGCTCCCAGCAGAGATCGCCCGCGAGGTCATAGAAGCCGAGACGGGACGCCCGATAGACGACATCTATCAGGAGTTCCGTGACGAGCCTTTGGGATCTGCGTCCATCGGGCAGGCTCACTACGGCATCCTCAAGGACGGCACGCGCGTGGTCACCAAGGTTCAACGACCGCTCATCGCAGACATGATGCGCAAAGACTTTGTCGTGCTGAACAAACTCGTGGACGCCGTGAGCGTGGTACGTGGCAGTGAGGACGGCAACGAGGGAGCGATCGATTTTGGCGAGGTGCTAAAGGAACTGGAGCACGTGACGGCCGAAGAGCTCGACTTTCGCGTCGAGGCCGCTCATACGCGCGAGTTCCGCGAACTCTGCATCGAGGACCCCAGCGTCATATCATGTCCCGAAATCATAGACGATCTTACCACCGAGCGCATCCTAACCATGACGTACGTGGAGGGGTACTCGCTCTCTCATTTGGACAAGCTTGACGCCGATGGCTACGATCGCGACGCTATTGGAGAGGCGATTATTTCCAACTACCTTCACCAGATACTCGATGTGGGCATCTTCCACGGCGACCCGCATCAAGGCAATATTATGGTGTCGTCAGGCGTGCCCTACTGGATCGACTTTGGCATGGTGGGCCATGTGGACGAACGTACCGTCAACGTCCTTCAAACCATGATCCTGTCGCTGGTGGGGCACGATGCCGAGGCCCTTGCGGACGCGACGCTTGTTTTGGGACAGACTCATGGCAAGATAGACAAGTTTCGTCTTGTCGAGGATGTCGACGGGCTCATAGATCGATATGCCACTGCGGGCAGTCTTGCCGAACTCGACGTAGGCGCGCTCATGGGCGAGCTCACAGAACTCATGGACGACCACAAGATCTCTATGCCACCAGAGTACACCATGCTCGTGCGAGGCTTGGTCACGCTTGAGGGTGTGATAGAGGAACTCTGTCCGAAACTTGACATCTTCGGTTTCTTAACCAAGCGGATGATCGAGCGTGCCCAAGCGGACTTCGACCTTAAGGCACAGCTCATAAACGAGGCACAAGAGCTCGCCAGTACGGGCATACGCGTGGCAAGGATTCCCTCGCTAACCTACGACGTCCTTCGCAATCTTGCGAAGGGCCGTATGAAGGTGAACCTCGAGCTCACCGGCTACGACAGAATCACAGAGCGCATCGCGTATACGGTACAGAGCATGCTGATTGCTGCATTCGCCTGTGTGATGTTCTTGGGCGGCTGTTTGCTGTGTGGTACAGACATGGTTCCTCGCATCCATGGGATGCCTGTCGCGGCGCTCCTGTGCTTCGTGGTTGCAGTGTCGCTTAGCATATACTCTGTACGACGCATGCGTAGGATGCCCTAGCACGGTCCTGGCCGACGCCTATGCCCGAGCCCCGCTCGCCACCTTTGGCTGTGATCTTGCTACCAGTGTTGGTGGCCACACCATGGTCCCAAGCAGGCTAGGGGAGTCGAGGCACACGCCTTAATCACTAATGCGAACGCGATCACGCGCCCTTCAACCTAAAGCACAGCATGGTGATGTCATCAAACTGTGGCGTATCGCCCGGGAACCGATCGACTGCCCCATGCACAGCGTGAATCAGCTCCTCGGGCTCGCGTCTGGATGTTGGTTCAGGGTTTCGAGCAGGCGTTCATCGCCGAACATGTCCACATTGGCATCGATTGCCTCTGGCACACCGTCGGTATACACAAACAAGCAGTCACCGGGACGAAGCATAAAATCCCGGTTCTGGTATTTCGCCTTACTCAAACCTCCAACGAACATGTTGTGCCGGTACTTAAGGAGCTCGAACGCTGCGCCGGCACGCTGGAGCCCCGAGTTCTCGTGCCCAGCGTTGCAGACAATGCCCCTACCCGTGGAGATTTCCACTACCGCCAACCACACCGTCACGAACATGCCGGACTTGTTGTGTTCGCAAAGCTGAATGTTTGCATGTTGCAACGCGGTCGCAGGATCGCAACCCGCCATCAGTTCGTTCCTAATCAGGGTCTTGGAGGACATCATGAACAGGGCGGCGGGAATACCCTTGTCCGACACGTCCGCAATCACCAATGCAATATGGTCGCTGTCGATCAGGAAGAAGTCATAGAAGTCACCGCCAACCTCCTTTGCGGGCGTCATGGAGGCGTAGAGATCGAACTCGTCGCGGTCCGGGAATGCAGGGAATGTCTGCGGCAGCGCGCTCGCTTGGATGTCTCTGGCCATCTCCAGCTCGCGTGCGATGCGCTCCTGCTTCCTATTCGCGTTCTCCTGTTCCATCTGCTCCCGCTCCATCCGGCGAATCGTCTCCATCTGTTCGCCGAGAGCCACTCCGGTTCGATTGATCTCCTTCTGCATCTGCCTGTATTCTGCGATAGATGTGAGTTCAAACGTTGCGGACTCCAAGTCACCCTCACCCATGCGAACGATTCCGTTGAGCAAAGACTGGAACTGGCGCATGAATCTCTTCAGCCATAGCTGGTAAACAACAACCACCATCAGCAACACCGCTCCGCCCAATAAAGTCATCGAGACGGAAACACCCGAGACCAACTGCTCGTATCCCTCCATGGACACCTCGCGAACCAGCGTCCACGGGGGAGAATCCATAACCATCGAGAAGGAGCATATGGAAAGACCGTCCTCATTGCGGAACGGCTCTCCGGTGTTGCTTTCGCTGATGAGCTTGCTTGGGTCCGCGCATGCATCCTCGTGTGTTGCCTTGGTTTTATGGGCTCCTTCCCCAAAGAGCTATGGGAAGTGCAGATGGACTCTAGATAACAATAGCTCAACAATGTTATAGTACGCTGCCTTTGTCCCGTCCACAAGTTTTAGGGTGGTATCGCACTTCCTTGAAGGTCATAGCGTGACGAGGGGGGCAGGTCAGTTGAGTGACAATACTTCATGGCTTCGACGCTGTTTGTAACACAAAAGAGTGCAACACAGCCTGACGTCCAATCAGGCTTTAGACCATCTCATCACCATTGGATGCGTTACGTTTGCCCAAGCAAATCTTCCACACACCTAATTGATTCAACGTATGCAGATTTCCTTAGAAACTGAATACTTCCTATAAATATAGTGTTTATATAAGCATCAACACTAAAGATCTAATGGGAGAGCGGCTCCATATGGTGTCGTTGAGGCAAAGCATCGAACGGATACTGGCCGATCGCAAACGACGCAGGCGTTTTGCGACGGTATTCATCTGCCTTGCCTTGGTTGTGGGACTTGCCGCAGAACGGGGGATGCGTCAGCAGGGGATTACCCTCACCGCA
>JAFWMI010000205.1 GCA_017513965.1 Atopobiaceae bacterium
AGGTTCAAGTCCTGTTCGTCCTCCGTCTCCACGCCCTTACTTGACGCATCGACGGCGTTTTAGCTGGTGAGAGCTTCGTTGTCCTCACCCTCTTCCGGCTTCGCCGCGAGCAGGCTGCCCAGGAGGTCCGCGGCCTCGTGGTCCTTCTCGGGGATTGCGTGGGCGTACCAGCCCAGCGTGATGCTCGCGCTGGCGTGGTCCAGGCGGGTCTGGACGGTCTTGACGTCAACACCGTTGGCCAGAAGCAACGTGGCTTGTGTGTGCCGGAGCTCGTGCTTGTCAACCTGCACGACCACACTCACCACGCCTGCCTGTAGCGCGCAGGAGCAGTACAGCCGCGCCGTTCCGGCAGCCAGCCCGCCCAGTATGACCCTGAGCGCGGCGAAGAGTGCCGAGCCTCAAGTGGCCGTCACCCACACGTAGCCTCAACTCCTTGTTCACCAGACAAACGGAATGAGTCGCTTGGTCTTTCCCTTGTACCTTACATATGCTTCACCAAAGTCCTTTTCCAAACGCCTCTCCTCGAAGAACACCTGAGCGGACATGATGAGCACGTAAGCAACAAAGACGAAAACAGAGCCCATACTCCAAAGAAAAACGACGACGCCGAGGTAGTAGATGAGGATCCCAAGCAGCATGGGATTGCGGCAGATGGCGTAGGGCCCATCGGTCATGAGCTCGCTGGTCCTCGGGGCGACCTCGTGGTTGAAGGCGTCCATGGGGTTTCCTTTCCCCACATTCCTCATGTGCACGATCGACCAGATGCTGAGGCCGAGGCCGATGACCGCCAGGACAGCGAAGACAGCGGTCCTCGTAACCGAGAATTCAACAGAAGCCGAGGCAAGCCACATGACGGCGGGCACGCCCAAGACGAACAGCACGAAGCCCATGAGGTATCCCATGGCATTTCTTCTGGCTTCCACCATAGTCCCCGCCCCTTCGGAGAGCCGACCGTCGTTTCGCAATTCTCAAAGCCATTTTGCACTAAACCTATCAATCAAGGCGCTTGAGAGCCGTAGCGCCCCGTCGCTTCTTACGCCGTCCCTAAGTTTACAGGCTCGTTCGCGAAAGATACAATCAATCCTATGATGGCCTTGGAGTTTGCAGCTACAGAAGCACTTGGTTGGCCATGTTTACGGTGGTGTCGATTTTGGGAGGTGATCGCATGAAGACGATGCAGGAGCTGTACAGCGAGATCATTGCCAGCAACGAGCTAAAGAAGGCCTTCGTCGAGGCTATGAAGGCAGACAGGCTCGGAGACTTCCTGAAGGCGCACGGCTGCGAGGCCACCGTAGAGGAAGTCGGAGAGTTCCTCGAGGCGAAGGCGGCCGAGGACGCCCCGATGGAGCTCAGCGACGACGAGCTCAAGCATGTCGCCGGCGGCAGCTTCGTCGATAGCATTGAATGCTCCCATAAGGGCAATACCTGCAATTGCTCGAACAACTGCATCCGAGACTGCTGCTAGGAAGACACACGGATGTTCCGGCGCTTCGTTGAGCACCAGCTCGCTCGCGTCAGGCAATGCCCACAGGCGAGCATGCTCGGGGACAGGGTCTATGAGGGGCTTGAAGAAGCCCTAAAGCGCATAGTTAAGCTCATAGCCGGTAGCACGACAACGTATATGATTTCTCAGGCGGTGACGGACAACCCGTTCGCCGCCGCTTTTCCCGACCTGATCACCGATGCCGAGCGCGCACAAGCCCTGGATACGATACGCAGGCAGCTCGACAGCGGAGCCATGACCCTGCCGGAGCCGCTTGTCGAATGTCTCGAGCTGCAGCTCGGCTATGCGACGAGCGCCCTTCTCGAGGCACTGGACCGCCTGGTGGAACATCGCGATGCAATCTGCGACGCGCTGTTGGGAGGAAGGCGTTTCCGAACGATTGACGATATCGAGCTTTCGACTGGCGACACCCACAACTGCGGACGAAGCGTGACGATCTTCCATACCGACGCCGGAAAGCTGGTTTACAAGCCCCACGACCTGCGGGTAGACGAGCGTCTCTACGAGTTCGTCGAGCGGTTCTTCGGTGATTTCGTCGGCATCCCGCGCGCCATCGCCTTTGGCAGCCAGTTTGGGGTGTGCGAGTTCGTCGAGAAGCGACGCGCGGAGGGCGAGAGCGAGGCAGAGCGCTTCTGGTGCCACATGGGTGGTCTGGCTGCCTTCGCCAAGCTTTTGGGGAGCACCGACCTTCACTTCCAGAACATCCTCTGCAGCGGGACGAAGCCCTACATCATAGACCTCGAGACCATGCTGTCCCCCATCTCCTCCGAGCGGCTCGCCTATCTGCAGTCCGCGGACACGAGGGAATGCCATACGCATTCCCTCGCCCCCTCGCTGCTCATGCCCTCTCGAGTCGAGGACATGGAGTTAAGCGTCCTTACCAACACGGAGGAAGGGGGAATCGCCCCCGTCGTGGACGGGAGGATCGTTACCGTGAGGCCATACCTGTCCGCGTTCAAGCAGGGCTATGGCGTCGTCTACGCCCGCATCGTAGAGCAGAGGGAGGCGATCCGAGAGGCTGTGTCGTCGTTACCCTCGGACATGACGGCTCGGATTGTCATGCGCCCCACGAGGGGATATTGGTTGATGCTGCAAAAGCTATACCACCATTCGGCCATGGAAAGTCCCGCAGGAAGGCAGCGCAGCTTTGAGACGCTCGAGCGGCTCTTGCGCGAAAGCGACATAACCGTAGAAGCTCCGATAATCGACAGCGAGGTCGAGCAGATGCGGCGGGGCGACGTGCCGTACTTCTACACCTATGTCGACGGCCTGTCCCTGTATGGCGGCGGAGAAGAGCTTGCACAAGGCAAATTCAGCCTGACGGCGATCGAGCGCATAGTCGACACGCTCGACGCGATGGGCAAAGAGGACGAGATGTTCGATCTTGCCTACATCGATCGCGCGATTGGGCTGTATGACTCCGAATCGGACGAGCCGCATAAGGGGAACCCCATACGCCGGGATGTCGCAGACACCCCCATTTCCAGGGAGTATGCGATCGAGGCGGCCAAAGGGGTGTTCCAGAGGATGTACGACCTGGGAATCGAGGCACCCAACGGGCAACTGGTGTGGGGATACGTTGCCAGCCACACCCAGGCGTTTCGATTCAGCGATGCCGGTCTGTTTGACGGCTTTACCGGACTTGCGGTGTTTGCCTCTGCCTGCGCGGCAGTATGGCCCGATGACCTTATTCGCGAGCGGACGAACGCGCTTGTCCAGGAGGCGGTCGACGAGATACGGGGGCTGTGTCACTACATGGAGAGACACATAGACAACCCCGACGTCGGCGTTCTCACCGGAGAAGGCGCTGGCTTTGGAGGAATCCTCACGGGCATCGCGCTTATGCGCCGCTATGCACCGAGCAAGACGCTGGATGACCTCTGCGAGCAGGTTTTGGCCCTTCTCCACAGGACGAAGTTCTTGGGCTGCACCATGGCCGACCGCATTGGCGGCCTGGCAGGACTCGTTGCCGCCTTGTGCAGGTTCGAGGAATACCGGGGCCAGACGACAATAATCCGCAATGCAGCGGACCGCATCCTCGAGCTCAAGACGTTCGCCTACAAGGACTACGTCCTCTGGAAGACCATGTTCGATGTCCCCCGCGTGCTCAGCGGTGCCGGGCACGGAATGTCGGGGATTGCCGAGGCGCTTATCGCTGCGGCCGATGTTCTGGATGATGACCGGTATCTCTCTGCGGGTGCCGAGGCGCTGGACTACGAAATCGATGCCTACCATCGATATGAGAAGAAGTTCGGCACATGGGCCGACCTGCGGGACTTCCCGCCGGTGAAGTACATGCACGGGTATTGCGCAGGGGCGCCCGGCACGGGAATCGTCGTCAACCGTATGTTGGAAGAAGGGCGCGGTGACGCGAAGGCACAAACCATTGCTCGCCTGGTGCGGCAGAGCGTCGACACGCTTCCTCTGATGCCCTTCGACCACCTGTGCTGCGGGAACTCGGCCGTCGTGGAATACTACCTGTCCACAGGCGATCGTGAAGCTGCCGGCAGAGTCCTTGGGGCCATAGCCGGGTATGGCTCATACGAGGACAATCCCCAGGACTTTGTCTCGAACACGAGCTGCAACTCCCTTGCCACGCTCTTTAATGGAATCGGCGGCGTTGGCTATGAGCTGTTGCGCTATGCGTATCCAGAGACAATACTCTCCGTTTTGTGACGAGGTAATTGGCCATGTACTATCGCATAACCGACCACGTGGCGCTGCGAAGCTGGTCGGATATCGGCTTCGCGATCTATAAGCGGGGAATCCGCAAGCCGTTTCCCTTGTCGGAAAAGCTTGCTGCCACCATGCTCCTTGCCGATGGCGAACACGACATGGAGACAGACGACACGGTCATACTTCTCGTGATGAGGGGGCTGATAGAGCCCTGCGAGAAGGGCGAGCGACCCAGCGCGTGGTCGGCGTATCGGGAGTGCGACAACGCATGCTTCCCCATGATGAACCTCATGATCACCGGCAAGTGCAACTTCAACTGCCTGCACTGCTTCAACGCCGCCGACAACGCGTCGCTGATGACGGAGTGGTCGTTCGAGGACCTCTGCGGGCTGCTGGACCAAGCGCGCGACTGTGGGGTCATCAGCTTCCAGATCACCGGCGGCGAGCCAATGGCACATCGTCGCTTCCTCGATATCCTCCGCGAGATATACCGGCGCGACATGGACGTCTTCGCGATCAACACGAACGGCTGGTACCTCACGCAGGAGGCCCTCGACGAGATGAAGGCCATCGGCTGCGCACCCACGATGAAGATATCCTTCGACGGCATAGACTTCCATGACTGGATCCGCCAGCGTGCGGGTGCGCAAGAGAGCGCCGTCGCCTCGATGGAGCTCTGCGTTAAGAACGGGCTTAAGGTCGTTGCCAACACGCAGGTGAACCGCAAGAACGTCCACACCATGATGCCGACGGCACGCTTGCTCAACGACGTCGGCGTCCACGGGATGCGAATAATCCGCACGACGGAGGCACCACGCTGGGAGGAGAACGCCGCGAACTCGTGCCTGGACCTGAAGGAGTACTACCAGGCCATGCTCGACTTTGCCGTGGAGTACAGCCGCAGTGGCATGATGATGGAAGTGGAGACCTGGCAATACATCGGCCTGCTCCCGGGTCAACAGAGCTACTACCTCAAGCCCGTCAAGTTCGCGAGCTTCGAGCGCCGGGGCAAGAGGTACTGCTGCAACTGCACCCACACCATGGTCGCGGTCACCTCCGAAGGCGAGGTCATGCCCTGCAACCAGATGTCGGGCTTCTTCCTCAAGAACGGGATAAGCATGGGCAACGTGCACCAGACGCCGTTGAGGGACCTGCTCGCCGGCGGGGCGTACGTGCGGGCCGCGAACATGACGGTGCGCGACCTTGGCGACAGCAAGTGCGGGACGTGCCGGCACCTCGGCTACTGCGGCGGGGGATGCCGCGCCCTGGGCCTGCTGTACTCGGGCAGGCGGGAGCTCGCGGGCCTAACGTGCAAGGATGTCACGAAGTGTCGCTTCTTTGAGGACGGCTGGTACCAGAGAACCGTGCAGGCCTTGCCCGGATGGACGAACCTGAGCGAGATTGGTGCCTAGGCCAATCCCGCCCGAATTCTCGCCAGCTTCCCATGCGGCCAACTGGTATATCATGATGCCCCGTTCGCAGTTTTGCGAAGCAGCTGCATGAGGACGAAGAGCGACGACAGTGCCAAAGGAGACGCCATGAACTACGCCGAGATCAAGAAGTGTGACATTGCCAATGGAGTGGGTGTGCGCACGTCACTGTTTGTCTCGGGCTGCCGTCATGGTTGCCCAGGATGCTTTAACGCCGTGGCGTGGGATTTTGAGGCAGGCGAGTTATTTACGCCCGAGGTCGAGGACCAGATAATCGACTCGATTCGCACGCCATACGTGGACGGCCTCTCGGTGTTGGGCGGAGAGCCGCTTGAGCCGGAGAACCAGGCGGTGCTGGCGCCCTTCCTTGATCGCGTGCACAGGGAGCTGCCAAACAAGGACATATGGCTCTGGACCGGATTCACCTGGGAGGAGCTGAAACGGCAGTCATGCCGAGCACACACGCCCCATCTCGACCGCATACTCTCCCGCCTGCATGTGCTCGTGGATGGTCCCTTTGTGGAGGAGCAAAAGGACATTACGCTGCGTTTTCGCGGGTCGGCGAACCAACGGCTCATCGACGTGCCCGCATCGCTCGCGGCGAACGCACTCGTGCCTTGGAGTGACGAATCCATCTTCGCCAAGCGCAGCTGGTAACGGTAGCCGAGGAGCAGGTGCATCCCCTACCCGAGCAAACCGCGATACACCGTCTCGTCCCGCTCAAGAAACACGTTGAACACTACCCGCATCGACGATCCAGTCTCATCCAAATACGACTGGACCTCATCCACAGCCACACCTGCCGCCTCCTCGTAGGGGTAGCGGAAGACTCCCGTGGAGATACAGCAAAACGCAAGCGACGCGCATCCAGCCGCGTCCGCCGCCGCAAGACAGTTGTGGTAGCTCGAACGCAGCGCAAGCTCGTCACGCGCCGTGGGAGCTGGTCCATACACGATAGGTCCAACCGTGTGAATCACGTACGTGGCGGGAAGGTTGAAACCGGGCGTCACCTTGGCAAGACCCGTACCTTCTTCGTGGCCCTGCGCCCGCATGAGTTCCGCACAGGCAAGCCGCAGCTGTATGCCGGCAAAGGTGTGAATCGCATTGTCGATGCAGTGGTGTCCAGGCACAAAGCAGCCCAGGAGTTGGGAATTCGCCGCGTTCACTATAGCGTCAACGGCAAGCCGCGTTATGTCACCCCGCCAGAGGAGCAGTCGATCATCCTTGCTCGCAGGCTCAAGCTCGCTCAGGTGCACAACGCCTCGTTCGGCAAGGCGTTCCTGCAGGTAGGCATCTTGCACGCCCAAGAACTCATCACCGATTGGCTCAGGTGGCCGAACGTTTATGAGGGCGCGCAAGAACGCACGCTGCTCGTCCTCGTCAACAGGAATCTGGGCACCCGCCAAATCGAGTCGCTCGGCGCACAACGCGCGTATCAGCCAAAGCCTTCGTTCCGCCTGCGTCATTACGCATCCCCCTTCTCTCGCAACAAGTCATCCAAGACGGCGTCAATGTCCGCGTCTATGGTAATGGACCTCTGCGCAATCTGCGAAGGAGCAACCGCCTCACCGTAGTTTATGCAGGCATAGGTTGCCTGCTCGTTGGCGGCCGTGAGCTGCCAGAACGGGTATTTGATTATGGAGGGCGTGTTGCCGCCTACGCCCAGCTCAAGGTACACGATGCGCGTGTTTGCATAGGTTTCCAAAAACTCCTGGTACCTCCGTGCCGCCGCAGTCCATCCGGCATCCTCAACAAACGTGTCGTCCGCGCGCAGGTTCATGGCCATGGGCTCCCCACACACCGGACAATACGGCACGAGGTCGCTGGGGACGCGCATGTTGCGCTGTTGCTCAACCATGCGCTTTACCGTCTCGTAGTTGTCGTACGTCTTGCTATGGCATGGCTTCGAGCACTGCCACAAACCGTAGTCTCCCTGTGTGTAGAACAGCCGGTTCTTGTCCCAGCCAGCCTTTTGGAAGCAATGGTCCACGTTCGTGGTAATGGCAAAGCACTCCTTCTCCGCCACGAGCCTAAGGAGCTTGTCGTACGTGTCCTTTGGCGCGTCTTCGTAGCGGTTGCACCATATAAACCGACTCCAGAACGCCCAACGCTCCTCGAGCGTGGCGAACGGATAGAACCCGGCCGTATACATGTCTGTAAAGCCGTATTGTTCGATAAAGTCGCCAAAGACGGTCTGGAATCTCTCGCCCGCGTAGGTGAACCCCGCCGAAGTGGATAGCCCTGCTCCCGCTCCAACCAACACGGCATCCGCATTGGCAAGACGTTCGCAAAGCAACGCAATGCTTTTGTGATAGGTGTTGCTCATGGTGCCCCCTTCGCTCTTTTCTTTGCCACGTTCGATGCTAGACTTAATGCACCCAAGAGGAAAGTAGGCACTTTTTGGTAACCATCACCATTGATGACGTGCGCAACACGCTTGCACGCCGTTCGACGTCAGGGGCGGCCGTGCTCATACCTCTTTTGAGCACGGACGCGGGCTTGGAAGTCCTCCTGGAACAACGTGCGCTCGACCTCGACATCCAACCAGGCGAGGTATGTTTGCCCGGTGGTCACGTGGAGTCAGGGGAATCGCCGCAACAGGCTGCCGTGCGCGAGACGTGTGAGGAGCTCCTCATACCCGCAAAGAGCGTACACATAATCGGTGACCTTGGACAGCAGCCAGGTCCGGGAGGCATGCCTCTCTGGGTCTTCGTAGGCAGGCTGGACCACTACTGCGGCACATTCTCAACAGACGAGGTTGACCATACCTTCACGCTCTCTGTCCCGTGGTTGCTGGAACACGAGCCAAAGGTGTTCGACGTGCCACTTACGGCCACGTATCCCCACGACTTGCCTTGGGACCGCATTCCCCACGGCCGCGCCTATCCATGGCGCACACCTCGCTATTCCGTCCCGTTCTATCTGGACACCAACCCGCTCGTATGGGGAGTTACGGCACGCATCCTACATCTGTTCTCCCGCACGCTGCGCGAGGGGCTCAACCTATGAGGCTCCGGCTCATCCAATCTGGCGACACACCCACGTCGTCTGCCGTGTTGCTCATCAACTCTCCCCAGCATCCCTTTGACGTTTCCGCTGTTTCCCGCTTGGACACCACCACCCTCATCGACGTTGCCATCGATGACTGGAATAACGCCCTCACTCCATGGCAGGTGCCAGGGTTGCGCAGAGAAGACCCGCCTTTTGGTGGCGAGGCTCGCCGGACGCTCGAGGCGCTCACATGCGAGCTTGCGACGTTTGAGCGCCAAAACGGACTCGCCCCCTCACACCACGCTATAATCGGATACTCACTTGGAGGCCTGTTCGCGCTTTACACGCTGCTCAACGAGCGCATGTTTGATGCCGCGGCGAGCGTATCGGGTTCCCTGTGGTTCGACGAGTGGACCAGCTATCTTGAACGGCAACCCCCAGATTTGGGACATGGACGATTCGCGTATCTCTCGGTGGGAACAAAGGAGAAGCGCGCTGCCCAACCGCGCATAAAGCTCGTGGAGCAACGCACGCGCCAAACAGAACAGCTCTTACAAAGACTGGGGTTCGATACGGAGCTCACAGTTGGGCCGGGATCTCACTTCCAGTTTGTGCAGGACCGTCTCAACCGCGGCTTTGCCGTTCTTGAAGAGGCGCTTGACGGGATGGCGAGCTGTGCGGGTGGCGCTTGCTGAGTTCTCGACCGCTGCGGGCGACGCTTGACGGATTTGCGACCGCTGCGGGCGACGCTTGACGGATTTGCGACCGCTGCGATTCAAATCACCCGCAGCGGTCTCCATCCCGACTAGCCCGACCCGCAGCGGTCGCGTTCCCGACTAGCCCGACCCGCAGCGGTCTCCATCCCGACTAGCCCGACCCGCAGCGCTCGCGAATCGACCCAAGGGACCATGGCTGACTTGACTGGCCCGCAAAGCCTATTGCGAGCGCAAGAAGAAGCTCGGCGCTTTTCCTGCTACAATTACCAAGCTTTCGGTTTTATTGATATCGGATAATCGCAAACGCGTGTTGGCGTATGGCGCACGGGAGGTCTAAGGTATCCCCTATGGGCCGTGTGACCACGCACGCAGGGAGAAGTGTCTTGATTTCCATTCAGAATCTCAACAAGGTCTACGACAAGAGTGGCAATACCCATGCCCTACGTGACGTTTCCCTCACCATTGATGACGGGGACATCTTTGGCATCATCGGCATAAGCGGCGCGGGCAAGTCAACACTCGTACGCTGCGTAAACCTCTTGGAGCAGCCGACCTCTGGCAGCATTGAGGTGAACGGCACAGACGTTACCACGCTCTCCGGTGCAGAACTGCGTGCGTACCGACGCCATACCGCCATGATCTTCCAAGGATTTGGCCTCCTGGCACAAAAGACCGCGCTGGAAAACGTGTGTTTCCCTCTTGCGACCGGACTCGGACGTATTTCGCCCGAGGCACGCGAGAAGGGCCTGGAACTGCTCGGACGTGTTGGCCTTGCCGACAAGGCCAACTCATATCCCGCACAGCTCTCGGGCGGACAGCAGCAGCGCGTCGCCATCGCGCGTGCGCTAGCCTGCGACCCCAGCACCATCCTATGCGACGAGGCAACCTCCGCCTTGGACCCGGCAAGCACCGAGCAGATTCTTGACCTGCTTGCACAGATCAATCGAGAGACCAACGTCACCATGCTCGTAATCACGCACTCCATGGATGTTGTGCGTCGCATATGCAAGCACGTAGCCGTGCTCGTGGATGGACAGGTGGTGGAGCAGGGAACCACCGACGAGGTGTTCGCCAATCCGCAGCACCGAGTAACCCGCGCATTGCTGGGGAAGGGAGACTGGAATGCCTAGCGCCTGGAGCGGCTTCTTTGCCGAGTATGGCGGTCTCCTTTCCCAAGGGACCCTCGACACCCTTGCGATGCTCTTTGTCTCCACGGGCATCGCCTATCTCATAGGCACGGTCCTTGGCGTGGTGCTCTATCTCACGTCTCCCATAGGCCTGCGCCCGCATCGCGTCTTCAACGGCGTTTTGGGCTGGATCATCAACATGGCACGCTCCATACCCTTCATCATCCTGCTCGTGGCGCTCATGCCGACCACCCGCGCGCTCGTGCATACGACCACGGGCGTCATTGGCGTAACCCCGCCGCTCGTGGCGAGCGCAGCTCCCTTTGTGGCACGCATGATAGAGCAGTCATTGGCAGAGGTTCCCCGCGACACGTTGGAGTCGGTCATTTCGTTTGGCGCCAGCATGCCTCGCATCGTACTCAGCGCGCTGCTTCCCGAGGCGCTCCCCTCAATCGTACGCGGCGTGTCCATCACCCTCATCTCGGTTCTGGGATATACGGCCATCGCCGGTGCCGTGGGAGCAGGCGGCTTGGGAGACATTGCCATTCGCTACGGCTACTACCGTTACGAGGACCAGGTTATGGTGGTCACGGTCGTTCTGCTCATCGTGCTCGTACAGATTATCCAAACCGTGTGCAATCTTATTGCCGAGCGTATTGACCATCGATAGGACGAATTCCCCCTCGATGGCATACATACAAGTCGTTCAAAGGAGAGAAGACATGATCGATCGCAAGCAGTTCCTTGTCGCAGCCGCGAGCGCCCTTTTGGCCGGTTCGCTGGTAGCCTGCGGTGGCAACGCAAACTCCAACGCCGATGCCGGCAGCGGCACGAACGCGGCTTCCGGCTCCGATGCCGCCGCAAAGACGCTCGTGGTGGCAGCGTCGCCTTCGCCGCACGCCCAAATCCTCCAGGACTTTGCGGCGCCCCTGCTTGCCAAAAAAGGCATCACCCTTGAGGTGAAGGAATACACCGACTACATTCAGCCCAACGTGGCGACCGAGAACGGCGAGGTGGATGCCAACTACTTCCAGCACATCAACTACCTCAACAACTACAACAAGGAGAACGGCACCGATCTTGAGAGCGCGGGCGCCATCCACTACGAGCCGTTTGGCGTCTACTCGAACAAGCACAGCGACCTTGCCAGCATTGAGGACGGTGCCGTAATTGCCATTCCCAACGATCCCACCAATGAGGGCCGCGCCCTGCTCGTGCTGCAGCAGGAGGGCCTCATCGCACTCAAGGACCCCGAGAACCTCGAGGCAACGCCCAAAGACATCGCCGAGAACACCCACAACCTGGAGTTCCAGGAGCTCGAGGCAGCCGCCCTGCCCCGCGCGCTCGATGACGTGGACTACGCCGTCATCAACGGGAACTACGCCATCGAGGCAGGCATGCATGTGGCGGACGCCGTTGCCGTTGAGGCCAACGACGGCAAGGCGGTGGAGCAGTACGGCAACATCATCTGCACCACGCCTGACAAGCTCAAGGACGAGCGCATCGTCGCCTTGGTAGAGGCGCTCCAGTCCAAGGACTTTGCCGATTACCTGAAGAAGACCTACGACCAGGACGTGCTTCCCGCCGTGTAGTCTCAAAGACAAGCATACGCGCTGCGACGCAGTGGCCCCTCATGTACGCCTTCGCACATGAGGGGCCACTACTTTTCTGGGTTATCCTACGCCTACTCCAGCACGGCGCCTGGCCATATCTCGCCCAAGACCAGCGCGTCCCACTGGTCAGCCATAATCTGATAGCTCGAGCGCTCGATGCCGTGCCTGTTGGCAAACGAATCAAGCTCCTCAACCATGCGCACAAAGAGCTCGAGCTCTGGCGTTCGCTTGCGACGATTTGTCTCTGCGGGCACCTCGGCACGAGTGAGCATGGCACAACGAACGTCCCCAAATCGCAGGATTACCCCCGTGCGTCGCTGCTTGGCATCATCCACCACGTACGCAATCTCTCGTGGGACGTCTTCCGCAACCACACGTGCCACCCGCTTGGAGCCGCCCAGCTCGTCAAGCGAAAGAAACACGGGCATGTCTTGCTCGTAACCATCCGGGGCCTCGAGTCGATCGACGCTAATGAACAGGTGATCGCGCACCTTGTCCAAATAGGCAAACGAAGGGATCTGCTGTCCGTTGAGCACCTCCTGCAGCGCCTGAACCGACTCATCGCCCAGCTCGCGGGCAACACGCGCGGCAGAGAAACCAGGCAACGCCTCGCCCATGAGCGCCAGTGCCTCGCGCAGGCGCTCCGCATACCGCAATGCGTAGTCTATGGGAGCGGCGGCATCGGTATGCGGCGTATCCGCCGCATTGATGGGAACAAAACGCACGGGCGCCACTTCATCGAGGAACGCCGTGAGCGCAGGCAGCGCCTCAACGATTGGCTTGCTCGGCTGTTCGCTCGTCGTTGTCTCCTGCGTCCCATCGTTGGCAATGGCAGATGACGGTTCGCTCTCGTTATCCAACGCTCGATCGGCACGCTCTTCTGGCGCCTGTATGGCTCCCTGGAGCACGGACGGCTCATCAAGACGCGCCGCTTCCTGAGCGGCCTGCTTCGCCACGCGCTTGCGCTCCTCCTGACGCGCACGCTCCAGCTGCTCTATGCGTTGCAGGTTGCGCACGTTCTCTGCCCGTTTGGCCTGTCGCTCCTGCTCGGCAATGATCTCGTATGCCTCTTCCACCTCGGGTCGCAGCACCATCTCCACAATGCCTGCCCCGGGCTTGCCGGTGTTGCGCGTTACATAGAGCAGCGGCCACCACTCATCCATGCCAAACTGATCCTGTTGCGGGGCGGGTACGCCATAGCGGTCTCCCGCAACATGCGCTGCCTCAGCGAGCCACCTCCGATACCTACCCATGGTGCCGCGATACCTAATGCTCAGCTGCTGGAACGTGGCTGGTCCACCATACTCATGGAGACACCTAACGGCTCGCGCCGCATCAGTGTCGGCAAACGAGGCATCTCCGAGGAGCTCGGCCCATTGCTCAGCAGTTATCGGAGACGTAAACTCATCCTCGGTGGGATGCCACTCGTAATCGATCTCCTCTTCGGGCTCTTCCTCATCTCTTCGAGATTCGGGCTCCTCTTGTCGCATGCGATCGTTACGAATAATGGCCATACCTGCTCCCCCACCCATAAGACGTCAAAAAGAGCGTACCACAAATGGAGGGCATACGTATCCCGGCAACCGTTACCAGCGAAGCGCCGCTACTCTTGACCCACTTCTACCATATCGGTTGCCACCCGCAGTATTACGTCAATGTGTTCAAGGGACAACAGGTTAAACGACGCCTTGATGGCATCCATGCCCAGATAGGCACCAAGGATGTTGCCACAGATGGCACCGGTGGAATCGGAGTCACCCCAGTGGTTTACCGCACAGCGGATGGCCTTGCCCACGTCGTTGCAATACGAGAGAGCGGCATAGATCGCTATGCAGAGCGCCTCTTCGCCAACCCAGCCCTCTCCAAGCTCATGGATGTGGGCACGATCGTCCTCGGCCGTTGCGTGGGACTCCTTAGAGAGCGCAATGGCGCTGTCCACCATGTCCACGAGCACGTCCGCCTCAGGGAAGGACTCGTACTGTGCGGCAACGTCCCTCACGCTTCTTGTGACGATCTGTTCCAATGGCTCGTTTGGCACGCAGGCCCGCTCAATAATCTGCGCCAAAACGGCAGCGGGCAACCATCCCATGGGATGTCCGTGCGTGAGCGCCGCCGACTCCGCCGCCATGGCAGAAGCCCAGTGATAGCGCTGTTCAACGGTGGGTCGGGTCCCCTTGCGCAGGCAATAGGCCATGAGTCCCACCGGGGCGGCGCGCATTACGCCACCGCATCCCTTGCTGTTGTTGACGGGTTCAAAGATGGTGCCACCCACGCCACCCTGGATGGCAAGCAAACACGTAGTGCCTGGCGCGCGCCTGTGCTGCATGGCGTCCATGGACGTGAGCCAGAGCTTGGGATGTGCCGGATCGTCCAGATACTGCTTGTTTCCTTGTGTGGCATACCACTCTCGATAGGCAAGCCAAATGTCGGAGATCTCGGGCACCCGATGTCGCTCAACCCCATAGAGAAGGCCGGCAGCGGTAAACAGTGACATTTGGGTGTCGTCCGAGAAGATCGCCTGCGGTTCTCCCGCGAGCTCAGCTGCCTGCTCAAGTGTCTGAATGCCCTTGGACCCAAAGCGAGTGTCGATCTCGTCCTCACTCATGAACTCAATGGGATAGCCCAAGGCATCGCCAACAGCGCCACCGACCAAGCAGCCCCATACGTGGTCCCTCATGTCTGCCATGAATCACTCCGATTCGCAAGCGGCCGAGGCGATTGCCTAGCCAAGCCCATCTTGAAACACATGTACGCGCAGAATAGTAGCAGTCGACGGACGCACAACCAAATATTAGGACCTTTCATACCGTTCACGTGCATTTGTCTACCGTACCAAAGATTGATTTTTGAACATCATGTGAAGCGCGGACGACGGCAAACGGCCTTATAGCTTCACCCGCCGCAACATGAGCGAGTTTGTGACGACGCTTACACTCGAGAGTGCCATGCATGCAGAGCTCAACTCCGGCGGCAGAATGCCAAAGGCGGCAAGCGGGACAAGCAACAGGTTATATCCGAGTGCCCAGGCAAAGTTTTGATGTATCTTGCGCATAGTGGCACGGCTCAGCTCAATGGCACGGGCGACGTCGATCACGTCGTCGTGCATGAGCACGACCTGTCCCGCCTCAAGCGCCGCGTCGGAACCAGCACTCATGGCAATGCCAACGTCTGCCGTTGCCAATGCCGGGGTGTCATTGATACCATCACCCACCATGGCAACAAGCTCTTCGTGCTCGGGATCCAAAAGCGCCTCAACGTGGCTTGCCTTCTGTCCTGGCAACACACCGGCAATCACGCTTGCCTCGTCAATGCCTACCTCACGCGCCACATATGCCGCTGGCCTCTGCGCGTCGCCCGTGAGCAGATAGACCTCGCATCCCAGCTCGCGTAGCCTGCGCACCCCCTCTCTCGCGCTCGGCTTGGGCTGGTCGGCCGCCGCAATCGCTCCCGCCACGCCAAAGGATGCAAATACAAGATACATGGTCGTGGCATACGACCCCGAGCCAGAGCGAGAGAACGTCTCGCACCACTCCGGCAGGCCGGCACCGGTAAGCTCGCGCACGAGCCGTTCGTTGCCAAAGCCAAACCGCTCTCCGTCAACGGTTCCCACCACGCCCATGCCAGCGCGTGCCTCAAAGTCCTCAACCATACCGTGGGGAACGTGGATGTCTTGCTCCGCGGCATACATAAGCACTGCCCGCGCAAGCGGATGCTCGCTGCCACGCTCAAGGGCTGCGGCAAACCGGACCACATCCTCTTCGCTCGCCTCTTCGCCATGGGCCACGCCCACGACCATGGGCATGCCCTGCGTTATGGTGCCTGTCTTGTCGAACACGACCTTGCGCAACTTGCCCGCCTGTTGCAACACGTCTCCGTCCTTAATAAGGATGCCCTGCTCGGCACCCTTGCCCGTACCCACCATAACGGCCGTGGGCGTGGCAAGGCCCAACGCACAGGGACA
>JAFWMI010000206.1 GCA_017513965.1 Atopobiaceae bacterium
CGTCATTTATCCACGTTCAGTCTAGAAGATACATACATGGGTTAAAGTTACTTGTCTTCTTTAATCAGGTCAACAACTATGTTTGCTATCTGCATAAGCTTTTAGACGAAATGCACCTTTCTAGCAGCGCATGACGAAGAGTGGCTGGGCGGGCTCCATAGGCGTATGGGCGCTTTGGCACCTTATTTCATTCCGGCAGCGGAGCTCTCCTTACGGGAAAATCCGTAAGGACATGAGCCAAATCGACCAATTTGAGACGAAATGGGGCATCACCTTACGGTTTATTCCGTAAGGAGAGCAATATGCGAGACGGGCCCCATGGCAACTTGTCTCAGGCTCGACAAGTTGCCACGGGGCCCGCCCTACGTACCACTCAAAACGGCTGCTAGATTAGGCCGTCTTTCTTGTCCATTGCGGCAACCTCGGCTGCAGCCAGTTCCTCGTCGCGCTTGCGGATAGCCATACGGCGAATCTTGCCGTTGACGGTCTTGGGCAGCTCGTCCACGTAGTCGATGATGCGGGGGAACTTGTACGGCGCGGTCTCGCGCTTGACGTAGGCCTGCAGCTCTCGCGTCAGCTCCGGCGTTCCCTCCACGCCCGGTGCCAGCACGATGGTAGCCTTCACGGCCTTGCCTCGAATTGGGTCGGGCACGCCGGTCACGGCACACTCAATCACAGCTTCGTGCTGCAGCAGCACGCTCTCAATCTCGGTCGGCCCAATGCGGTAGCCAGAGCTCTTGATGACGTCGTCATTGCGACCGACGTACCACAGGTAGTTGTCCTCGTCGCGCCATGCGGTGTCGCCCGTGTGATACCAACCGTCGTAGATGGCCTCTGCGGTCTTCTCGGGGTCGCGGTAGTACTCCACCATGATACCCTCGGGCCGCTTGTCCTCCGGATATCGAATGCAGATCTCGCCGGTCTCGCCGTCCTCGCATTCGGTGCCATCCTCACGCAGCACGCGGATGTCATACAGCGGAACGATCTTGCCCATGCTGCCTGGCTTAGGCCGGCTTCCGTTGAGGTTTGCCACGGTGAGCGGCGTCTCGGTCTGGCCGAACCCCTCATAGATGGTCAGCCCCGTGTGGCTCTTCCAGAAGTCGTAGAGGTCAGGGTTCAGTGCCTCGCCCGCCGTGGTGCAGTACACCAGCGAGTTCAGGCGGTACTTGCGTATGTCAGCCTGCATCATCAGGCGATACATCGTTGGCGGGCAGCACAGCGTGGTGATGCCATACTCGTCAATCAGCGAAAGGATGTCGTCTGCATGGAAGCGGTCAAAGTCGTACGTAAAGACGCATGCCTCCTGCGTCCATGCACCGTAGAACTTGCCCCACACGGCCTTACCCCAGCCGGTGTCGGCGATGGTGAAGTGAAGGCCGTCATCGCCCACCACGTTATGCCACAGCTTGGCCGTAATCGTGTGCGCCAGCGCATACGTGTAGTTGTGCAGAACCATCTTGGGATTGCCCGACGTCCCTGATGAGAAGTACATGATCATAGGCTCGTCCACCGTGGTGGGAATGCGGCCCCAGAAGTCGCTTGCTGCACGGACGCCAGAGTTGAGGTCTACCCAGCCGGGACGATCGCTTGTGAGCTCACAGATGTGCTCGGGACCGGAGAGGCAACGGTGACGGCTTGGCTCGAAGCTCGGCTCGCTGACCTCAAGGCCTGCGCCTCCCGCAGCAACGATGATCTTCTTCTGCAGGTCAGGGCAGCTTGGGGCAACGGCATCAACCACGTCGGCGATAGCTCCGGCATCAGTGCAAATGACCACCTTGATGCCCGCAGCGTTCAGACGATACTCGAGGTCATGCTCGCGCAGCATGAAGGTTGCGGGGACGAGCAGCGCGCCAATCTTGTGCAGCGCGACGGCCACAATCCAGAACTGGTAGTGGCGCCTCAAGATGACCAGCACCGCGTCACCCTTGCGCACGCCCTGAGACACCAGGAAGTTCGCGCACTTGTCTGACCAGTACTTGATGTCTCCGAAGCTAAAGCGGTGCTCTTCGCCCTCGGGGTTGAGCCACAGCATTGCGGGGCGGTCCGGCTCGACGGTGGCAATGTCGTCCACCACGTCGTAAGCCCAGTTGAAGGTCTGGGGGTAGTGCAGGGAGATGTGCGCGATCTCTCCGTTCCGGTCGCGGCTTTCGGAGAGGTAGTTCTCGCTGAGATATCGCATGGTTTTGTCCTTTTGAAAGATCATCTAGGCGGGTGCGGCATGCATGACCAGCGCAGAGCGTCACAGGACACCTGTGGTCAAGCATTGGGTTAACGGCACCGTCCGCAGGAAGGCGGGCGATGCCTAGATAATCTCTGCCCTCTTGGGGTCAAACACCACAGCGAGGATCTGCGCGTCTTCACCGCCGATGGCAATCATGCCATGGCCACGACCAGAGTCGTAATAGAGCACGTCGCCGGGGCCAGCTTCCTCGAAATGGTCCTCAAAGCGGAAGCGGAGGCGACCCTTGAGCACATAGTCCATCTCCTGGCCCTCGTGGTAGGAGAGGTGAATCGGCTCGTTTTGGCTCTCGCGCTGATAGGGAACGTCCACAAGGAACGTCTCGCCCAGGCGATTCTTGAAGTGCGGTGCCTTATGGAGGTAGTGGAAATCGGTGTGGCGCTCGAGCACAAGGCCCTCTCCCGCACGTACGATCTCATAGTGCTTGAGACGCGGGCTCTCGCCAGTGAGCAGCTCCACCACGTCCACGCCGAACTTCTTGGCGCACTTGTAGACGAACGTGAAGGTCAGGTCCATCTCGCCGCTCTCTCGTGCGGCATA
>JAFWMI010000207.1 GCA_017513965.1 Atopobiaceae bacterium
ATCATCGAGGAGGCCCTCGTCGAGACCATCGGTTGCTCGGGCATGACCCACTCCGCCGCCATGGCCGCCGAGATCCTTCCCAAGAAGACCATCCTCGAGGCTCTGAACACCGACCTCGTATGCGACGCCATCAACGTTGCCATGCGCGAGCTGTTCCTCCAGATCGTGTACGGCCGCACCCAGACCGCGTTCTCCGAGGACGGCCTGCCCATCGGCGCTGGCCTCGACGACCTCGGCAAGGGCCTGCGCTCCATGGTCGGCACCACCTACGGCACCGCCGCCAAGGGCGCCCGCTATCTCGAGCTCACGCAGGGCTACATCACGCAGCTCGCCCTCAACGAGAACAACGAGATCATCGGCTTTGAGTTCCTCAACCTGGGCAAGTTCATGGACGACGTCAAGGCTGGCAAGGATGCCAACGAGGCCATCAAGGCCAACACCGGCCGTTACGGCCAGTGGGATGCTCCCGCCAAGACCATCGATCCGCGTCAAGAGTAAATATAGGAAGGGAGTGAGATAGATGGCAGTTTCGTTCGAAGGCTATGAGCGCCGCATCGACAAGATCAACAAGACGCTTGCTGAGTATGGCATCGCCGACCTCGAGGAAGCCCTGAAGATTTGTACCGACCTCGGCTTCAACCCCTACGACATCACCGAGGACATCCAGTCCATCGCATTCGAGAACGCCAAGTGGGCCTACACCCTTGGCTGCGCCATTGCCATTAAGAAGGGCGTCAAGAACGCCGCTGAGGCTGCTGCCGCCATCGGCATCGGCCTGCAGGCCTTCTGCGTACCTGGCTCCGTCGCCGAGGACCGCAAGGTCGGCTTGGGCCACGGCAACCTGGGCGAGATGCTGCTCGGCGAGGACACCGAGTGCTTCGCGTTCCTGGCTGGCCACGAGTCCTTCGCAGCCGCTGAGGGCGCCATCGGCATCGCCAACAACGCCAACAAGGCTCGCAAGAAGCCGCTGCGCGTTATCCTCAACGGCCTCGGCAAGGACGCCGCCCAGATCATCGCCCGCATCAACGGCTTCACCTATGTGCAGACCAAGTTCGACTACTTCACGGGCGAGCTTGAGGTCGTGCAGACCATCCCCTACTCCGATGGCCCGCGCTCCAAGGTCAACTGCTACGGCGCCGACGACGTCCGCGAGGGCGTAGCCATCATGTGGCACGAGAACGCCGACATCTCCATTACCGGCAACTCCACCAACCCCACGCGCTTCCAGCACCCCGTGGCGGGCACCTACTTCAAGGAGCGCATGCTTGCCGGCAAGAAGTACTTCTCCGTCGCTTCCGGTGGCGGCACCGGCCGTACCCTGCATCCCGATAACATGCATGCCGGCCCCGCCTCCTACGGCATGACCGACACCATGGGCCGTATGCACAGCTCCGCCCAGTTCGCCGGCTCCTCCTCCGTGCCCGCACACGTGGACATGATGGGTCTCATCGGCATGGGCAACAACCCCATGGTCGGCTGCACCGTCGCTTGCGCCGTCGCCGTCGAAGAGGCTCTTGCCAAGTAGTTCCTCATCAAACACGGCACGCATAGACGCGTACCTCTCGCCCGCCGTCACACAGACGGCGGGCGTTTTTTGAGCGCAATAGGGGGCTTTATACCAGTTGAGTGTGCATCTTCGTTCCACAAGATACCGCAACAGAAGATTCTGCTACTATTTTGTGCTAAGCACCCTCAAGAAAGATGAGTTGGAATGAGTGAATATACCCTGAGTTGCTGCTCCACGGCAGACGTCTCTGTTGAATGGTTGGCGCAGCGCCGCATAAAGTGCATCTATTTTAGCTTTTGCCTCAACAACGCCTGGTACGACGACGACTTTGGCAAGACGATTCCACCAAGAGAGCTCTATCAGCGCATGCTTGCCGGTGAGGAAGCCAGCACATCGCAAATCGCCACGGGAGACTACATCGAGTTCTTTAGGAACGAACTCGCGCAGGGCAACGACGTCGTGCACGTGACGCTCTCGTCGGGCATCTCGAATACGTACAATTCCGCCGTGCTCGCGGCCAATCAAGTGCGCAGCGAGTTTCCCGATCGCACCATTCGCATCGTGGATTCCCGAGCCGCCACGTCCGCCATTGCCATGCTCATGGACAAGCTCGCCACGCTCAGGGACCAAGGCATGAGCGCAAACGAGCTCGCGGACTGGGCGGAGGCACATCGGCTCGAGGTCAATCACCTGTTCCTCTCGGCCGACCTCACGTTTTTTATTCGAGGCGGGCGCATCTCCAAGGCCGCAGGATACATGGGTGGATTGCTCAAGATATGCCCGCTCATGCGCGTCGCACCCGACGGGTCCCTTGAGGTTATGGAGAAGATTCGCACCAAGAAGAAGTCCCAGCAGCGCATGGTCCAGCGCATGCACGAGCTTGCGCAAAACGGCGACGCATACGATGGCAGCGTATACATCTCGCACTCTGACTGCATGGAAGACGCCCTCGAAGTCGCACATGCCATCGAGCGGGAGTTCCCAAACATCGCCAACGGCAAGGTGGAGATCTTCCCCATAGGCGCCACCATTGGCTGCCATACGGGCCCCGGAACAACAGCCCTCTTCTTTTGGGGCAATCCCAACCGCTGGTAAGTCTTTTTCCCATAGCGTGGGGGGACGGAGCAAAAATGCCCTCCCCCTCACGTGCTTAGCATGCGTTCTGATTATATTTTGATGTAAATAAGTACTTGCTCTTTTGGTCTTTTTGTCCGAATACGTGCGGATGCCAAATCCGTGCTAGCATGACTCCCGTAGTAATTAGGCAACGAAAGGTGTTTGCATGGCCGACTACGTTTTGAGCTGCTGCACCATGTGCGACTTGTCGCGCGCATGGCTCGACAACCGCAACATTCACTACATTTACTTCAATTACGAGGTAAATGGATCCATTTGCAAGGACGACTTTGGCGAGACCATCCCTCCCGCCGACCTGTACGCTCGCATGCTTGCTGGCGCCCAGGTGAGGACCAGCCAAATCAGCGTTGGCGAATACATGAACGACTGGCGCCCCTTCCTCGAGGAGGGCAAGGACGTGCTTCACATTTGCCTCGCCTCGGGCCTTTCGGGAACCTATGGCTCGGCTTGCATGGCACGCGACTCGCTTGCTCGTGAGTTCCCCGACCGTAAGGTCATCGTTATTGACTCCACCAGCGGCAGCGGTGGCTACGGACTGCTCATGGACAAGCTCGCCGACATGCGCGACGAGGGCAAGTCCATGGAGGACCTCGCCGCATGGACCGAGGCGCACAAGGCCGAGATCAACACGTGGTTCGTTACCACCGACCTCACCTTCCTCATTCGCGGCGGGCGCGTGTCCAAGGCCGCCGGCCTGCTCGGTGGCATGCTCAACATCTGCCCCATGCTGTGCATTGAGCCCAACGGCACCCTTGCCGTAAAGGAGAAGATCCGCACCAAGCGCAAGGCCTTTGCACGCCAGCTCCAAAAGATGGAGGAGCTTGCCCAAAACGGCTACGACTACGATGAGCGCGTCTTCATTACCAACACCGAGTGTCTGGCAGACGCCAAGGCCGTCGCCAGCATGGTGGAGAACAAGTTCCACAAGCTGCGCGACAACAAGGTGGAGATATTCGACGTGGGTGCCGGCATTGGCTGCCATCTTGGACCCGGCACCGTGGTCCTCTCGTTCTGGGGCCAACCACGCTCGTAACGGCCGCCCAAACACCCTACAACGTCTTTGACCATTCGAAGAACTGGCGATACAGCGCCAGTTCTTCTTTTGTGTCCTTGCTCGAGAAGAACTCAACGCGTCCTTGTGCCTGCGTGTTATTGAGCTTTTGGGCGGAGGAGAGCCGACGCCTGAGCTGTCGTGCCGTCCCCTGCGCGCTGTCAAAGAACGCCACGTCCCCCAACACCTCGCGTATTTGCTCTCTCACAAACGGATAGTGCGTGCAACCAAGCACCACCGTATCCACGCGGCCCGCATAGGCGCCAACAAGCGAGTCTATGAGCGCGACCACGTCGGGAGCGTCCACGTTGCCCTGCTCAATGCGAGCGGCAAGACCGCCACACGGAACGGCGACGACGTCCTCCTCGCTCCCCCACGTTCGCAGGAGCTTTTGGAACTTCTCGAGCCGTACGGTCATGGGGGTAGCCATAACCAGCACCTTGCCGTGATGCTTGGCAAGCACCGCGGGCTTGAGTGCGGGCTCAACGCCCACGATGGGCATATGGGAATAGGTCTTGCGCAGCACTGGCGCGGCAGCCGAAGTCGCGGTGTTGCAGGCAATAACCAAGGCCTTGCAACCCATGTCCAAGAGCTTTTGGGCAACGTCGCTCGTGAGGGAGACGACCTCCTCTGACGTCTTCTCGCCGTATGGCGCATGTGCGGAGTCGCCGTAAAAGACAAAGTCCTCGTGGGGTAGCTCACGCACCAGCTCCCTTAGGATGCTGATTCCGCCAACGCCCGAGTCAAATACGCCTATGGGCCTCTCGCACACTTTAGGTTCCATCCTCTAGCTCTCCCAACGGTTTGATTCACTATGCTACCCCAAATCACGTCATTGGGGTACACTAGCCCCCATGGCAATATCAGAAGAAAGGCACAGCATGAGCAACGAAGGCAAGCAGGTTAAGGTCCACTATGTTGGCACGCTTGACGACGGCACCAAATTCGATTCCTCAAGGGACCGAGGCGAGCCACTGGCATTCACCTGCATGGCAGGGCAAATGATTCCCGGATTCGATGCCGCCGTGCGCGACATGGAGGTTGGCAGCACCGTCACCATTCGCCTTGAGCCAGAGGACGCCTATGGCCCGCGTCGCATGGAGATGGTCCAAACCATTCCCCTCGCGCAGCTTCCTGGCGCGGAGGGCCTTGCGGTTGGCCAACGCATTATGCTGCGTTCCGCCACCGGCCAGCCCATACCGGCCACGGTAACCGACAAGGACGATCGTGCCATCACGTTTGACATGAACCACGAGATGGCGGGAAAGGCCCTTACGTTCGAGATCGAGCTGCTTGAGGCCAAGTAGTCCCAAGCCCGTTTGGCAGAGCATGCGTGTATTGGCTACTATGAGCAGGCATACACGCTCAAACAAGACAAAGGAGAGCTGAATGGCACGTCCCAACGAGCAACAGATAGGCACACGCTGCGTGCAGGCAGGCTATACGCCAGGCAACGGTGAGCCGCGTCAGATTCCCATCGTGCAGAGCACGACGTTCAAATATGCGACTGGCGAGGCCATGGGTGCCTTGTTCGACCTCCAGGAGTCGGGTTACTTCTACACCCGCCTGCAAAACCCCACCAACGATATGGTTGCCGCAAAGATCTGCGCGCTGGAAGGCGGCACGGCCGGCATGCTCACGAGCTCTGGCCAGGCTGCGAACTTCTTCTCCGTCTTCAACATCTGCGAAACCGGCGGACACGTTGTCGCCTGCTCCGCAATATATGGCGGAACGTTCAACCTGCTCTCGCACACGCTTGCGAAGATGGGCATTGAGCTCACGTTCGTGGCACCCGACTGCACCGACGAGGAGCTCGACGCCGCCTTCCGGCCTAACACCAAGTGCGTGTTTGGCGAGACGATCGCCAACCCCGCCCTTGCCGTGCTCGACATCGAGCGCTTTGCCAAGGCCGCACATGCACACGGCGTGCCCCTCATCGTGGACAACACCTTCCCCACGCCGGTTAACTGCCGTCCCATTGAGTGGGGAGCCGATATCGTAACCCACTCAACCACCAAGTACATGGACGGCCATGGCGTGGCCGTCGGCGGCGCCATCGTGGACTCCGGCAACTTCGACTGGATGGCACATGCCGACAAGTTCCCCGGGCTCACCACGCCCGACGAGAGCTATCACGGCATCGTGTACGCCGAGCAGTTTGGCCAGGGCGGTGCCTTCATCACCAAGGCAACCTCACAGCTCATGCGCGACTTTGGATCCATCCAGAGCCCGCAGAACGCGTTCTATCTCAACCTCGGCCTCGAGAGCCTGCACGTCCGCATGCCGCAGCACTGCAAGAATGGCCAGGCCCTTGCCGAGTTCCTCTCCAATCATCCAAAGGTCACCTCGGTGAGCTATCCCAACCTGCCGGGCGACAAGTACTATGACCTCGCGCAAAAGTACCTTCCCAACGGTGGTTGCGGCGTCGTGAGCCTCTGCGTTGACGGTGGGCGTGCTGCTGCCGAGCGCTTTATGGCTGCCCTACGCATCGCGGCCATCGAGACGCACGTGGCAGACGCACGCACGTGCTGCCTGCATCCCGCAAGCACGACCCATCGCCAGATGTCCGACGAAGAGCTGGTGGCCGCAGGCGTGGCGCCCAGCATGGTTCGTTTGAGCTGCGGCCTCGAGAGCACCGAGGACTTGCTTGCCGACGTGGCACAAGCACTCGATTGCGTGTAGCTTCTCATAAGGGACACGAAACGATTGGGGGCGCGCCTCAAAAGAGGTGCGCCCCCAATTGCGTTTGCTGGTCAAGGCGTCCCAAGAGGGCAAGCCCCGTGTCAGTGGGAAAACCTTACTTCGGAGCGAAGGGGAGCCACTGCAGATACGACGGCCACTGCTGCTTGTTTATGGCCTCGATGGTCTGGCCAAGCACGCCCGTAAAGAAAAGTACGGCGATAACGATGAGCAGGAGTACCAGCACCACAAAGTAGGAACGGGCATAGTTACGACGGTTGATGTTTGCGTCGGAGAAGCTAAAGATAATGATAAAAATCAGACCGATGATGGGAATCGAGAACAGGATGCTCAGTCCCACATAGGCAATGGCTCCCAACGGCTTGAACTCGGGTGGTACGTTGAATGCGTCGAATTCGCTGAAGTGGTCTGCCATAGCGGCTCCTTCCCCATGTGTGTAGTACGGATAGGCTGCGAATGTGCCTAGTGTAGCAGACTTCCACCAAAGAGAAAGCCTGTTAATGGTAAAGAGGCGCTGAGCGTACTACCAATGCACGATGACCTTCTCGCCCACCGACGCAAGCGAGAACAGGGAAGCCGCGGCATCGTAGGGCAGGTTCACGCATCCGTGGCTCCCATCGTAGCTGTAGATGTCTCCCCCAAAGGAATCGCGCCACGTGGCATCGTGCAGGCCATATCCCCCGCTAAAGGGCATCCAGTAGTTCACCCTGCTACGATAGTCTGGATAACCGTCATGATCGTAATCCATGCCCACCAGCTCTTGGTTGGTTTCTTTGGCATAGATGTTATACGTCCCCGTGGGAGTGCTGCGCCCTACGCCCGTATTTCCCGAAACGATATAGGACTCCCAGATAACCGATCCGTTGGCATCATAGAACCAGGCGTACTGACTGCCCAAGTCAACGTCTATGTAGCGTCCTTGGCCCTTGTCCCACGAGCCCGAGGCACTAGCCTGCTGCGTCTCCTGCGGTACTTCTTTCTTGGTTGCCACGACCTCAATGCCCACGGCGTCCTCGGACGTATTCTCCATCCCACGCAACAGCGACGAGGTTGTTGCCTCCGCGTCCAAGGCGTAGTCGTACTCGTCGTCCGATGTCGTCATGCGATCGCTGAGCGTGTCGCGTGTCCACGCAGCCACCGCCTCGGTATCCACCGAGACCGAAAGGTCGTCTTCCACATGGACCCAGTCAGCCAGCTGATCACGGGAGACGCGGGCTTCCTCGCGGCCATCTTTTACCAGAGGAATGTCGAGGTCGAGCAGGTTGTTGGCCTTTTCCACCGCCTCCACCAGCTCAGGCGCGTCCTCCTTGCGTTCGGGCTGTTCCAGCACCTCGTTTCCCAGGTCGGTCTCGCCCTCTTGTGCGGCAACGTTCGTGCGCACGGCCTTTACCACGGCATCCTTGTTGAGCTTGGTTCCCAGCTTCTGCTTGCGCACCTTGTACGAGCGGGTCTCCTCGTCAAACTCGATTTTGGCGCCATGCGGCTCTGTCGCGTTCTCGTTGAACGCATCTACTGCGCTTGTCACACTTTGCGTAAGCCGTTCCTCGTCAAACGAGGTCCCCTCTTCCACCGTGATGCGCTGGGGATTAAACAGCTGGAGCGGCCAAGACCATGCGTCAATGCGCTCCCGGGCCTCTTGCGCGCTCGTGTCGCTGTTGGTTGTGAGTCCAATGTCATCCGCATTGAGCGTAAGTTGCAAATCGCCCGCCTTGACCGTCTTTTCGTACTTCATGGCATTCGCCTCGAGCTGCGAGGCGAGCTCGGCTTCCGTGCACCAAGACACGTTACTGCCATTCACCATGGTTCCAGGCACAAAGTGAGTCGAGAAATACGAGACGCCGGCCGCATAGACGAGTCCGTATGCGGCGATGCCAACACAGGCAGCCGCCATCGACTTGGCGAACCTATGGCTCTTTGCTGGGCGCACCGCCTTTTTGGAGGTGCGCCCGTGTTTTGGCTTGGCGTCATCCTTTTTTGCTGCGTGCTTAGCCACGTGATGCCCCGTTTCGTGTTCCGTTTGTTGAATCACGATTGTACCGCGCATTGCGCGAACGGCACAGAACCGCTCGGCATACGTCACACTATTGTCACGTTGCGTGCGCCGCACAATCAACGTGTATACCGTACCTAGTGGCAAGATGTACGCATTACCCCAACGGAGGGTATGCTATTAAGCTGAAGCAACCTCGCTCTCTTGCAACCCCTCAAAGATGTCGCCATCATCAAACTGCAGGGCATAGCTGGCGCCCGCACCCTCCATTTGCACGGAACAGACGATTCCCAGGTAGTCGTCATCGAGCTCGTGGCCAGCCACCACGTAGCGCACGCGATCTCCCAAGCCAAAGCGCGCCGCCTCGCACCGAGCCATGTCCAAGGTCGCGATCTCGTCCTCGCCGTGCGTCTGCATGCCGTCCATCGTCTCCATGGTGTAGCTCGCCTGCTCTCCGCGCCAGCGCACGCCCGTTATGGTGCCGAGCACCCAAGCGTCGCCCTCGCGAATCGCCACGGAGTCGCCCGGCGCGTACAAACCGCTGGAGTGATTGCCGCACTCGGCGGAAGGAGGCGCCCCCCACGCGAGCAGCTCATTGAGCATGGTGGCGTATTGTGCCTGCACGAATGCCTGGCGCGCCGACTCGTGGCCGTTCCCCACGGTGGGGAGCTCCGTCCACGCGCTCGAGGCAACCATGGAGAGCGCCGCCTGGATGTCCGACGTCGCGGCAGGCTCAAGCTCATGGGCAAAGAGCGCCTTCTCTATTGCGGTGGCAAATTCGACCTCATACAGGACGCCAACAGAGGACGAGGCAGAGCCTACGACTCTGCCCACCATGCGTTCGCCATCACGCGTCCGCAATACCGGTTGTCCCAAGGCATAGGCGCCGGCAATGGCGCCGGTCTCGCTAGAACGTGGAGCCATTCCAACCCCAGCGCGTCCTCATCATGGGATGATAGGTTACGTAGACGCAATCCCCGGGAATGCCAAGCGTGCGCTGCAGCAAGTCGCAGATGCGCCAGGTAAAGTCTCCGCACGCCTCGTCTGGCGTGTCGCCAATAAGGCTCACCGAGACAAACGCGCCCTTATCGAGCTTCCTGCCACCAAGCCAAAGAGCATAGTCGTCGTCGATGCCCACCATGAGCCACGACTCGCCCTTGCCAAACACGCTGATTGCCTTGCCCAGCTCGCTCTTGATGGTGTCGCGCAGCTCGTCGCTCACGGGAACCGTAATCTTTGCATCTACAAAGGGCATGGGTCCTTACCTCCTGCAGTGGTAGTACTGTTGTTATGTGAGTTTTTCTGTTTGTTTAGGACTACTTGAATATAGCAGTAATTTATCCTAAATTATTCGAGAAAAGCACATTTCTTTCCACAAATGCAGCTCAACTAACGAGGAATGCGCCATGATCGAACGCCCGCACTATCTCAATCGCCTGAGGCGGCTCGCCAACAACGGCCTCGTGAAGGTGCTCACCGGCATGCGCCGGGCGGGAAAGTCGGGCATCCTGCGTCTGTTCGCGCAAGACCTCATGGAACGGGGCACAGACCCAAACGACATCGTGCGCGTGGACTTGGAGAACATAGACCAGCTCCAGCTGCGCGAGCCTCATGAGCTGCTCGGCTACGTACGCTCGCGATACCAGCATGCGCACACCTGCTACGTGATGATTGACGAGGCACAGGAGGCGGAAGGCATTGCGGAGGTTGCCTACACGCTCCTGGAGGACGGCTGCTGCGACCTCTACCTCACGGGCTCGCATGCCAGGCTCGTAGAGCAAAAGCTCGCTCGCGCGCTTGCCGGCAGGTTCGTGGAAGTGCCCGTGTTCCCGCTTTCGTTTGCCGAGTACCACAACGCTCACGCCGCTCGAGGTTCCAGCAGCTCCACGGCAAACCTGTTCCAACGCTACCTCACCCATGGTGGCCTTCCCTGCTCCATGGCCTTTGAGGAGGACGAGCACGCGCTTTACGACTACTTGGGCGGCGTCTACCACACCGTGCTTCGCCTCGACGTGGCAGCGCTGCTCGGCAAGGAAGACCCGCTCCTGCTCGACGGCATCATTCGGCAGCTCATGCACGGTTTGGGAGAGCCCATATCTGCCAACGGCCTCTCAAAGACACTCAGCGCCTCCGGCAGGTCCTGCTCCGACGACACCGTAGCACGGTACCTGGACGCTCTCGGCGACTCCCAGGCGTTCTATCGCGTGAGGCGGTTCGACCTCAGGACGCACACGCTGCTCAAGACCCAAGAGAAGTACTATGCGGCAGACCTTGGGCTGCGTGCCCCGGTGCTTGGCACTCAGGGGGCGAGCATTGCCGGCACGCTACAGAACGTCGTGTATCTTGAGCTGCGCAGGCGCTATGGCGAGGTCCACCTGGGCAAGCACTACACGCGAACGCTGAGCTTCGTCGCCATGGACGCCCACGGGCCGGCATACTTCCAGGTGGCTCCCAGCGTCTTGGATCCCCAGGCGCTCAACGGCGCGCTCGCTCCCCTCCGTGCCGAGCGCGACAATTATCCCAAGACGCTGCTCACCCTCGACGAGGTGGACACGCGGTCGCACGAGGGCATACTCCAGCACAACATAATCGACTGGCTGCTCAACACGTAAAATGTGGCGACACAAAGAAGGGGACACGCCTCGCGAAGCACATGACCACGACAGGCCCAGCATACGAGGTGCGTCCCCCATTGACGTCTAACCGTTGTCCATGCCATTACCAGTGAACGTTTACCACTTCTCCCACGTAGGTGATCTCAAAGAGGTCGCGTGCCTTCTCGTACGGGAGGTTTACGCAGCCATGGCTTCCGTCGTACTGATACAGGTCGCCGCCAAAGGTCCAGCGCCACGTGGCGTCGTGCAGGCCGTAGCCGCCATAGAATGGCATCCAGTAGTTAACGTAGCTCTCGTAGTCGGGGTTGCCGTCGTTGTCGTAGTCCAGGCCCACGAGCACGACGCCCATCTCCTTGGAGTAGATGTTGAAGATGCCCTCAACGGTGGAGTGGCCCTCAAACAGGTCGCCCGAGACGAAGGCGGACTCCCAGAGCACCTCTCCCTTCTCGTCGAACAAGCGCGCGAACTGCGAGGTGAGGTCCACGTCTATGTAGCGCCCAAGTTCGCTGTTCCAGCTCGTGTGCTCGTAGGCATTGTCGCGCGAGAGGCCCTCGCGTGTGCGCTCGTCGATCATGGGCGCCTCAAAGCCATCCGTCCGCCCGGAGGCAAGACGCTCGCTAAACTGCGACACGAACGAGTCGGTGTCGAGGTAGTAGGCGTTCCAGTCGTCGGTGTGGAAGGTCGCGTCGGCCACCACGCTTTCTGCCCAAAAGCGCACGCCCTCCTCGTCCACCACAATGCGCGGACCGTCCCCAACAGAGACCCACGCCGCGTTCTGCGCGGCCTCGGAGGTTGCCACGGGCTCGCCGTTGACGAGGACGTCGATGTTGCTCGACCGCACGGCATTCGCATGCTCCACCGTGTCGCGATAGGTGGGCAGGTCGGTGAGCTGGGCAGCCCTGAAGGCCTTCTCCTCGTCGATTTGGCATTGCGGGTGCATGGCCTTAACGTCCTCAAGCACCGCGCCATCCACCGTCTTGTTGTCCACTGCCTTGCCAGAGACACTGCCACCGAGGACGTACGTGCTTGACTCCTCGTCATAGGTAATGGTGGCGGAAGAGCTCGAGAGCGCCTTGGCGTTGTATGAGTCGACCGCCCTGCTCACGATGGAGGAGAGCTTGTCCTCGTCAAACGAGAGGTCCTGGCTGGGCGTGAGCGTCGTGGGCATCACGATGGAGAGCGGCCAGGCGTATGGGTTTTGGGTACCGAACGTATCCGTTATGAGCTGTTCCTCGTTGCGCTCGAGGCTAATGTCCGACCCGGTAACCGTGAGGCCAAAGTCGCCCGACTCCAGGGCACAGCGATAGGTCTTGGTCTCGTTTTCCAGTGCGTGCTGGGCCTCGTCGCTCGTCATTCCCGAGACGTTGCAGCCATATATGCTCGTACGCGGGAGGTAACGCGTGCTAAACCTATTGACGCCAACGCCATACAAGGCAATGAGGGTGATGAGCACCGCAGCCATGATCAATATGACACGCAGGCGCTTGCCACGCTTACTCAGCCCGCTAGGGGGACCAGAGAGGAACAAGGTGCTTTCTTCGCCATTCGTGGTGCCGGCGGAGGTGCCGTACAAGACGTCACCGATACCATCGTCCCCCACGCGATTGGCGGGCTCCAAACGATAGTCGCCGTCTACGTCTATGCGCTCGGTCCCCGCAGGGATCATGCGCTCCTCTCGCGGCATGACGGGCTGCTGCTGGTCGGGCTGGGTTGCCGGCTCCTGCTCCGTCACCTGCTCCTCGACGGTTGCGGACGCAGGCGCAAACGTGACTTCGGGCTCCTCAAACGTGCGCTCTTCGGGCTCGGGCTCGGGCTCGCGCTCGGCTACCGCCTCTTCCTGCGCGAGCTCTTCCTCTGGCGCATCCGCAAAAGCGTCGGCCTGGTCGGGCACCTCGTCCTCCCATGCATTGATGGGGGCGCGAACGACGACCTTGTCTTCCGCGTACGTCGATTGCCGTGCGGTCTCGTAGGCTTGGGACCTGCTGGGTCCGCGGCCATCGATTACCTGGCGCCTCAGCCCAAGCCAAGGCGGAAGGGTGTTATCGTCCGGCCCATCGGAATCCGGCTCGGACGCCTCGGCGGTCGATACTTGCTCAGGTTCCTGCTCGGGCTCCGGCTCGGATTCCCGCTCGGATTCCGGCTCCGTCTTCGCGGCCGCCTCTTCCTCACTCGCATCGTCATCATATAAATGGAGGTCAGCGGTATCGTCGGTCGATGACGAACCGCTCCAAAAGCTATTTTTGGGCTTGGACGGCTCCTCGTCCATGCCAAAGAATTCGTCGGTCACGTATTGACTCCAAGTCTCTCTGGATACACGCGCAATCATGCATCATACGTGTTTGCGGGACGTTTTGCCACTGCCTTACAAAACTCGTATTTTTGCTACAGTTCAACCTCTTCGCCCGCACGTATGAGCAACGAGTTTGGAGCGAGCTTTGCAAACTTCTGCGCCTGCTTCTCGCCGTAGGGCTCCACCGGCTTGAGGTGAATGGGCACGTTGTGGCGCGCGCCAATAACCTTAGCGCAGCGTGCGGCTTCACTAACATCCATGTTATAGATGCCATCCCCCGGCAGGAAGGCATAGTCTATGTGAAGCGCTGCCATGCGGCCCATTTGGCTCGTCGTTGAGGTGTCGCCCGCAAAGTACAACAACAGACCATCCACCCGCACGAGGTAGCCAACACACTCGTTCTTGTCGTGCATGGCGTTGTATGCCTCGGTGGCCTCTACCGTTACGTCGCCAAACGTCTGCGTTACGTACGTGCCTGACGCCGGGTGCGCATCCATGTTCTGCCACACAACACATCCCGACGCATGCGGCATCTTGTCCGTTGCCGTATGGTCAAAGTGCTGATGAGTAACAAGCACCAGATTAGCTGGCACGTCGTATCCCTCGCCCATAAAGGGGTCGATGTATACAACGGTTCCGGCATTCGTCGTGAGCCTGAGGCTTCCGTGGCCTTGGTACAGAAGTCGCGCCATGCGCAGTTCCCCCTTCGCGTAGTCTGCCCTACCATCATAGCCTCTGTTGTGGCTGGTGATATGGCTTCCTTTGCACTATGCGCAAGAAACAACGATTCTGCGCCGATGCGCACGGGGCTGCGCCGTTGCCAACGCTCACACGTAGCTGGCAAGCGCCCTGCTGCGCGAGGGTTGGCCCAGCTTGTTGAGCGTCTTGCTCTCAATCTGGCGTATGCGCTCGCGCGTGACGCCGAACTCGCGGCCGACCTCCTCGAGCGTGCGGGGATGGCCGTCCTCGAGGCCGAAGCGGAACTTGATCACCTTGCGCTCGCGGTCGGCCAGCCCGTC
>JAFWMI010000208.1 GCA_017513965.1 Atopobiaceae bacterium
GGCAGGTGCGTAAGACGCGATTGGTCCTCCACGGCAATTCCTTCCTGGTATAAAAAAGCCGGGCCCCGCAGGACCCGGCTCGCAAGCAGTAGAAAGAATGAACTACTTGAGGGTGACGGCGGCGCCGGCCTCCTCGAGCTCCTTCTTGGCAGCCTCGGCGTCCTCCTTCTTGGCGCCCTCGAGGATCACGTTCGGAGCCTTCTCGACGGCCTCCTTGGCCTCCTTCAGGCCAAGGCCGGTGAGCTTGCGGACGACCTTGATGACGGCGATCTTCTTGTCGCCGAAGGAGGTGAGCTCGACGTCGAAGTTGGTCTTCTCCTCCTCGGGCTCGGCAGCGGCGGCAGCAGGGCCAGCGGCAACGGCTACGGGAGCAGCTGCGGAGACGCCGAAGACGTCCTCCAGCTCATGCACGAGCTCGGAAAGCTCGAGAGCGGTCATTTCCTTCAAAGCCTCAATAATCTCATCTTTGGTGACAGCCATGTCATTTCTCCTTTTAATGCGTGCCATAGGGCACTAACAGCTTTTCGTTGTTACCAAGTCGCTTGCGCGACGACCAGCTGCCTTAGGCAGCCTCCTTCTTCTGCTCTGCGATGGCGTCCAGCGCGGTAACCAGACCACGGGCGGGACCAGCGCACACAGAAGCGATGCCACGAAGCGGGCTTGCCATAACGTACACCAGCTGAGCCATGAGCTCATCACGGCTGGCGAGGTCGGCGTAGGCCTTTGCCTCATCGGCGTTCAGACCCTGGCCATCGGCAATACCGGCGACGAACGCGATCTTCTTGAGCTCGTCGGCCTTCTTCTTGATTGCCTTGGCAGCGTCCACGGGATCCTTCTCGAAGAACACGTATGCGCAGGTGCCCACGAGATTCTCCCCGATGTCGGGCAGATTCTCCTCCTTGAGCGCGATACGCACGATGTTGTTTTTGTAGACCTTCATCTCGGAACCGCTCTCGCGAAGCGCACGACGCAGCTCCTGAGACTCCTTGACGGTAAGTCCACGATAGTCAACTACGAAAAAGCCCTTGGAGTTCGCGATTGAACTCTTGACCTTCTCGAGCATCTCGACGTTGTTCTTGTTGGGCATGAAAAAACACCTCCCTTACGAATGCTTCTGGCACGAGCCACCTAAGGGGGTGTTCAACCTATCGACCACCTCGGCAGGCGGGTTTTTCCCATTAAGCCTTGCGGCACCGGCTGTCTTTGGCAGCGGACGTGCGATTCAATTTGCATTAGGTATTGTGGCAGCTTGTGCCAACGCTGTCAAGCATACACACAATTGGCGCAAACGGAGCTCTGCCATCCGTAACTATCACTTGTAGCAGGTGGCTGTAGTCTCATCCATCAGAGGATTACGCACAATGAAAATCCTTGTGCGCAGTTCACCTCAATTCTCATGAGAAACCCCTGTTGTCTTTTCTCAACTGCGCACAATAAAATTCATTGTGCGCAGTTTGCGTGAGCAAGGGATAAGCCTCTCCCCCACCGAGGCGCTGGGTCGCCGCGTCATGTAAGGTGCCGTTCGTGCCAGCTATTAATCAAAAACTCCCCCGCGAGACGCTTCTCGCGGGGGAGCTCGAACTACTTTGGCGACTATTGTTCGCTATGCCGTGAAGTCACGCGTTACAGTAGAGTCCAGACGGACACCAGGTCCCATGGTGCTGGACACGACGACGGACTTGACATAGCGGCCCTTGGCGCTGGACGGCTTAACACGCAGCAACTCCGAATAGAGCGCGCCGTAGTTCTCGCACAGATGCTCAACCGGGAAGGAGACCTTTCCCAGGGGCACGTGGCAAATGCCGTAACGGTCGGCACGATACTCAACACGGCCAGCCTTGAGCTCCTGAACCATCTTGGCGACGTCCATGGTTACCGTGCCCAGCTTGGGGTTAGGCATGAGGCCACGGGGGCCAAGGATACGACCAAGGCGACCAACCTTGCCCATCATATTGGGCGTGGCGATGGCGGCGTCGAAGTTGAGCTCGCCAGCCTGCACCTGGGCAACCAGGTCATCGGAGCCAATAACGTCGGCACCAGCGTCTGCAGCCTCCTGCGCCTTCGCGCCCTCGGCGAAAACTGCAACGCGTACGCTCTTGCCCGTGCCGTGAGGCAGCGAGATGGAGCCGCGGACGTTCTGGTCGGCCTTACGGGTGTCTACGCCCAGGCGAATGGAGACTTCGATGGTCTCGTCGAACTTGGCTACAGACAGGTCCTTGGCAAGCTGCAGGCCCTCCCTGGGGGTGTAGAACTTGGTGCGGTCTACCTTGGCGAGTTGCTCCCTGTACTTCTTTCCGCGCTTTGGCATATCTTCCTCCTTGTGGTCCTAGCGGGCTTGTGCCCTGCCACGTTATCTGCTCCCCTTTTTGGGGACTTACAACAATTTACTCGGCGATGGTGACGCCCATGGAACGTGCGGTGCCCGCGACGATCTTCTTCGCAGCCTCAATGTCGTTGGCGTTGAGGTCGGGCATCTTGATCTCGGCGATCTTGGTGAGCTGCTCCTGAGTGAGCTGGCCGACCTTGTCGCGCTGAGGAACGCTCGAGCCACCCTTGAGGCCAAGCTCCTTCTTGATGAGCTGCGCTGCGGGGGGCGTCTTGGTAACGAACTCAAAGGTGCGGTCGTCGAACACCGTGATCTCGACGGGGATGATGTCGCCAGCCTTGTCCTTGGTTGCGTTATTGAAGGCCGTGCAGAACTGCATGATGTTAACCTGCGCGGCACCAAGTGCGGGACCTACAGGAGGCGCAGGGTTAGCCTGGCCGGCGGGAATCTGAAGCTTTATGAAATGGGTTACCTGTTTAGCCATGGTCTCCTCCAAAATGCGGTAAGCCAAAACGTACTATGTTCTGCCAGAGCCGAGAAGCTATCCTCACCGATACCGACCCTGACGGGATCGCCACTTAACTGATAACGGACACTTGATCAATCGTAAGCTCTACGGGAGTCTCGCGGCCAAAGATCGTAAGCATGACCTTGACCTTGTTCGCCTCTGCATTGACCTCCGAAATGAGACCGTCAAAGTCCGCAAGAGGACCAGAGACCACGCGTACCGATTGACCAATCTCGAGGTTGGTCGCCATGCGCTTGGGCGCCGCGGTAGTGCCACGAGCATCACGATGCATAATCTTGTTGTACTCGGAACGACGCAAAGGCGCCGGCTTTCCATCTACACCCACAAAACCGGTAACGCCAGCCGTATTGCGTACGATTGTCCACGTGTCGTCGTTCATCTCCATGCGAACAAGCACGTATCCAGGAAACACCTTCGTCTCCTTGGTGTCGCGCTTGCCCCCATCCTTGATCTCGGTTACCTCTTCGGTTGGGATCTGGATGTCAACGATCTTATCCTCTACGCCATAGGTATCAATACGATGCTCAAGGTCGGTCTTAACCTTGTTCTCGTAACCAGAGTACGTGTGGACAACATACCAACGCTTTGCCATTGCTAACCCCTCAGATTGGTAAACTGCACAAGAGCGGCGACAAAGCCGGTGTCCACGAGCCAGATGGCAACACCGAATACGATAAGTGCCACGATTACGGCAACGGAGTAGTTGCGAAGCTCCGTACGGGATGGCCACGTAACCTGGCGCATCTCGGCACGCACGTCGGAGAGGTAGCCCGTTACCACACCAATGCCCGATCGCTCGGCCTTGGTAGTCGGTACGTTCTTTGTGGCAGGCCGACCTTTACCATCCGACTTCTTGAACAAAGACTTGGATGTATTTGTTTGCTCGTTTGTGCCCGCGGCGGCTTGAGCAGCAGCTACGCGTTGCCGCTCCTGCTGGCGCGCCTTCCTTGCGGCCCGCTTGTTGCGCTCTCGTTTTGCCATCCTTCGTTCCTCTCGGAAAACCTCTTATCATAGAAACCGGCTATCCCCGAAGGGAAAGCCGGTGAATGTACTGGCACGCCAGGAAGGACTCGAACCCTCAACACGCGGTTTTGGAGACCGCTGCTCTACCAATTGAACTACTGGCGTGTGTTGGAAACTATTTTAACGCGTTTCCCTGTGGGCAGTGTGCTTGCGGCACCACCGGCAATATTTCTTCATTTCTAGACGCTCGGGGTTGTTGCTCTTGTTCTTCTTTATGGTGTAGTTGCGACGCTTGCACTCGGTGCACGCGAGAGTAACTAGTGTACGCATGTTTCCTCCTCTAATGTGACGCGATAGAAAACGTTACCATCACCCATAGGCTCATGTCAACTCAAAACTTGAAAAACACGAAGCATGCAATGTGCACGCATGCGGCACGATGGTCAACTAGCTCGCACATGAAAAAGCCCGGCACCACAAGGGTGCCGGGCTAGCAAATTGCGAAGCGCTACTTACGCAATGATCGTGGAGACACGACCGTCGCCGACGGTGTGGCCACCCTCGCGGATAGCGAAGCGGAGGCCCTGCTCCATAGCGATCGGGTGAATGAGCTCGCAGGTAACGGTGATGTGGTCACCAGGCATGGCCATCTCGACCTTGCCGCCGTTGGAATCGGTGAGCTCCTGGATGTCGCCGGTTACGTCCGTGGTGCGGAAGTAGAACTGGGGACGATAGCCAGAGAAGAACGGGGTGTGACGGCCACCCTCCTCCTTGGTGAGGACGTAAATCTCGCCGGTGAACTTGCTGTGCGGGGTAACGGAGCCGGGCTTGCAGATAACCTGGCCGCGCTCGATCTCCTCGCGCTTGATGCCGCGGAGCAGGATGCCCACGTTGTCGCCAGCCTCGCAGTAGTCCATGGACTTACGGAACATCTCGATGCCCGTAGCAGTGGACTTCTGGGTCTCCTTGATGCCGACGATCTCGACGGGCTCGTTGAGGTGCAGCTGGCCACGCTCGACACGGCCGGTAGCAACGGTACCACGACCGGAGATGGTCATAACGTCCTCGACTGCCATCAGGAAGGGCAGCTCGTTGTCGCGAGCAGGCGTGGGGATGTAGGAGTCGACCGCGTCCATGAGCTCACGGATGGCGCCGTAGTACTCCTCGTCACCCTCGAGTGCCTTGAGTGCGGAGCCACGCACGATGGGCAGGTCGTCGCCGGGGAAGTCGTACTCGTCAAGAAGCTCGCGGGTCTCCATCTCGACCAGCTCGATGAGCTCCTCGTCGTCGACCATGTCGCACTTGTTAAGGAATACGATGATGTAGGGCACGCCTACCTGACGGGCGAGCAGGA
>JAFWMI010000209.1 GCA_017513965.1 Atopobiaceae bacterium
AGCCAAGCCATGGGGATGACACGTCACCAGTGCGAGGTGTGGCGCTGCCCGTTGCGCCTGCCCCCCTCGCGATGCTCGTCGCACCAGTCCTCCCTGCACTACCCGTTGTGCCCGTCGACGTGCCGCTCTTCTCCGTAACGGCAAAGCTTGCCTTTTGGGCAGCACCGTCGTCGAATCGCGGTTGCAGCGTGTGCGTACCCGCAGAGAGTCCCTGCAGATACGAGGACTTGAGCGTTATCACCAGGCTGCCCGACCTCGCGTCGTATGCCTTGGCATCAAGCTTCTTTCCGTCGACCTCGACTCCCGTAAAGTGCGAGAAGGTCTCCTCATCTGCCCCGGAGCGCTTGTACACGAATGTGAGGGTACTCGTGCTCCCCCGCGTCCAAGTACTGCCGTCACCTTGCGTGCACACATACAAGATGTTCGAAGGCGCCGCAGTCACCGTGAGCGTGCCCAGGTTCTCGCGCACAACGGTGTAGTTGCTCTCTCGCGCCGTGCCATCCCACCTGATCTGGTAACCGTTGCTCACGCTGCCCGGATCGGTGACGCTGCCCGTGGTCACCAGCGTGGCCGTCTCCCCCTCCACGAGTCCCGCGATGCTTCCCGGCGCGGTGAGCGGCTTCCCATCATACGGCTTGGTGGCACTCTCGGTCGTGACAGTGAGCTCTGCAGGATGGATCACAAGCCTGCCGTCAACGCATGTGATCTCGTAGTTCTTCGTAACGTCGTTGCCTTCGCCATCGACAATCGATACGTCCTTCGCGCCCGTAACAGAGACCTGGTAGGCACCGGACTGTATGCCCTTGCCCTCGGCGGAGACGTTCGTTTGGTGTCCCGCGACCAAGCCTTGGTCGTCACCCTCGCGCGAGTGCCAGGTGGTAACGCTCTGTTCCGTGCCATCGTATGCGCGGGACAGGTCGGAGTCGGCCACGAACGTGACGGGTCGCCTCGTTGCCGCCGCCCGTGGCATTGATGGTGCCGCCCGTGATCTTTACGAGACCCCCTTTTCGCCGTCGTCCTTGGCAAACTCCGCACCGTCGCCGCTGCCGATGCCGACTCCCTCGTGGCCGCCCGTCGCGGTAACGTTTCCGCCGCTGATGAGGATGGTCCCGCGCAGCGTGCCTCCTTCGCTGCAGCCGATGCCCGCGCCGCCGTACTTGCTACCACCACCCTTGGCCGTGATCGACCCCTCGGTCGAGCCGTCACCCTGTTCGGAGGTCACCTTGAGGGTAGCGCCCTGCGACACGTGGATGCCAGCCGTGCCGTCGTTTGACCCCACGCCCTCCTCCTCGCCGCCCACGATCGTGTTGGTGCCGCGCAGCTTTACGATCACATAGTTGTTCGCAGCTATGGTGACGAACGAGTTCGTGGGGCTGCAGCCCTCCTGGGTGCGATTGACGTTGTCCAAGATAATGACGAGGGGATTCTCCTCCGAGCTCTTGTTGCCGGGCACGTAGAAGTAGTTGCCACTCTTGTGCGTGGTACCGTCGCCGCGAATGACGTAGGTGGTGTTGTGGTCATCGAGGTCCCTGCGTTAGTTGTCCACGTAGGTAACCTCTCCAGCGAGGGCCGTACCGCAAAGCAGCAAGGTCGCAACAAGCGACAAGCAGACGGTTACGATGACGCGACGCAAAAAAGAAGACTGTGTGCTCGGCATGTTATCTCCCGTAACCAATGACGAATACACACATTATATATAGGGGGATGCGTCAATTGGGTAGGTCAGTCCGCGCCGTTCAGTAACCAAAGAGGGACTGTCCCTCTTTGGTTACAAATGTGGACGATCTGTGGACCGCCGCCAGGCGCGGGATGCACGGCTCGCAGGCGCGTAGTACCAGTCAGATGACGAAGTGAACACGTCACCCCTTCCTTCCTTGTTCGCGCGCGGCCAGGCGCGCGACCGCCCGCAAAAGGGCCCAGGCCGTCGGAAACCCCTTCCGCCCGACGGCCTGCTTCTTTTCTACGCACGAACTTGCCCACGTCAAACGTCTGCAGCAGAGCGGGACGCTCCTCCCCCTCCTCGCCGCGCGAAGGCTATTTGATATTCGCCCACATCACAATAGCCGCAACCGCAGCGATAAGCCCCAAAAGCGGCTGGTCGAAGGTGAACACCAAGAAGATGGCGAGGAACACGCAGACGATCGTGCCGACGGTGAACAATCCCCCAAGTGGCGTGTCAATCACACGGCCCGGAATCGTCACCTCATCCTTCTTCTCATCAGGAGGGCACGCACCCTTAACAAACGACTGCGCCGTAGACTGTTGGTTCTTGCTGATCTCCATTACCCAGCAGCTCGTATCGTCTTTGGCAACCACAAACACCGACTTGCCCTTGGAGGAAGAGAGCTCTTCCGTCCAGGCACCATACGGCACAAGATCCGATTCCGAGACAACGGCACGTGCATCCTCCGCGTTGTCTATGGCAAGGTAGCGCAGCGTGTCGCGCGTCATCTTGAGCACTTTTCCGCCAGTCCTAAAGCAGAGCTCGTCATCCGTAACCCACATGCTCTCGTTGCTCTTACCGTTTATGCGCACGGACTCCTTGGCCATATTGCACCATCCTGTTCGTTTGTCTCGTCATTTGACTATCATATGATAGACACTATTCGTGCAGGCGTCTTGGTCAATTTCGCCCGGATGACTGCAGAACGCAAAAACGTACTCACTATATATATGGTATGGCAGGAGGCCCCGATGGCGCTGGACACCGTTAAGAAGCTCTTGGAACTCGACGAGTCGCTGGTGGAAGACATCGTGCGAACAGACAAGGAGTGGAGTGGCAAGATCTTTGAAGTTGAGCACCTTCTTGTTCAGCTGCCCGACGGTAGCGAAAGCTGGCGCGAGATCGTTCGCCACAATGGCGGCGCCGGCGTATGTGTCGTACGAGATGGCAAGATTTGCCTCGTGCGTCAGTATCGCGTGGCGCTTGGCCGCATGACGCTCGAGATTCCAGCTGGCAAGCTCGATCCAAACGAGGATCCCAGCATATGCGCCGCACGTGAGCTCACCGAGGAGACCGGCTTGGTGGCAGGGCGACTCGAACCGCTCGCAGTCTCTGCCGGAGCCCCCGGGTTCAACAACGAGAAGACGCGCATCTTCGTAGCAAGCGACCTCAGCCAGCGCGAGGCGATGCCAGACGAAGGGGAACTCGTGGACGTCGTGTGGGTTCCCATCCCCGATATGGTCGAGGCAATCCGTGCGGGACTCATCGAAGATGCAAAGACCGTGGTCTCGGTCTTTGCCGCTGCAGCGGGGCTTGCCTAGCAGCGCACGTATCTAATAGGTAAAAACTTATACACGCAAGGGTTTACCTTGCTTGACAGGTACTTTTTCGCAGGTATGCTGTTCTGCACGTATTAAGTGCCAGCTACCAGGGCGGTGTTACGCACCGTCGAGAGGAGCGACCATGTCTCTGCATGATGTTTCCCTTAGCCGTCGCCAGTTCCTGCGCGGAGCCAGCTTGGCAGCCGCCATGCCCGTATTCGCCTCGCTCGCCGCTTGTGGCGGCAACAACGCCAACAACGACGCTGCTACAACCGACGCCAACAAGACGGACGCCACTCAGGCAATGACGCTCATCGTGGGCTTCGACCAGGACTTCCCACCCTATGGCTACTTGGACGAGAACGGCCAGTTTACTGGCTTTGACCTCGACTTGGCCCAGGAGGTATGCAAGCTCGAGGGCTGGACGTATCAGCCTGAGGCCATTGCCTGGGATTCCAAGGACGCACAACTCAACAGCGGCCAGATTACCTGCATCTGGAACGGATTCACCATCGAAGGCCGCGAGAAGGACTACGCCTTTACCGATGCGTACATGGAGAACCGTCAGGTCATCGTCGTGTCCGCAGACTCCGACATCAAGGCTCTGGCCGATCTCGCCGGCAAGAACGTAGTGACGCAGGCTGACTCCGCAGCGCTTAACCTGCTCTCCGAAGGCGGCGACCAAGCCGAGCTGGGCAAGACGTTTGCCAAGCTCGACACAATCGGCGAGTACAACACGGCCTTTATGAGCCTGCAAAACGGCGAGTACGACGCCGTGGCCGTTGACTATCCCGTCGCCGTGTTCAACATTGGCGACTCCAAGGACTTCGTGATCCTCGACGAGCCCCTCAACTCCGAGCACTTTGGCGTGGGATTCGCCAACACCGCCGAGGGCAAGGAGCTTGCCGCCAAGGTCCAGGCCGACCTGCAGAAGCTCGATGCCAACGGCACGGTTGAGAAGCTCTGCGAAAAGTATGCCGACCAGGGCGTCTCGTACACTGCGTGGGTGCTCCCCAAGGCCAGTGCCTAGTACGTTGTGCGTTGATTAAGTCTAAGGTCTCGTGGCGGGCGGCAACAGCCGCCCGCCCCGTTTAAAAAAGGTGGTGACCAGTGGACCTCACAAAGATCTTCCAAATGCTCATGGAGGGATACGTGACCTCGCTTCACGTCTTCTTCCTCACCTTGCTTGGTGCCATACCGCTTGGAGTCGTCGTGGCGCTAGGAAGGCTTTCGCGGTTCAAGCCACTGCAGGTCATCACAAAACTGTACATCTCGCTCATGCGTGGTACCCCACTCATGCTGCAGATGTTCGCCGTGTTCTTTATGCCCTACTATGTGTTTGGCATAAAGACGGGTTCTGGCTTCAAGTTTACGGCATGCATCATCGCATTCATTATCAACTACGCTGCCTACTTTGCCGAGATATATCGCTCCGGCATCCAGAGCATGCCGAAGGGACAGTATGAGGCCGCGCAGGTACTTGGTTACTCAAACGCGCAGACGTTCTTTCGCATCATCCTCCCCCAAGTCATCAAACGCATTCTGCCTGCCATGGGCAACGAGATAATCACGCTCGTCAAAGACACGTCGCTCGCCTTCTCGGTGGGCGTGGCCGAGATGTTTACCACCTCAAAGGCATTGGTGGCAAGCCAACGCACGATGGTGCCGTTTATGATAGCGGCTGCCATCTACTGGGTAACCTGCCTGATTATTGAGTTTGGCCTTGGACGCGCCGAGAAGAAGCTGGGGTACTACCATGACTAGCCCGTCCACGATACCTGCCGTGCAGGTAAACCACGCACGCAAGTCCTTTGGCGACAAGGTCGTGCTCGACGACGTCTCCGTCCAGATCATGCCCGGAGAGATAGTCTCGTTGATTGGCCCGTCTGGCGCAGGAAAGTCAACGCTGTTGCGTTGCATGACTCTCCTCGATCACTTTGATGCGGCCGAGTTCTTGTATGGTGACCTCGAGGTGTGCCAGAACGACGCGCATGGCAAGGCAATCTACAAAGCCGAGGCGGAGCGTGCCGCACGCATGCGGTTTGGGATCGTCTTCCAAAACTACAACCTGTTTCCCCACTACACGGTCCTTAAGAACGTTATGGACGCACCCATCGTGGTACAGAAGAGAGACCCGGGTGAGGTAGAGCGCGAGGCACGGGAGCTCCTAGAGAAGATCGGCCTCGAGGAACACGCCAACAAGGTGCCTTGCGAGCTGTCGGGTGGCCAGCAGCAACGCGTTGCCATCGCACGCGCGCTTGCCATGCATCCCACCGTGATGTACTTCGACGAGGCAACCTCCGCGCTCGACCCCAAGCTCACGGCCGACATGCAACGCCTCATTCGCGAGCTCGCCAAGGAGGGCATGGCGGTTGGCATCGTGACGCACGAGATGGGCTTTGCCAAGCTCGTAAGCGATCGCATCGCGTTCCTCTTTGACGGTGAGATTGCCGAGGAGGGACCGGCCGAACAGGTTATCGACCATCCGCGCGACCCCCGCATGCAGCGATTCCTGAGCCAAGCCGAAGACTAGCGCGCCCGACAGAAGAGCTCCCACAGAGCGACGGCGCTCGATGCGGCCACGTTGAGTGAGTCAACCCCATGCGACATGGGTATGACCACCGCGTGGTCGCATGCATTAAGCACGGCTCGCGAGAGTCCCGTTCCCTCTGTGCCAAAGAAGAGTGCCGTCCGGTCAAGC
>JAFWMI010000210.1 GCA_017513965.1 Atopobiaceae bacterium
GAGTCTGCATAAGATGCGTGAACTTCATTTCGCACATGTCACGCATGGTCAAACCAGCGTCAAGGCCGCACAGCATCATATGCGTGTACGGCCTGACGGAATCGTTTGGTTGGTGCTTTCCCCTATGCTTCCTCTCGGGCAGCTTCGGGACGAAAGAAGCACTCCGAAATCTCGTTGCCAAGCTCCTCTTGGACAAGCCAGAGGTTCACGCCCGCCGTCTTCTTCATCCATTCCGAATATGACGGCGTCGACGGGTCTGCGGTCTTCACAGCGGCCCAAAGAGCCTTAGCCACGACAGTCCAATTGACCTTGGTGAAATCGATCTTCACGATGCGGTAATCGTCTTCGCCGTCACCTGTGCGTTCGATTTCAAGCGCCTGTTCTGCCGTCTGGACTCCGAACAGGTCTCTGATTAGATCGCTACGAAACTCCATCTCGTAGATGTAGGCAGTGTAGAACGTGGCCTTTGCTTCGTAGTTCTTGCCGTTTGCTTGGAACGTGAACATCGGTGCCCCCTTATGCGCTCAGGCCGGACTCGGCTGCGCCAGGTGTGACAACTGCCTCGAAGAACGCCGTGTACTGGGCCGTGTTGGAGCTTGTCTTCTGGATGTGGCCCTGAACGAAGCGCTTCGTAGCACCACCATACACGAACGAACGGGACGCGATGCGCAGTGGCAGCGACTCGGTATCAACGTCGGGGTTGTCGTTCTTGGTGTTGGCGCTGATTTCGGGGCGGGACGCCTTGCAGTTGTAGAACGCGAAGGCAATGGGGCCCTCGTCGGTCTGCATCTCGGTGATGAGCGCGAACTCAGGCGGTTCTGAATCCGTGGTTTCAAACTGGACGCCAGTGACCTCGTCGAGAATTTCGTTGAGCAAGTCCTGGCGTGCCACGTCAGGCAAGTTGGACAACTCCAGGTCACCGGAGTAACCACCATTGGTGCCAGCGAACGAGAAGCAGATGCCATCGTCCGCGTAGAAGTCGGAACCGTCGCCGCCCTCGGTGGACAGGCTCAGCGCGACAGCCCAGGGCAGGTTCTTCAGCTCGCCATAGGTATTGTTGGTGCTGTCCCAAATGGCGTATTTGGTGTTCTTGAGTCCGTAGCGTACTTTCCTAGCCATCGAAAACTCCTTCAATCTCGTAAAACGTGTAAACGACTTCCAAGAGGTTGTCGTTCTCTATCCAAAGTTCGTCCCTACTAACGGCCCCGAACCTTTCTCGGAGCGCGTCGCTCAGGGCGATTTCGAGCTGCGCGTCGCGGCGCTTCTCGTAGAGCTCCACCATCCACTTGTGGCGGACGGCGATCTGCTCGTCACCAGCGGTGATAGGCTTGTCGTAATCGAGCAGGTAGCAGGCGAACGGTATTGTCGGCTCCTTGCCCATCGGCCATTCCATGTGACAGCATGGGACGAACTCAGAGACAACCGAGTAAACGCTCTCGTGGCTCATGAGATCGCCTCCATCACCGCACGCGTTGCCTGCTTGACGAAGTCCTGCTGAATCTCGTCAAAGGCGGGAGCCATGTGGGGGAACGAGCGAGTACGCCTGCCCGCTGGGGTTGCGTGGCCTTTTTCGAGAAGGTGAACAAGGCCTGGCTCGTCCTTGTTCCCGATTTCGCCAACTGTTACAAGCCCTCCCCTGTCGACATGACTGTGAAAACCGCCAACATACCGCTCAGACCATTCGTGGATGCCACCTTTTGATGCGTACCCCTTCACGGTCTTCGCACCCTTTCGGACAGACTTGATGGTCGCCTTCTCGACGGCGTCGGAACACTCCATGGGGATGTCGCCTATGAGCTCATTGATGCCCATGGCAAAGGCGTCAATGTCGCACGTTATGCTTCTCGCATGCGCCATTTAGCCATCTCCTTCCATGTCATCCGTGTCCGACTTCTGATGCCTGAGCGTCAGCGTCGAGAAATCGCCACGCTCCTGAACGACCTCGACCGAGAACCATTTGCCCCGGTAAAAGACGTCCAGCTGCTCGTCGTAATCGCACGTGCGCACCTGAATTTGCGCGTCGCATGAAATGCCAATCTCGTACATCGAAGACCACGTGTGCGCGCCGACTGCGCGGGGGTTGCAGAACACCTGCTTGCGGGTGTCCGTTGGCTGCAAGACCCCCTCGCTGTCGGGCTCGTAGGACTTGTCCACGAGTACGCACGTTTCGTTCCAGCGCATCACTCACCGCTTTCAGCGACGATGGCCGCGATGTTCTCCGAAGAGTTGAGCAGGTCGCAGACGATGCGCCTGTACGCTTCGTCGAACCTGCGGGCTTCGGAGTTGTCGTAGCCGAACTGAGCCTTGCAGTAGGCGATGATCGCCGTCTTCACGAACGCGTTGTCCGACGTGAGCAGGTCAAGGTCTACCCCGACCCGCTCCATGTCGTAAAGCGCAGCGTCGATGTAAGCCTGCACCTCGGCGTCTAGGGCGTCGGTGGTTACCCTGAGCGACAGTTTTATGTCATCGATGAGCGCCATCTACTGGGCCTTCCTCGCCGTGCGCCTCTTTGCCTTGGCCCTCTCGCCGCGCTCTTCTGGCGCGTGCTTGACCTCGACTTCGCCGATAATCGGCCCGCCGATGCGCTCCTGGCCCACGGCGTTGATCTCCTCGAAGCGCTCCTTTGACACGATGAACTGCTCGCCGCGCCTGCGGTCAACGTCTTTGAGGTTGTCGTGGAAGTCCACCAATGCGATGACGTTCATCTCATACCTCCCTTACGCCGAGAGGCCGGACTGGCCGGACACCGTGTACTTAGTGAACGCAGCCGGGTACTCAACAGCCAGCACGAAGCGCTGGTAGGCGCGGAAGCTCACCAGGCCGTGGCTGAAGTCCGCTCCGTCGTAACCGACGTCGAAGCGACGGCCGGTGACGTGCTCGTAGACGGTAGCGCCGGCCTTGAATGCGCCAAGGATAGACGTTCCGCTGGTCAACGCGGGAGTCGGAACGATGGTGATGGTGTTCCACAGGTTGCGCCCGATGGTCACGCCGTTGCCGTACACGAAGCCAGTGGGCCCACCAAGCACATACTGGTCGGCGTTGTTCTTCAGCTTCATGAGGGCGTCGTAGTCCTCGTCGGCCAGAAGCAGCGTATCGACCATGAAGTTCGGGGTGGCCTTGCGAATCTTGGTGCGCTCGTCGAGCAGGGACTCGATGAACTCCATGTCGTATGCGGACGCCGTCGCGGTGCCGATGCCGGTGGCGTTGGCAAGGCCCGTGATGTTGTTGCCGTTGCCGTCGCCAGCAACCAGCTGGTCTTCGACCACGATATCGAGGTTGTAACCGGCACGTGCGTTGACGTGGCTCACGAAACGCGGGGCGTCGGACAGGATTTCGTCGGACTGCTTCCAGATGGCGGTGACCTTCTTGAGCTCTGCGGAATGACGCACGGGGTCGTTGAC
>JAFWMI010000211.1 GCA_017513965.1 Atopobiaceae bacterium
ACGTAGAGTAGCGTCATCTCGACGGACGAGTCGGCTACCGCTTCATCGTGCCATCGTTCTTTTGGCTAAGATAGAGCGAGCAGTCTGCAGACGAGGGCGATAGTGGTCATCCGTTTTCTGCGAGGCAGATTCTGCAGTTGCAATTGCAGGATTTCCGGGCAGCGGAAGTCTGCAGTCGCAACTGCAGAAAGTGGAGACCTTCCCTATCAGTCCTATGGGGTGGCTACGTACACGACACCCGAGGACGTGCCGGATGAGCTGCGCGACGCTCTGCTCGATATCGACGATCTCAAGGCACTGCTTGAGAGGTGAGCGACTCGTCGCTTTCAAGGCTCTAGAACAGAGGAGGATCAAGCCAAGATGCTCTGCGGTGTAAGCCTGTCAACCAACAGGTGATACACGGGCATGCAGATGAGAGGGGCCGTTGCTCCAATCCTTGGAAAAGCATTTTGGCTAAAGTAGCGCTTAGACGGGTGACCGATTTGGGCAAAGTCGTTGCATGTCAACGCCCTTCTGGCAAAGTACATCAGAGAAAAGCTAAACGGGACTTGAAGACACAGGCAATTCGATTTCCTAACTACTGTATGGGAATACATGGAAAGTGATATAAATAGAGTACCGAAGCGAAAGCGGAGGTTCCAAGAGCCGGGGGTGTTCTCCCGGCGTTTTTTGTATTGGGGAAGCATGAGCGAACTCTCCGTAAAATGCATCATTTCAAACCCAAGCACAACTTCGAATTAGAGTCTAGGGTTTGTTGTATCGTTAAGCTGATGAATTGAAGTAGGTGGACGTGGCTGCTGCTGGTTGGGAGGTTCAAGTGCCGAGAATCGTGAAGTCGCATGACGTGACGCTCGACGAAGACTATTCGGAGTGGATGCGCGACATCAAGCGCCGCTACCGCAGCGCCCAGGTCAGGGCAGCCGTGAAGGTAAACTCCGAGCAGCTGCTGTTCAACTGGCAGCTCGGTCGCGACCTTGTTCTCAGGAAGGCCGAGGAGAGGTGGGGTTCCGGTGTCGTCGAGCAGCTGAGCTTGGACCTGAAAGCTGAGTTTCCCGACGCCAAGGGGTTTAGTGCAAGGAACCTGTGGTACATGAAGCGCTGGTATACGTTCTACGCTGGTGCCGATGGCGCTGCGGAACGCTTGCGTGATCTTGAGGCGTCTATTGATTTGAGCTCCGCAAAACTGCACCAGCTTGGTGCAGAAATCGGCGTTGCGAAACATGAGGCAATTCTGCAGCAGGCTGGTGCAGAATTGCCGTTCCCCACTGTGTTCGGCTTCGTCCCGTGGCGTCATCACGTCGAGATCATCACTCACTGCGGATCCATAGAGGAGGCCGCCTTTTATATCGGGCGTACAATCCAGGAGGGCTGGAGCAGGAGCGCGCTCGACAACGCCATCAGGGCAAACCTGTACCACGGCGCCGGCAAGGCCCAGACCAACTTCGGCGAGGTGCTGCCGTCTTCCCAAGGCGCGCTCGCCCAGGAGATCACCAAGGACACATATGACCTTTGTTTCATATCGTTGCCAGAGGCGTACGACGAGCGAGATCTGGAGGCGGCCCTCGAGAGGAACATCACTCGCTTCCTTCTCGAGCTCGGAATGGGCTTCGCCTTCATGGGGCGGCAGGTAGAGATACTCGTCTCCGGCAGGACGCGTAGGGTTGACATGCTCTTCTACCACATTCGCCTGCGCTGCTACGTAGTGGTGGAGCTCAAGGCGAAGGCCTTCGAGCCGGAGTTTGCTGGAAAGCTGAACTTCTACGTCAATGCTGTGGATGACCTGATGAAAGGTGAGGATGACAACCCCACGATTGGGTTGCTCATCTGCAGGGAGAAGGATGCAACCGAGGTCCAGTGGGCCTTCCGGGGAATCAACACCCCGATGGGAATCGCGACGTATGGCAATGTCAGGGTAGGGGACATGCAGAAGCAGCTACCCTCCGAAGAGCAGATCAGGCAGAGGGTCGAGCAGGCAGAGCGCGAGTTTGCGGCCAAACGAGGTGGAGGCGAGTAGCTCACCTGAGCTTGCTACAATGGCAATACGAGGGTATCGAATCGAGCGCATATCGCAAGTCATATGGTCTCAAGGGCGACCCAAGCATCTGAACGGAAAGCGCCGCCGAAGCTAGCGACTCCGACGGCGTTCAAGATTCCTGACGGCGCTGCCTAGTTTCTCAGCGTGGGCGCGTCCCGTCGGCCTCTATGTTACCTGTTTCGGCAACCTGAATTCAGCCAAACGTGGCCTCAATCGCCTTACCGCGCGCCCGTCCTCACCCGCTCTACGAACTCGTCCAGGCGCTGCTCTAGGGGAGGGATGCATGCGTCCATCCAGTGCTGTCGCGAGAGGTAGTACTTGAACGCCGGGCCTAGCTCCTCCTCGTCAATCTTGAGCGGAGCGAAGGTGGTACCCTTGCCGATGGTCTGGAACGCGAGGTCGATCTCGTTGAGCACGTGCTCCGACCTCAGGCTGTCTTTGCTGAGGATGACCAGGAAGTCGGTGCAGCGCTCGATCGCCCTCACGATGGAGGAGGCGTAGTCGCTCACGACGATGTCGCGCAGCCGCTCCTTTGGTTAAGATAGAGCGAGCAGCACAGCCGACGAAGGAGACGCCCACATGCCCATAGACGAGACGCCCACGAGCCAAACGCTCGACTACTACGACGCCAACGCCGAGGTCTTCGCCAGCTCCACCGTGGACGTTGACTTCTCGTCCGTGCAGCAGCGGTTTGCCTCGCTGCTCCCGCCGGGCGCGCGCGTCCTCGACTTTGGCTGCGGCTCTGGGCGCGACTCGAGGTACTTCCTCAAAGCAGGCTTCGACGTGACCGCCACCGACGGCTCCGCCGAGCTCTGCAAGATCTCGCGCCAGCTCACGGGCCTGCCCGTGCGCCACGAGCTGTTCCAGGAGCTGAGCGAGACGGAGGCCTACGACGGCATCTGGGCCTGCTCGTCCATACTGCACTTGCCAAAGGACGAGCTTGCCGACGTGCTACGGCGCATGGTCGTCGCCACCAAGCCAGGCGGCGTTATCTACACCTCCTTCAAGTACGGCGACTTCGAGGGCATGAGGAACGGCCGCTACTTCACCGACTTCACCGAAGAGGGCTTCCGCTCGTTCATCGAGCCCATTGAGGGCATCGCAATAGAGGACTACTGGGTCACAGGCGACGTCCGTCCCGGAAGGGGTGACGAGAGGTGGCTGAACCTCCTGCTGAGGAAGGCCTGAGCCTGCGCACCGCGCTGGGTGACTTGCCGCTGAGGGAGAGCGTGAGCCTCGTGTAGACAAGCGAACAGGACACTCCTACTTCTACAGTGAAGGGTCGATGGCATTTCCTGATCTCCTTGAGAATCCAAGCCGCACGATTCTCACAGGAGAGGGTGGTACGGGGGCGTCGAGGTTTAAGCACATTATTAAGTGCGAAAGTGGACGCTATCGCAGGTTGGTACCTGATGAGTTAGATGTGCTACAAACATTCCCAAAAGGGTGGACTGGTACAGGGATGACGGATGGTCATAGAGCTTTCTGCATGGGAAATGCGCTTGTTGTAGGTGTTCCTCACTTGATAGCACGG
>JAFWMI010000212.1 GCA_017513965.1 Atopobiaceae bacterium
CGTCCACAAGTTCACACAGGGACTCACCGAATACGGGTGCGTCCAAATCGTCATCTGCCACGAGCAACGCCGCTCCACAGTCAACGAGGTAGCGCGCGTTCGTGGTTTGGTGATCGCCCGTCGCCAGTGGGTACGGCACCAGGACCGCTGGTACCGCAAGCGCGGCGATCTCCGCTATGGAGGAGGCGCCAGAACGTGACACCACCAAGTCTGCGGCAGCGAGCGCCTCTCCCATGTTGTCTATGTAGGGCAGAATCTGCCAGTGCGCAGCCTGCTCGTCGGTAAGGTTCAAGGACGCGCATACCTCGTCGTAGAGCTCGCGCCCCGTGGAATGCACCACATGCAGTTCCGGACGCGCCAGAAGCTCATCCTTAAGGCGCGCGATCGCCTCGTTTACGTGGCGTGCGCCCAAGCTCCCGCCAAACACGAGCAGCATGGTTTGATCCTCGCCAACGCCAAAGCATTCACGCCCCTTCTCGCGAGAGGCCTGCACCACAGAGCTTCGAACGGGATTGCCCGTCACGATGAGGGACGTGTTGGCGCCAATGTGCTCCTCAAAGGGTCCCCGAGCGCCAGGCAACGCCACGGCGACCACCGATGCGTCGCGTGCGCAGGTGCGGTTTGCCAGCCCCGGCACCGAGTTCTGCTCGTGGATTACGTAGGGAACGTCGTGCTTGGCGCACCATCGCAGCAGAGGCATCTCCACGTAGGCTCCAAAGCCCACCGCCACATCGGGCTTTCCCTCCTGCGCGAAGGATCGGTCCAGCACACGCTCCGCCTTCTTCATGCGCACGAGGGCCGAGATGGCCGTCCACGGCCTCGAGCGGTCGATTCCCGTCACCACAATGCGCGAGAAGGGATAGCCCGCCTCAGGCACCAAACGGCCCTCGAGCTTGTGCTCCTGGCCATAGAACGTGACCTCATGGCCACGTGCCACCAGCTCCTCCGCCAGCGCGAGCGCCGGGTTGATGTGTCCTGCCGTTCCACCGGCCGCTATGGCAACGTTGAGTCGATCTCTCATGCCTACTCCCGCCATGTGTTATCTCTTCGTCTGGCCGAGCGCAACCGATCCGCGGCACTCGGTCCCAGGTCCAGTCGCGTCCGGCCAGAGGCGTCCCGCGTAATGCGTCCCTGCGAACGTGCGTAGGGTTCGCCCGTCTCACGCGTGGCGGCACCACCCGTCCCCTCATAGACCTTCCAAGAGCCAGAGGGCAACAAGCCGCCCGCATGCCCCAGTGAACTGTCGCGCAAGCTGCGGCGACTGGTGCGTCGCGTGGGAATCCCCGCGCTGGAACCCTCTGGGGCCCATCCTTCTTCCTCTGTCGCAACGCGCAACTGCGCACGCCGGCGATCGGCGCTTGTCTCTGGCAGCGTCGACCTCAGCGAGACGGAGATTACCAGACCAACGAGCATCAGACAAGATATAACCGACGACCCACCATACGAAATGAATGGAACCGGCTTTCCCGAGAGCGGGAATATGCCAATAACGCCACTCACGTTGAGCAGCAACTGGATGATGAGCAAAGACGTGCACCCGGCCGCTATGAGCCTGCCCATGAGGTCGGGGGCGTTCTCGGCGATCTTTAGGCCCGCCCACAAAAGGACGGCGAACGCGAGCAGCATTCCCACGGTGCCCACAAGCCCCAGTTCCTCGCCCACCACGGCGAAGATGAAGTCGTTGTGAGCCATGGGGAGATAGTTGTACTTCTGACGAGAAAAACCAAGGCCAACGCCCGTGATCCCGCCGGACCCAAAGGCATAGAGTCCCTGTATGAGCTGGTATCCCTCGCCGTATGGGTCGTTGAACGGATTGAACACCGTAATGATGCGGGCACGGGCATACCCATCGAACATGGCGTAGCCAAGCGCCAAGACGAGCAGGAAGGCACCCACGAGCACTATGCCCACACCCGAGACGCCCGAGAGGTAACTCATCACCAGCAGCGTCAGCAGCAGCACGCCGGTGGTACCCTTGTCGGGTTGCCTGAAGATGAGGAACAGGGGCAGCACCACGCCTACGAGGGCGAGCTTGAGCGCTTCCTGTTGGTCGATGTCACCCCGCCAAAAGAACGACTCGCAGATGTCCGCCCCCGTGAGGATGATCGTCACCTTGGCGAACTCGGAGGGTTGCAGGGTAAAGCCGCCAATCTGAATCCATCGGGTCGCTCCGTACGCATCCTGTCCCGCGACAGGCAAATACACCAGCACCAGCAGGAGCGTCGTGACGGTCCATACCACCCTCAGCACGTTGCCCGTCCACCTGTGGTAGTCGATCACCGCGAGCGCCACCGCGACCGCAGCTCCCACGCAGGCATAGAACGCCTGCTTGTTGAGGAAGTACATGGGGTTGTAGCCGTAGTCCTTCGTGGTGAGGCCAACGATGGAAGAGGACGAGTAGATCATGAGCAGGCCAAAGAGCACCAGAGCGAACGCAGTCACCAAGAACACCACACGCGGAACCATGATGCGCGACGGCGTAGCCGCAGACTCCTTCGTCGAGCTGCGTCTCCTTCCGATGATGCCGGAAAAACCCAACGGGAGCGCGATCATCGAGACACTCCCGCATCTTCGCGCATGGCCTGTACCAGTTCCTTAAAGCGCACGCCGCGCTCGTGATAGTTGGCAAATTCGTCAAACGACGAGCATGCCGGCGAAAGGAGCACCACGTCGCCAGAAAGCGCACGTTCCCGTGCCTGCTGCACCGCATCCGAGAGATGCTCGGCCTGCAGCACCACCAACCCCATGTCACCGTCCTCGTCACGCAGCGCCTCGGCAATGCGCGGGCCTGCCTCTCCGTAGCACACGGCCGCCTTGCAGCGCGCCGACACCACATGCGCCAGCGACTCGAGCTCCGTGCCCTTGTCGTGTCCACCCAGCAGCACGATCACGCGACCGGGGGCGAAGGCCGTGAGCGCCTTTGCCACGGAATCGACGTTGGTGGCCTTGGAGTCGTCCACGAAGGCCACGCCCCCAATCGAGCCACAAGGCTCGATGCGGTGCTCGAGCGGGCTGAACAGCATCAGTCCATGGCTCACCGCGTCCTCGGGCACGCCCACCTCAAGTGCGCAGGCAGAGGCCGCGAGGGCGTTCTGCACGTTGTGCTCTCCCTTTATGGCAAGGCTCTCGCATGCCACCAGCGCATGCTCCTTGCCGTCCAGGCGCACCACCAGACGCCTGTCGCGCACAAAGGCAGCGCAGGGCGTCTGTGGGTCCCTGTGTACGGCCACCACGCAAACGCGCAGGCCACGCTCTTGCAAGCGCTCCACGATGGCGCGGCAATATGCGTCCTCGCATGAGACCACCGCAAGGTCGCCCTGCTCGAGGTTGGCGAACACCCGCTCCTTGGCAGCGGCATACGCCTCCATGGAACCATGCCACTCCACGTGGTCGGGCGTTATGTTGAGCAAGCAGGCAACGCGCGGATGCAGGCGAGTGGTGGTCGCCAACTGAAAACTCGAAAGCTCGGTTACAAACCACGAGCCCTCTTGCCTGCCCGGAACCTCGCCCGTTACCAACGTCCCCACGTTGCCCACCGCTTCGGCGGCGTAACCGCCCGTGCGCAGCAGCGAGGTCGTGAGCAACGTCGTGGTCGTCTTGCCGTTGGTTCCCGTAATCGCGATCCAGCGATCCGGGCTCTCGCGCCAGGCGAACTCTGGCTCGCCCACCACCTCGCGCGCATGCGCCTGCGCGGCACGGAAGAAGGCAGAGTCCTGGGGAATGCCGGGCGAGACGACGGCGAGGTCGTACGAGCCCTCAACCTGTTCGGTGCCGCATATCACGCGCACGCCGAGGTCCTCAAGTGCACGGGTCGCCTCACCCTCATGTGAGTTTGCGCCCCCATAGAGCGTTACGGATGCCACCCGGCCGCCAAGCAGGCCGGCAAGGTAGCGGGCTACGCCTTCGCCCGTCCTGCCCAGACCCAGCACGCAGGTATGACCCAAAGACTGCAACGAGTCGCTCTGCAACTCCCCCATGGTGTATGTATCCACGTTAGCCCCCTAGCGAAGTTGGAAGTAGAGCGCGAACCCCAGCGCCACGAAGGCGGCAGAGATTATCCAAAAGCGAATAACCACCTTGTTCTCGCTCCAACCGAGTTTCTCGAAATGGTGATGAATGGGCGCCATAAGGAACACGCGCCTGCCTGTGCGTTTGAAGCTCACCACTTGAATCATCACCGAAAGCGCCTCGCACACGAACAGACCACCCATCACCAACGAGGTGACTTCGGTCTTGGTAAGAACGGCACACGCCGCAAACGCCGCACCCAGCGCAAGCGAGCCCGTATCACCCATAAAGATGGATGCCGGATAGCAGTTGTGCCACAGGAAGCCAATGCAGGCGCCCGCGATGGACGCCGCAAAGATCGCAAGCGAGAGCTCATCGTAGCGGAAGGCCACCATGCCCATGCCCAGCATGGCCACGAGCACCGTACCGCCAGCGAGGCCGTCGAGGCCGTCGGTGAGGTTGACTGCGTTTGAGAGGCCCGCCAAAAGCAGGAATACGAATATCACGTAGAGCCACGGAATGCGAAACGCCCCGGGACCCTCTCCGATCGTAGTGGTGAGCACGCCAAGGTCGATGGTAAACCCGCCAGGAAAGCGCACCTCGGGCGTCACGTGCACCCAATTGATGGCCGCAAGGCAAAACGCCACGCTAATGATCACGAGTCCCGCCATCTTCTGCGAGGGCGTGAGGCCAAGCGAGCGCTTGTGCGCCACCGACTCGATGTCGTCCAGAAGGCCCAGAGAGCCCGTTATGAGCATTACCGCCATGGCACAGATGAGATCGGGGGACGGGGGCGCCATAATAAGACAGGTAAGAAGGACCCCGATGAGCATGACGAGGCCACCCATGGTAGGCGTGCCCTGCTTGATGAGGTGCCGTTCCGGACCGTCTGCCCGAATCTGCTGGCCAATGCCGCCGCTCTTCATGATGCGGATGAAGAGGGGCATGGCAAGACCGGTGATCAGCGCCGCGATGAACACCGATAGAAAGACCTGGTACGTGGGATACTTGGGGTTGCCAATCAACATGCCAATCATGAGCCGAGTACCTCCCGAGCAAACAGGTCGAGTCCCACCGCGCGCGACGCCTTTACCAACACGAGGTCGGATGGGGCAAGCGCGTCCTTCATCACCGAGGCCGCCTTCTGAGCCGTGTCAAAGCGCTCGATGCGGTCCTCACTCAGCCCCATCGTGCGGGCTGCGTCCTCCATAACGCGGGCACCCTCGCCACCCACGAGCACCAGCAGGTCGAGTGGCTTTGCCGCCGCATAGGCACCCACCAGGCCGTGCAGGCGGTCTGCCTCGTCGCCAAGCTCGCCAATCTCGCCCAGCACCGCAACGCGCCTGCCGTCGCACCGCATGGAGCACAGCACGTCGAGCGCCGCGGCCATGGAGCTGGGGCTTGCGTTGTACGAGTCGTCGATCACGCGCGGGGTACCCGGCTGCTGACGCACTTCCATGCGCATGTGCGTGGAGGCGAGGGAACAGAGGGCGGCAAACGAAGCCTCGCGGTCCAAGCCCAGGGCTTCGCACACCCCCATGGCGCTCAGCGCATCCGCCACCATGGCCTTGCCCGGCAACGAGAGCGCACCCGTGAGCAGCGCGCCGTCCTCAAACACGAGCGTGCACGTGGGCAAGCCGTCGTAGTCGAGCGACACGTCCTGCGCGTGCAAGTTGCTCGCCGCGCCTTCGCCCACGCGCAGCACGCGCACGCCGGCAGGTGCCGCGAACTCGCGCTCAATAAAGCCGGTGTAGTCGTCCGATGCCGTGAGCACGAGCGTCGCAGGCACGTCGTCTGTACCCCGCATGCCGCTCACCACCTCGGCCTTGGCGCGTGCGATGCCCTCGCGCGACCCCAGATTGCCAATGTGGCTCGTACCCACGTTGGTGATAACGGCAACGTCCGGACGCGCGCACGCGGCAATGCGGCGCAGCTCCCCGGCATGGTTCATGCCCATTTCCACAACCAGCACCTCGGCATCTGCCGGGGCCCGCATGAGCGTAAGCGGTACGCCCAGCAGGTTGTTGAAGTTTCCCTTGGTGGCATGCACGCGCCTCGTGGCTCCCACGGCGGCCGCGAGCATGTCCTTGGTGGTGGTCTTGCCCACCGATCCCGTAACGCCCGCAACAACCCATTGGGGGTTGCGGGCACGCCAGGCACCGGCCAAGGCAAGCATAAACGCCTCGCCGTCATCATCCTTGGCGCGCAACACCGCGCTCTGCCCACAGCTCACGGCGGTGAGCAGCTCCTCGGTTGGCTCTGCGGTGAGCACCACCAGGCTCGCTCCGGCTTCCAAGGCTGTTGCGGCGTACTGGTTGCCATCCACGCGCTCGCCCACAAATGCCACAAACGCCCCGCCGTCACGCACGGCACGTGAGTCTATCTCCACACCCTCAAACACCACGGACGGATCTCCGGCCACGAGCGTCGCGCCGGTCGCCTCCATCACGTCTCGAACACTCATGCGAATCATCACATCACTCCTCACAAGCCTTGCGGAGAAAGCACGCCCATGTCCTCAAGAACCTCACTCATGATAGCCGAGAACACCGGTCCTGCCGATGAGTATGAGATATATGGAGTTTCGTTCAAACCTACATAGAGCATCACCTGTGGGTCGGACGCGGGGGCAAAGCCTATGAGCGAAGAGAGGAACTTGCCCTTTATGTACTTGCCGTCCTTGGCCTGCTCGCCCGTGCCCGTCTTCGCGGCCACGTCGTAGCCCTCCACCCGCGCTGACTCGCCGGTGCCGTCCTGCACCACGGTGCGCATCATGTCCGTGACCTTCTCGGCCGTGTCTTCGCTGATGGCGCGCTCGCCCTCGGGCCATGTCTTGTGCTCGCCGCCCACCGTGGTGACGAAGTGCGGCGTAAGGAGCATGCCGCCATTGGCCACCGCCCCCACGGCACGCATCATCTGCACCATGGGAATGGTGACGCCTTGGCCAAACGACATAGAGCCCAAAAGCGACGGGTCGTACTCTTCCTTCTTGCGCACGAGGCCCTGCGTCTCGCCCGGGTAGTCAATGCCCGTGAGATGCCCTATACCAAACTTGTCCACGCCCTCGAAGAACGCATCCACCCCGATGGCATCCTGCGCTATGAGCGCGGCACCGACGTTTGACGACCGCCTGAGCACCTCGCGCAGGTTCATGTCCATGGTCTCGAGCCGGTCATCGTCGTCCGACACGATGCCCTGGCCAACCAGGATCGTGGGTGGCACGGTAAAGTAGGTGCTGGTGTCCACGGTACCGCTCTCCAGGCCAACCGCCGCGGTGATCACCTTGAAGATGGAGCCTGGGTCATACGAGTTGGAGACGAGCTTGAGGTTGAGCGCCTCGTTGGTGAGCGTGTCGGTATTGGTGAGGTCGGCATAGGGCGTGGAGCAGGCGGCTATGATCTCGCCGGAGCGCGGGTCGCACACCATGCACATGCCCGACGTCGCGCGGTTCTCCTCCGCAGCGTACGCCACCTGTTCCTCCACGAACTCCTGTACGTCGATGTCGAGCGCGAGCACGAGGTCCTTGCCGTCCACGGGGTCGGTCGTTTGGGCCGTGGCGCCGGCTATGGGGATCCCGCCAAGCCCCGTCTCCATGATCATGTGGCCGTTGGTGCCCGAGAGCACATCGTCGTAGGCCAGCTCCAGCCCCGAGACCCCCTTGCCGTCCACGTTTACCATGCCGAGCACCTGACCGCCCACGCGTCCGTACGGATACACGCGGCGCATCTGGCCAAGGAGGTACACGCCCTCGAGCTTTTGCTCCATGAGGTCGTTGCGCATGGCCTCGCAGGCCTCCTTGTCGGCCCGACGCGAGAGGTACACGAACGTTCCGTTGCCCTGCAGGAGCGACGCATACTCGGCAGCGTCCCCGCCGAGCCACTGGGCAACGACGGCAGCCACGGCATTGGCATCCTGTACCTGCTGGGGATTGCCATAGACGTCGTAGCACTCCTCGCTCTTGGCGAGGACGTTGCCGTTTCGGTCGTAGATGGTGCCCCTACGGGCCTGGAGCACGAACTCGTTCTCGCGACGTTGCGTTGCCTGCTCGGCATACTCGGGTCCCACGACCACATGCAGATAGACGAGACGGCCGCACACGACGAGCATCACGGCCAGCATGAACCCAAAGACCCAGGGCAGGCCACCGCCGCCGGCACCAAAGCCAAAGAATCCTCCGCCGGAGCCAAACCGACCGCGCGAGGCCTCGTCGTACGATGCCTCGCGTCGTTCGCGTCGCCTTCTGCGCTCGCTGTTGTTACGCCTGGTCATGGCCCGCCGCCCCTCGCAACGAAGCGCCTGAGCGGCTAGTCAACGCTCACGCGATCAGCCGTGCTCGCATACACCATGCCCAAGTTCTGCGTTGCGATTTGGGAGATGCGCTCGGAGCGCGAGAGCAGCGAGCACTCGATGCGCAGGTCGTCATTGAGGTTGCGGGTGTCCTTTATCTGTGAGGAGAGGGCATTGTTCTGCTGAAGAATGGCGACCGTGCCCGAGGTGAGCCATACCGCGGTACCGCCAAACGCAAAGGCAACGAGTGCCACGGCCACCAAACACGAAACGATGCGCATGAAGAGGGGACGCACGCCCTGGCGCGCGTTGGCGTCCAGGCTCTCGCCCTCTATGGCCGTAAAGTTGGCGCGCGAGCCGCGCGGGAGCACAACAGCCGGCGCATCCAAGCGGAGCGCCGCGGAATCGGCACGTCTCATAGTTCCTAGCCCCTCACTTGCAGGCTGTGCCCGCATGCTTCGTTGGTGGTACGTTACAGGTTCGTTTGCATGCTATGCGGACGTGGTGTCGAGTCGCACCGCGGATCGCAAAAGCGCGCTTCGCGCACGAGGATTGAGTCGCAGCTCCTCTTCGGATGCCGTACGGGGACGACGCCGCTTCACCTCGAGTATCGGCACGTGACCGCATACGCACACCGGCAGGTCCGGTGGGCATATGCACCCCTGGCACATCTCGTGGAAGACATGACTCACCATCTTGTCCTCCAAAGAGTGGTACGAGATAACGCAGATGCGACCGCCTGGGTTGAGCCAGCGTATTGCCGCGCGCAGGCCGCGCTCGAGCACCGCCATCTCCTGGTTCACCTCAATGCGCAGGGCTTGGAACGTCCTCCGGGCAGGGTGACCACCATGACGGCGGTCACGTGCGGGAATGGCATTCTTCACCACCTCTGCCAGGCGCAGTGTCGTGGTAATGGGCTCGTGCTCGCGCTCGCGCACGATGGCGCGCGCAATGCGGCCCGCATGCCGCTCGTCCCCGTAGGTTCGCAGAATCCGGGCGAGGTCTGCTTCGTTGTACTGGTTCACGACCTCAGCTGCGGTTGTCGTTCGTTTTCCCGGGTCCATGCGCATGTCGAGTGGAGCGTCCTCGCGATACGAGAAGCCCCGTTCGGGGATGTCGAGTTGCGGGCTCGAGACGCCCAAATCGAACAGGAAGCAGTCGATTCCGGGCACCTCCGCCTGCACGAGCAGGTCGTCGAGGTCACCAAAGTTGCCGCGCAGCAGCCTTGTGGCAGCTTGCGGCGCCTCTTTGGCAAGCCGTTCTCCGGCAGCCTCGAGCGCCATCTCGTCTTGGTCGATGCCCAAAAGCAGTCCCGTAGGGGCAATGCGCGCCGCAAGGGCGACGCTATGCCCGGCCCCACCCAGTGTGCAGTCACACACCGTCTCCCCCGGTTGGGGGTCCAGGGCACGCAGAACTTCCTCGAGCATCACAGGCACATGCCGATATTCGTTTGTCAAGTCGTTCACTCCCCTAGAGCTCGCCGTCAAACATGAGGTCGTCCAGGTCGTCGTCGAGTCGTGCCTGCTCTTCCTGCCACCTCTGGGTGTTCCACACCTCAAAGTGGTCCTCGACGCCTACCACCGTCACGTCACGCACGAGGCCGAGCCTCTCACGCGCGCCCTTGTCGGAGGCGTCGATCTTTCCGAGCGCGATACGCCCCGCCGAGTCGATGTCCACCGTCACCGCACTTCCGGTGAGCTTGCGCCGTAGTGCCACGTGACGACGATTACCCGGCTCGAACTTCTTCCCGTCCTTCTCGAAGAAGCTCCTCACCCACGAACCAAAGCCCTCGGGTGTGAACCCGTACAACGCATCGTGAAGCGGAATGAGCGTTACCTGCCCGTCGAAGTCCTTGCGGTAGTTCGCAGGCAGCGTGAGACGCGCCTTGGCATCCAAGTTGAATTGCTTGGAGCCTGTTAGGTACATGCCTCACGTCTCCTTCCCTGTGCGTCACGCGGAAAGCCTGGGTGTGAATTGCGACGTGTGAGCTGCGTTAGTGGTGTTTGGCCTTCCCCCGGAGAGGATGCCCTCCCCGATTGCGTGACCCCATAATACACCTATCCACACTTTGCGACACCCCTTCCCCCACAAGGTTTTTTTGCCCCACCTTCCAACCGAACGAAACACGCCCCATATGTGGTGGCACGCAGGGGCTAGCACACACAAGGCCGCAGGTAAGCGTCGTCTGCGCTTGCGAACAGATTGTGTAGGATTTATGGATATTTTTATTTGTATTTATCTGCTTTATTGCGGGAACAGATTGGAGAAAAGCTGCGAACAAGGCAGGCACATCTCAACGTTTTCGCAGGTAAAACGGCCTATTTTTCTTTGCTTGCAACCAGTTGCAAGACGCCGTTCCCGCAGGAACGTCCTCACGAGCGTTCTTTGGCGCGCGGGTGCGCCGTGAGGTACTCCCACCGCACGTGCGTGAGGTCCACATGCGAGTAGATCTGCGTGGTGGCAATACTCGCATGACCCAAGAGCTCCTGCACCACACGCAGGTCTGCCCCACCCTCCACCAAATGCGTGGCAAAGCAATGTCGCAGGGTATGGGGATGCAGGCCGGCTATTCCCACCACGCGGCCGTACTTCTCGCAGGTGGCATGCACCGACTGTCTGGAAAGCCGTCCTCCCAGCCGGTTGAGGAACACAGCGTCGGTAGGCTTGGAGGCACGCACGAGCGCGGGTCGCCAGTTGCGCAGGTACAAGGACAGCGCCTCCAGCGCCGCACCCGTTATGGGCACCACGCGCTCCTTTGATCCCTTGCCCAGCACGCGGAGCAGCTCGTCTTCCACCATCACGTTGCGCACGTCCAAACCACAGAGCTCCGAGACGCGCAGCCCGCAGCCATAGAGCACCTCCAAGATGGCGCGATCGCGCTGTCCGGCTGCCGTCAGGGGAAATGGTTGCTCCACGAGCTTGCGCGCCTCCTCCACCGAGAGCACCTCGGGCAGGAGTTGGGGACGCTTGGGGAGCGGCACGTCACGCGCGGGGTTACGCCTGCAGAGCCCCTCCGTCACCAGAAACCCGTGGAAGCCACGCACCGCGGCCAAGGCGCGCTCGGTGGACGACGCCGCATAGTCCAGCTCCGCAAGCACGCCAACAAAGCGCTCCACATGCTGCCTCGTCACATCGTCCGCGTCCGTGATGCCCTCATCCTGCAAAAAGCGTACGTAGCGAGCCACGTCGCGACCGTAGGCGTCCACGGTGTTGGGTGAGCTCCCCCGCTCCACCACCAGATAGTCAAGATACTCCTCGCGCGCCTCAGCCAGTCGCATCCTGCGGACCCTTCTGGGCGTCGGGAATAACGGGAACGCCCACCACATGCAGGTTGTGTCGATCGCACTTCTCGTGACGGGCAATGGCGGCGCGCACGAACTCACGGAACAGCGGCGCCGGCGCGTTGGGGCGGCTCTTGAACTCGGGATGCGCCTGGCACGCCACAAACCAGGGATGCACGTCTTCGGGCAGCTCGATCATCTCAACCAGCAGGCCGTCCGGGCTCTGGCCCGAGACCACCATACCGCACTCCTCGAGCTTCTTGCGATACGCGTTGTTCACCTCGTAGCGATGACGATGGCGCTCGTGCACAAGCTTCTTGCCATACGCCTCGCGGGCAAGCGACCCCTCCGCGAGCACACAGGGGTACGCGCCAAGGCGCATGGTGCCGCCCTTCTCGTCCACCTGCTTCTGGTCGGGCATAATATCAATAACAGGATAATCCGTCGGCACGTCGAACTCCGTGGAGTTCGCCCCCTCCATGCCACAGGCATCGCGCGCAAACTCGCATACGGCAACCTGCAGGCCAAGGCACACGCCCAGGAAGGGAACGCCTCCCTCTCGAGCGAGCCGTGCCGCGCAGATCTTGCCCTCAAATCCGCGCTGGCCAAAGCCGCCCGGCACCAGGATGCCGTCGGCTGCACCCAGCACGTCCTGCACGTTGTCCTCGCTGATGGTCTCGCCGTCCACAAGCTCAATGTCCACGTGACGACCGTAGTACACGCCGGAGTGGTGCAACGCCTCAATAACCGAGAGGTACGCATCGGGCAGCTGCGTATACTTGCCCACCACCTTTATGCGCGTGGTCTCGCGCAGCATCTCCGCCTCGTGCAAGGCGCCGGTAAACGAGTACCAGCTGCTCATGTCGCTTTCGCGGGTGGCAAGGCCCAGCTTGTTGCATACCTTGAGGTCGAACCCCTGGTCTGCCAAATGGCGCGGCACGTCATAGATGGACGGACAGTCCGAGTTCTCGAAGACGCAGTCCTCCTCGACGTCGCAAAAGCTCGCGATCTTGGCGCGCACGTCGGCGTCCACCTCATGGTCGGAGCGGCACACGATGAAGTCGGGCACGAGCCCCATGGAGCGTAGCTCCTTGACCGAGTGCTGGGTGGGCTTGGTCTTTATCTCGTGGGCGGCACGGATGTAGGGCACGAGGCTCACGTGGATGAGGCAGCTGTTGCCAGGCCCCTTCTCCTTGCGAAACTGACGCAGGGCCTCCACGAACGGCTGGCCCTCGATGTCTCCAATGGTGCCACCAAGCTCGGTGATCACCACGTCCGCGCCGCTCGTCTCCTCTATGCGACGGAAGCGCGCCTTGATCTCGTTCGTCACATGGGGAATCACCTGCACGGTCCCCCCGAGGAAGTCCCCCCTGCGCTCGCGCTCAATGAGGTCGTGGTACACGAGGCCCGAGGTAAAGTTGGCGTCGGCGCTGAGGTTCTCGTTGATAAAGCGCTCGTAGTGGCCAAGGTCGAGATCGGTCTCCTTGCCGTCCTCGGTCACGAACACCTCGCCATGCTGGAAGGGGCTCATGGTGCCGGGATCCACGTTGAGGTAGGGATCGGCCTTTTGCATGGCCACCTTGTAGCCGCGTGCCTTGAGCAGTCGGCCAAGCGAGGCCGCGGTGATGCCCTTGCCCAACGCCGAAACGACGCCGCCCGTTACAAACACATGCTTTGCCATGATTGCCTCCCGCAAGATAGCCGTGCTTCTCACGGAACTCCACTATACACCCGGCGGATTTCGCGCGAGTTACGGCACCGCAACGAGTGGGACACGCCGGAACGGAGGAGCGATCGCTCCGCTCCGGTGCTAAAATCGGTACGCAGAAGACGACGGGAGGGACGCGCATGGAGGAGCAGACGACGTTGCCACAGGAAGGCGCATCGTTCTTTAGCAATCGCGCATGCCCCTACTTCCCCTGCCACGAGGGCGTGGACGAGCAACGGTTCAACTGCCTCTTCTGCTATTGTCCGCTCTACGCTCTGGGGACGCGCTGCGGCGGAGACTACCGCTACACGCCAACCGGCATCAAGGACTGCTCTGCATGCACGCGCCTGCACGACGGAGACGCAGGCGCGCGCATCGTGCGCGAGCAGTTTCGTGCGCTGGCCGAGCTCGCGAAAGAGACACGCGCATGAGGGCGCTCGTGGTAGGCGGTTCGGGAAGCGGCAAGTCTGCCTTCGCGGAGAACCTCGCCTGTACGCTCAGCCCGCAACGCACCTATGTGGCCACCATGACCGGCAACGACCCCGAGGCCCAGGATCGCATCGCACGCCATCGCAAGCAGCGCGCGCACATGGGGTTTAGGACCATCGAGTGCGCTGGCAGCATTGCCACAGAGGCGTTCAATCCGCAACAAGACGACATCGTGCTCCTCGACGACCTAGGGAACCTGGTCTCGAACGCGCTCTTCTTGGAAAACGGCCGCATGCCCAACCCCAATCACGTCCTCGAGCGACTGGACCATGAACTCGAGGAGTTGAGCGCGCGCCATCGCCACGTGGTAGTGGTCGCTCCCCTGGCGGGCAGCGAAGGGCCGAGCGCATACGAGTCCACCCGTACGTGGCTGCGTGTATGCGGCACGCTCTGTTGCCGGCTTGCCGCGCGCTTTGAGACGGTCATCGAGGTGGCATGCGGCATTCCCTGTGCCGTGAAGGGAGCCCTTCCATGAGTTTGCTTCGTTCGATCGTGGCGGCCTTCTCGTGCTTTAGCGCCATACCCATGCCGCACGTGCGCTGGGACGAGCGTGACATGCGCTACATGATGGCAGCGTTTCCCCTGGTGGGCGTTGTGGTGGGAGCGCTCATGCTGCTGTGGATGTGGGCAGCCGAGCGGCTGGGGCTCGGCACGATGGCACGTGCCATAGGGCTCACGCTGGTACCGGTGGTTGTCTCGGGCGGCATTCACATGGACGGTCTCGCCGACGTCATTGACGCTCAGTCGAGCCATGCCGAGCCAGAACGCCGGCGACAGATTCTCAAGGACCCGCACGTGGGCGCCTTTGCCGTGATCGATGTTGCCTGCTATCTGCTCGCCTTCGCAGGGCTGGCAAGCGAGGTGACCGCCCGGCTCGTCGGGCTGATTGCCTGCGTCCCTGTTGTGAGCCGTTGCGTGAGCGGTCTAGCCGTGGTTTGCATGCAGCCCGCGCGCAAGCAGGGCATGTATGCGACTGCAGACAAGACCGCGCACAAGCCCGTCGTGCGCGCGCTGCTCGTTGCGGAGCTTTGTGCCGCGGCCGCGGCCATGATCGTGTTGAACCCCGCATGCGGTGGCTGCGCACTGCTTGCCGCCGTCGTCGCGCTCGCCTACGTGCGGTGGCTTGCGAACAGGCACTACGGCGGAATGAGCGGAGACCTCGCCGGTTACTATCTGCAGATTGCCGAGCTTGCGATGCTCGCGAGCATCGTCCTTATGGGGAGGGTGGCGTAGCACATGATCTTGGTAGTGGGAGGCGTCGCCTCGGGCAAACGCACCTACGTGCGGTCGCTGGGATACACGGATGAGCAGATGTCGACCGACGTCCGCTCGTCCTCGCCAGTCCTGCTGAGGCTGGAGGACGTCCTGCAAACCGGCGTGCCGAGCGACGAGGACCTAGCGCGAATCTGCGCCAAGGACGTGATAGCGTGTGCCGAGGTGGGCATGGGCGTGGTGCCCATGGACCCGACTGAGCGTGCATGGCGCGAGGCCGTCGGCCGCACCTGCGCCATGCTTGCCACGCGAGCGACCAAGGTGGTGCGGATGGTTTGCGGTATACCCGTCGTCATTAAGGAGGAGCCACAATGCCCGGCAAGTTGTTGAGGAAGATCGTCTGGACGCTGGCGATTGCTTTCGCGTTGGCCCTCGTTGGTGTTCAGGCAGCTGCCTTCGCGCAGGAGGAGTCAGCCGACCCCTATGCAGACGCCGTACAGGTTGACCTCAAGGACGGCTCGTACCTCGTAGACGTATCGCTCGAGGGCGGAACAGGCCGCGCGACCGTTGCGTCGCCGGCCCCGTTGGAGATTCGCAACGCGCGTGCCGTCGTAACGCTCGTGTGGTCGAGCCCCCATTACGACTACATGTTGGTGGCCGGCAAGCGCTACCTCCCCGTCAATCGCGAGGGAAACTCCACGTTCGTGGTGCCCGTGCTCTCCATGGACGAGCCCTACGACGTGGTGGCTGACACCACGGCCATGAGCGAACCCCACGAGATCGACTACACCGTGACGCTCGACGTTGCCAGCGTACGAACGGACGGCTCGTCCACATCGCTTCCCCTCATCGCAATCGCCGCAGGGGCAGCCGGCGTGGCGTGTGTGGTCATCATACGCGGTCGCATGCTCCACCAATAGCAGTTCCGGTGGCAGACGGCGTGCTAGAACGTGCCGTTCATGAGCGCCCGAATGGTCTCGTCGTCCATGGGAAGGTACGTTTGCAACGAGCCGCTCATATCCGTGACCTTCTCGAGCGAAGAGGCGACTATGTCGTATTTGGGATGCTCGGTCGTGTCGAATATCACGTAGTTCGTGCCCTTGCGATCAAGCGAGCTGCTAAAGCAGATACCGTCGAACCGTAGTCCCGTGGCGGCCTCTATGTTGCTCTTGACGTACTCGCTTATGTACTGCGTTACCAAATAGGCCTTGTCGCCCGAGTAGTTTGGCTTGGCAAAGTAATGGGCCAAGAGCTTGCGGAACATCCGCGTGTCCTCGTCTGGGGAGTCGTCGTCGTCAAAGACGTTTCGCGTGAGGTCGAAGAGGGTAATCACGTCGTTCGTTACCAACTCCGCAATGCTCACCATCTGCGAGATGACGGGACGCGTTTCCAAGGCTGCCGTCTCTTTCCTGCTTGCGGCATACAGATAGCTAATTCCCGCAGGGTTGATGCGCCCGTTTCCTGTGACGTCCGAGGGTGCGGCGTCCGATTCGCGTTTTCCGTATCCCCACCATCCCTTTTCCAGGAATGGCTGGAGCTGACGCTTGAACGCAGCGAACTCCAGCAGCTCTTCACCCGACTCGAGGCGCTCGATCTCCTGCTGTACGAATGCCTCCGCAAACCGCGTGCTGCCAAGGTCGCTTTCCTCGGTCGTTACGAACACGCCAAGCGCGTTATATACGGGCTCCAAAAAGGCGCCTTCCTTCGCCTTGGTGACGATTCTCCCACGATACAAGGTAGATCCGGCATCAAGCGTCCGCATGACCATAGGCGCTATGGCATCGATCCAGCTCAGGATGCTCGAACGTGGAAAGAACCGGTTGTTCCTGCAGAGTTCTCGCTCAAACGCAAGGAGCTCCTCCTGCATCGCATGGCGTCGGACGAGTTGCTCGCGCCTTCGAAGGAGATGCGCCAACACCTCATGCCTGCTCTCGTCCATAAGTCACCTCCGCACACGCAGGATTTGCCTTAATCATAGCGGACAGAGCATGGTTGTGGGCAATCTTGGCCATTCGAGCGTCACCGGAGCGCAATCGCGATGTCTCGAGTGAACAACCTCCAATGCCTCGTTGGCAATAAGTGTACGCGCGAACGTTCAGGTTGCCAATAATCCCAGTTGGCGGAATTGCCACCGCACGCGCGCGTACACTCTGTATTTTACCGAGTGTACGCGCGAGTGAGTTTGCTCAACCGCCAACTGGGGTTTTATGGAAGCTGCATAATCGCGCGTACACTTTGGCATCTTGGCTCGCAAAACTCAGGGGCGCGAGGGGATGCTGGGACGCTCGTACGCCCTAAAATACGTTGCCCTCCAGGCGATCAACCTCACGCAGGAACGAAAAATGGCGCGCGGCAACAAGCGACACCACGTCGTCTTCTATGCGGACGTTTGCAATTACTCCCTCGGCATTGCCCACGTGCCACAGAAAGTAGTCACGCCCACATGAAGCCCCGGGCAAGAACTCATGCATGGCAGCCATTATCGTACCGCCGTGCGCCACCACAAACACGGCCTCGCTCCCACGGTCACGAGCCTCAAACAGCACGCGGGCAAGCGCCGCATTTGACCGCCGGGCATGTTCGGCAGCAGACTCACCGCCCGGACACCTGCCCATGCAGCCACCATCCACCCACGAACGGTACGCAACGTCGTGTTCCATCTCTTGCGCGGTGCGCCCCTCAAAGACGCCAAAATCGCACTCGGCAAGGTCGTCCACCACACGCTGCTCCGCCTGAGGAAAGCACAGCTGCGCGGTCTGGCGTGCCCGCGTCAGCGGGCTCACCCACACCAAACGCACCCCGGCAAGCTCACCCAATCGTGCGCATTGCGCACGGCCCTCCTCGCTCAGCGGCTCGTTTGTGCGCCGGCCAACATAGCGACGCTGTGCATTTCCCGCCGTGGCACCATGACGTACGAGCACGAGCCTCATCGCGGCACCACCTCGTATGACGTAATGCCGCAATCGTCAAATGTGGCACCGTTCGAATACAGCGAAAGGGCCATGTCGAGCAACGGCACCATGCACACCGCACCCGTTCCCTCGCCCAAGCGCATGCCAGCGTGCAGCAACGGCTCAAGTCCCAGATTCTGCGCCACCAACGAGGCAGCCGGTTCTGCAGAAAGGTGCGACGCGAGCATCGCAACGCCGCATTCGGGGCGCATACGCAAGGCACACCACGCAGCAACCGAACTGATGAGCCCGTCTACGACGACGGGCACTCGGTGCACGGCACCACCCAAGAACAAACCACACATGCCCGCGATGTCGAAGCCGCCGACCTTGGCAAGTACGTCGAGCGCATCGTCTGGGTCGGGAGCGTTAACCTCCAAGGCGCGCCGCACCACACCGATCTTGCGCTCAAGCCCCTCGTCGTCGAGACCCGACCCCCTGCCACACAGGCGCACGGGGTCAGCATCCAAGAACGCGCAGGCCATGGCCGTTGCCGTTGTGGTGTTCCCTATGCCCATCTCACCCGTGGCAATGAGGCGATACCCCTGCGCGGCAAGCATGCCCACCAGATCCACGCCTGTACGAATTGCCTCAATCGCCTGTTCGCGCGTCATCGCCGGGCCGCAAGAAATGTTGCCCGTACCAGCCGCGATGCGACGGTCGAGCACGCCCTCGTCACCCGCGGGCTCAAACATGCCCATGTCCACCGCAAGCCAGTCGATGCCAACCGGCTTGCTCATGAGGCACACCGACGACACGCCATGCGCCACGCTGCGCGCAATAATGGGCGTCACGTCCGCCCCGCTCGACGACACGCCCTCAGCCACCACGCCGTTGTCGGCACAAAGAACCACCACGCAACGTTTGGAGATGTCAACGTGCTCGTCCTCGGTGAGCGCCGCGATCTTGGTCACCGCGTCTTCGAGCACGCCCAGCGAGCCCGTAGGCTTGGCGATGGCATCCCAGCGCGCACGCGCACGGCGCGCGGTCCGAGCGCTGGCGGGGGGCATGGACAGTTGCTGCACGTACTCGCTCATTCGTCGCTCCTTGCCTGTGCACCACATAAAGAATCTTCCCATCTCGCTTCCCAGCAACGCCAAGAGATTCTACCGCACCTTCTGCAAAAGTGGTCGTTGTCACCACGTTTCCGGTTCTTGTTCCCGACGATTCCATTGACCTATGTTTTAAATACCTATTGGTTTTATTAAGGGTTCGCATACGGAGGGGGTATCTATGAAATCACGGACAATTGTCGGGCTTCCAGTAACGAGGCGCATCTGGGCATGCTTGCTCGTTGCGTTGCTCGCGCTCGCAGGAACTTGCCTTTTGCCAACGGTCGCGCACGCATCCAGCACTACCACGCTCGTAGTACAGGTACGGCAGGACAACGCCGCCGCCACAAGCATGCTCAAGCGGATAAACACGCAGCGCAAGAAGAACGGCCTCGTCAAGCTCAAGCTCGACAAGGAGCTCACCTCCGCCGCCATCACCCGCGCAGCCGAGGTCGCCGTATACATGCCACTCGAGAGTCCCCATCGTCGACCGGACGGTAGGCTTGCGCGCACCGTCAACGGCAGAGTCTCGTACGAGTGCTGTGCCGAGAGCACCAACTGCTCCGAGTCGATGATTGTGGACTCGTGGATGGACTCGCTGTCGCATCGTGCGGGCATCCTGCTGCAGAGCGCCCGGAGCGTTGGCATCGCCTGCGTCACCGTGGGCAAGTCGTACCAAATGTACGAGAACCAGCAGGTTTGGATTCTCGAGTTTAGCAGCACCGCAACCAAGGCCACACCCCCCACAAAGGGACGCAAGACCTACACCAAGAAGGTGCGCATGGCCAACGCGAACGTGAAGGCCGGCAAGTTCGCAGTCACGGATCGCATTATGGGCTTCAAAAAAACCGTGCCGCTGGAGCGCGGAGACTCCTGCGAGATGAACCCGACGTTCAAGAGCAAGCGTACGGCATGGGCAACGGAGATCTCGCCCAAGTCGTTTACGTGGAAGTCGTCGAACCCCTCGGTGGCGAGCGTAAACAGGAACGGCGTGATCAAGGGCAAAAAGCGGGGCACGACTGTCATTACAGGAAAACTCAAGAACGGTTTGGGAAGGCAGGTGAAGATCCGCGTCAAGGTTACCGAATAACCCCGTAGAAGAAGGAAGGAAACGCGATGACAAGGAGTAGCGAGATGATCGCAAAGAAAAGAACCATGACCTGCATGGCCGTATTCGTATTTGTGTTTGCAGTGCTTCTGTGCGGTATGCCGCGCAACGCATACGGCGTGA
>JAFWMI010000213.1 GCA_017513965.1 Atopobiaceae bacterium
GCAGGTCAGTCTGCCATCGACACCAATCCCGCGACGCCCTTTGGCTGCCACCGAACCGACGGGCTCATGTCCGCGACCATTCAGTGGGTACTCTTTGGCTTTTGCGGCTTTAGGTCGGACACACTGCCCACGCGCGATGAGATTCGCGAGTTCTACCGTTATGTGAACTCGCTACACGTGGATCAGCAGCTTATGAAAAAGATTCAACAGCTACAGGAGCACATCGTCCAGCAACGCATACAGGCCCAGCAGCAGATGAGCCAGGCCATGAGCCAGATGGCACGCGATCAGCAACAGAGCTTTGAGCGCCGCAACGCCATCATGCAGGACCTCTCGGACCACCGCGATCGTGTGTTTCAAGAGATGCGCGCCAGCAGGGAGGCTGCCGACGACCGCCGCATGCGGCAGACGCACGAGGCCATCATGGGTGTGAACACCTATGTGCGCACGGATGGATCCACCGTGGAGGCAGACGTCAGGCACGACCGGGTCTTCCAGCACGAAAACGACCCAGATCTGCTCATTGGTGCCAACCAGTCCGCAGATGTACCCATCGATTGGGTTGAGCTGCACAAGCTAATGTAAGAGGAAACAGGGGGACGTGCTTTTCGTTCACGTCCCCCTGTTCACACTTATTCGCGCTTGTCTATTTTTCAGTTACACCAAGCTGGAACTTGTATGCACGGCGGAACTTGCCCTGGTTGAACGAGTTCACCACGTCCCAACCGTTGCACTGGCCGCTCACCATAAAGCTCTCGCACTGCGAGAGGATGTAGAGCGCGTAGAAGTAGTTGACCGTTGTCTCCTCAAGCTCTTCCAGATAGGCGTCGCCTTGGTTGTGCTCCTCTTCGTAGCTGCTGATTGTCTGACCTTCCTTAAGGTCGGAGACACGCAGGCGCTTTTGGGCGATGGCGCGTAGCTTGTCGCCAAACTCGGCGCGCATCTGGTCGAGGATGTCTTGGTCCTCGGTGGCAAGGAAGATAAGATCGTAGCCGTCCTCGTCCATCCATTGGTGAATGGTGGGAAGCATGTCGTTCACGGTAGCGTGCTTGCGCGTACTGCTGGGTTCTTAACGTGGAACTTCTTCTCGCCGCCCTTCACGTACACACGGAGCGCCTTGTGGAAGACGTCGTCGCCGTGCAAGAACGTGCGATAGCTGTCACGTTGCTTAGGTATGATCTTGAGCATGGAAAAACCCCTTTATGTTGCCCGGAAATGCCTTTTGTATGATAACACGAGCGTGGTTGCCATCCGTGATGGCTGACTACAACAGCCATGTGGATTCCCGGAAGGCTAAACGACCCCTCAGCGCAATCCTTGGCGAAGCAGGGCGACCGAGAGGTAGCCGAGCCTGTCTGGCACATCCTCCGTGTGCGCATACACGCGCTCGCCGTCCATGCCGCACCTCTCCACCACGGAAAGGCGGCTACCGGAGGATAGGGCGAGGTCGCGCACCTGGCCAATCTTAGAGCCACACTTCATGAGCACCTGGGTGCCGTCCAGCCCCATGTCAGGTCCCCCGTGTATGAGGGGCACCACATGCAGGGGCTCGTCCCACAGAGCTAGCGACTCCCCTAGCTTTGCCGCTGCGGCACAGAACGACGTAACGCCGCTTACCAGCTCGACCCGATAGCCGTCGCCCACAAAGACGTCCTGCATATGGGCGAACGTGCTGTAGACGGTGGGATCTCCAAGCACAAGGACGGCGACGTCTTTTCCCGCATCAAGTTCGAGCTCGACGCGCCACGCGTTGTCGCGCTGAGCGGCTGCCACTACGTTGCGGTCAGAGGTCATGGGAGCCGGAAGGGCGAGAAGCTCCTTATCGTGGATCCATGGCATGGAGCCCGCCGCTATACCGAAGGCCACCGAGTCCTCTGGACGCTCGCCCGGAAAGGCCACGACGCTACACGAGCGGACGACTCTCACCGCTTTTAGGGTGATGAGCTCGGGATCGCCCGGACCGACCCCCACGCCGTATGCCGTTCCCGCCATGGCATCCTCCCATCACTCGTCATACATGCGAACTAGGGTTATTGTTGGCTTGATATCCAAGGCTGCAATTATGACAATCTTCGCAACAACTACGTTGCAATTCTCTCAAAGATAGGTTGACAGTCTTCTCAACAGATGGGACTCTCGTAGATGCCCGCACGCGCGTGCGGACGTGACGCGTACCCCTGGTATGAGGGGCTTGCACAGTCTAGGAATTGTATTCGCTTCAAAACAATGCGTCTTCGAGAACCCCAGTGCCGCGAAGGGCCACACGCCATTCTTTGGGGATGCATTCGATCCTGTATACCGTTCCCGCAAGCGCACCTGCCACACACGCGGTCGTGTCTGTGTCTGACCCAAGGTTGACCGCCTCGAGCACGCAGTCGCGATAGTTGTCCGTTGTGGCAAAGCACCATTGAGCTGCCCGTAGGGTGTCGAGTACGTATCCTCCCGAGCGGATCTTGGAGCGAGGGACGCTAGCCAGTTCTTCGCGTAGCCGCTCGTGCAGAGCCGTAGGATCCGCATCCGCCTCCTTAAGCAGGTGTACGAACTCCACGCACGCACCCGTCGAAA
>JAFWMI010000214.1 GCA_017513965.1 Atopobiaceae bacterium
ATAATCCGTTGCCCAAGGCAGCGAACGAAGCATGCTCAAATGACTGTTTTCATACTAAGTTGGATATGTAGACGTGTCAAATGACATGGAATCGTTGTCACATGAAATGCAGCAAAAAAGCAATCAATCACCCATGAGCGTCTGTTTTGCCGCACGCATCGATACATCCGTGCTAAACCCACGTCCCATCAAGAATCGCACAAGTTTTGCATATGCGTTGGGTTCTCTCACACGTTTTCGGGAGGCTATGCCCATGGCGCGTTCAAACTCATCGTCTGGATCGGCATAATCGTACGGCCATCCCGGCAGCCGTTCCGTATCCACGCCTCTCGACGCAAGCTCTCTTCGAATGCGCTCTATTCCCCAACCGGATGACAGTTTGCTCCGTATGAATACCTCTGCAAAACGAGTGTCGTCAAGAACACCCGATGACCTCATGTCGTTTAGAATCGACACGCATGTCGCCTTGTCAAATCCCTCATTGGTGAGTCGTACCAACAGCTCCTTGTACGAGTAGTCTCTTCGCTCGAGCATGCGGAGCGCACGCGATCGAGCGACCATGCCAGTAACAGCGCGTACAGCGTCCTTTAGTTCTTGGACCGAGGTATACGGTGTTTCGCCAAACTGTTTGCTTCCCCTTATGTAACGAGCAACAGCCTGAGGCACAGGCATTGATTCGGTAGTTTCGTCATTGAATATCTGTATGGTACCCTTAGGAACCGGCCCGCCCCTATAGGGACGGGCGCATTCCGAAGTAACCGCTTCCCATGAAATCATTCGAGGGCACGCCCACTATTCAACGACGTCCTCGTCGAAGGTCGCATCTTCCAACCCGAATTCGGGTTCTCCTACTCGCTCATCCCCAAGCTCAAGGCCGCAGGCAACGCGGACTTTATGATCAATCTCATCACGCAAGTCGGGATTCTTTGCGAGGAAGTCTTTTGCCGCTTCCCTGCCTTGGCCAAGCCGTTCGGTTTCGTAGGTAAACCACGATCCGGACTTGTTCACGATGTCGTACTCAACGGCCAAATCCAGAATGGAGCCCTCTTTGGATATGCCTGTTCCATACATTATGTCGAATTCCGCCTGCCTGAACGGCGGAGCGACTTTGTTCTTTACCACCTTTACGCGTGCACGCATACCGAGCACATCCCCGTCACGCTTGATGCTGTCTATGCGACGGATGTCCATGCGAACCGAGGCGAAGAACTTGAGCGCCCGTCCGCCTGGGGTCGTTTCTGGGTTTCCAAACATAACACCAATCTTCTCGCGAAGCTGGTTGATGAAAATGCAGGTGGTCTTCGATTTGGAGAGGGAGCCGGCAAGCTTGCGAAGCGCTTGGCTCATGAGTCTTGCCTGCAGCCCCACGGAGGTATCCCCGATTTCGCCCTCAATCTCGGCCCGAGGAACGAGAGCTGCCACCGAGTCTATGACCACTACGTCTATGGCGCCAGACCGAACCAGCATGTCGCAGATCTCGAGCGCCTGCTCACCGGTGTCCGGCTGAGAAATGAGCACCTCGTCTATATCCACACCTATGCGCGCAGCATAACCAGGATCGAGCGCATGCTCCGCATCAATAAAGGCCACGACGCCTCCAAGCGCCTGCGCCTCGGCAAGAATCTCGAGCGAAAGCGTCGTCTTGCCAGATGACTCTGGTCCATAGATCTCTATGATGCGTCCGCGTGGAACACCACCAATACCAAGTGCAGCATCCAAGGCAATGGATCCTGTTGGAATAGCCTCAACCTCAAGTTCAGGTCCACCGTCGCCAAACTTCATGATGGCGCCTTTGCCAAACCGCTTTTCTATCTCTTTGGTCGTGCTCTCTATAACCTGATCACGTTCCTCGCCATAGGTACGTGGACGGATCTCCCTGCGTACGTTCTTGCTGCGTGCCATATAACCCTCCTTTTGGTTGCGTCACCGATATTACAACGAACGGATGTTCGTTGCAAGTGTGCATGGTGAGATTCTAGCAACCCGAGCTTTGTGCATACATGCATCCTGCGTACAGCAAGTATGCAGAAAAGGCGAACCATACCGTGTGTGATGCGCCCTACATTGGGATGTGGCAAAAATTGTTAACTGTTCTTTCGAAAAACTCGATTTTTGGGATTTTTGCTTTAGGAAAGGTACGGCCAGCACTTTACAAAGTAGTCGATGCCCGACCACGCCGTGAGAATCACTGCCACCCAAAGCAGAACGTCAAACGTTATACCCACAAAAGGAGCAGCTCCTGCAACGATTGGCACGACTCTTAACGCCAATTTGCCACAGATTGCGACCATCGTTACGGCCGTCTTCCACTTTCCAAGATTGGAAGCCGGCACCACCACCCCTTTGGCAGCAACAACCATGCGCAGACCGCTCACCAGGAACTCACGAGACACCACTACGAGGATAACCCAGGCGCTAACCTCCCCCACCTCGAGCAGGAAGCAGAGAGCGACTATCACAGCCAGCTTGTCTGCAATGGGGTCGAGGAACTGCCCAAACGCAGTGACCTCATTCCTGCTTCGAGCCAAATAGCCGTCCAACTTGTCAGTTAACGAGATTACGACATATAGGAGAGCAACCACCATTGCCCCAAACGAGAAGCTGCCCGTCACCGACGCAAACGTCTCTGCCAACAATAACCAGAGTGGCAAGAGAAGAACGCGAATCATGGTTACCACATTCGCGGGTGTCCATAGGTTGTTCGATTTGCCGGCCACTGTATTACCCCTCATCGTTATTGATGATTTCCCCTACGAGCTCATAACAAAATGAGTCAACGAGCTTGCACGTGACCACATCGCCCACTCGCGCCTCTCCAAAAGCTATATGCACGGAGCCGTCACAATCCGGTGCCTGGAACCACGCATGCCCAATGAGCTCCTGCCCCACGTCCGTGTTCTCCACACCGTCGATAATAACGTCCACGATCTCGCCAACATGCTGTGATGTTGCGGAAAAGCCGAGTTGCTCAGTTACATCTATAAGTCGCTGAGCACGCTCTGTTTTGGTCTCTTCGTCAATCTGCCCATCCAGCTCAGCGGCTATGGTTCCTTCTTCTTGTGAGTAGGCAAACACGGAGGTGTAGTCAAACTCGACCTCTTGTATGAATTCGAGAAGTTCCTCAAACTCCTCGTCCGTCTCGGTTGGAAAACCCACAAGGCCGGTGCTTCTGAGTACCATGTTGGGAATTTCGTCTCGCAAACGATTGAACAGCGCCTTGAGCTCGGCCCTTGATCCAGGCCTTCCCATGAGGTCGAGCACACGCCTGGAACAGTGCTGAATGGGTATGTCGATATATGGCAACACTTCCGGCGTATCTCGAATGGTCGCGATGAGCCTTTCGGTCATTCCTTCGGGTTGCAGGTACAGCACGCGAAGCCATCCGCCATACGGTCGCACGACTACCGACAGCTGCCCCAAAAGCCAGGCGAGATCATGACCGTCCTCGAAATCCTGTCCCCATATTCCCGTATCCTGGCCAATGAGCACGATTTCCCTCACGCCGCCTCGCATGAGGTTCTTCACTTCGTCTATGATCTGGTTCGCAGGACGTGAGGCATAGCGGCCGCGAATATATGGAATGGCGCAGAACGTGCAGAACCTATCGCATCCATCCGAGATCTTTACGTATGCCGACGTGCCCTCGATGGTGCGGAGCATGTCCACATCATCCTGAATACCCGCACTGCGTTGGACACCAATCACGGACGACACGACTTCAACGATGTTGTCCTCGTCCTGTGCGGGTACAAATGCCGCAACTTCAGGCAACTCTGACTCAAGTTCTTCCCCATATCGCGAAGGAACACAGCCACACATGATGATGTGACGTTGCTTATTTGGCGACCCCTCAATGCCAGCCACCGTGAGCGTTGCCTCTATCGACTCGGATGTCGCCGTAGCCAAAAAGGAGCATGTGTTAATTATCACAACCTGCGCGTCTTCAATGGAGTCGGCCATGCCATACCCCGCATGCAACAGCAATGCCCTCATGCGATCGGTGTCAACCTCATTCTTGGCACATCCAAGCGTAATGAAGAAGCACAAAACCCTTTCCATGCCTACCATCCCTCGTATTCGTTACCATACGACTCGTAATAACCGGAATAGTCAGAGTATGCATCCAAGCTCTCGTCATATGCCGAAGAATCGTCAGTGCTCTGGGCATTTAATGCTTCGGTGGAATTCGGCGATGCGTTACCCATCTTCGCAGTTCCCGAACTCGAGGTCTCGGAATCGTCTTCTTGCGTTGTAACCAGCTTCTTCTTTTGAACCGTGTAGTTGGGATTCTGGATTCTTATGGTGCCGATGCCACTTGCCATAGAGTCGAACTGCACCTGTCGTCCATCTTGCACGACGGATACCGAGGTGGTGTCGCTCGCCTGAACGGTGATGCTCTCCTTCACCACGTATGTACGTTGCCAAGGCCCGATTACGGTCTCGGCCACATCGCTCTTCCCATCACAGCTGATTTCCAACCATGTGGCCGCACCATCGGCAACCGAAACCGAGACGCTTACCTGCGGCACAGATGCTTGGGTACCGTTGGTTTCGGTAGTCGCATTGCTCGCAGCTGAACCAAGAGGTGCCTTCTGGGTGCTTGAGGTAGCATTTTGGGTACTGGGCTGCACCTGATTGTTATTGGCACTTTGTTGGCTTCTGGTTGCGGTTGTCTCGTTCTTTACCATTCCCGCATCACCACTCGCAGAGACCGGCACCGATCTACCGCGTTGACTGTTTTGGTTGATGCACGAGCTTACCGAGATAACCATGATGACCGTCAGCAACACCACCACGACACCAACGACCACAACACCCATTTGGGATGATGCAAGCAAGTCCGCGATTCCATTGGGACGCTGCCGGCCATTCCTGTTTCGGGCACGCGATGAGCGTTCGTCCCTTTGATTTGCGGTGGACGCAGAGCTTCTTCTGGAAACGCGCGGCCACTCCGCATTTGTCCCCGTCCCCGTACGCCTTCTACCACGCGTGGATGAGGCGGCGTCGTAGGGAAGCGCGTCCTGCGTCATGCTCAAGTCGTCGTCATATTGCGAATAATCCATCTGCAACGTGCCGATATCGCTTGAGTTTCGCCTACTCGAGCGACCGCCGGTGTTGCGGCTTGGCGCCCTTCCGGTATAGGGCCTACCTTGTGGATAGGCTTGAGAGCCCCCGCCGCCCTCCGACGCACGTGAGCGCACACGTGTGGTGGCAAAAGAACCCATGTCACCAGCGTAACCTCCCGACGTGGGCAGAAGACCGCGTGATGGAACCCTGGGCTGATGCAGGTTCTGTTCGTCCACTTCTTGGCGCGATCGTGGCCCGCCACTCTTTCCTCGGTTACCTCCACGCCTCCGCGATCCTCGTTGATATGCCTTGAGTTCGTCTTGGTATGCGTCTACGACAACCGAGGCATCGAGTCCAAGATACCGTGCATACGACGAGAGCATCCCTTGGGCATACCCGCTTTTGGGCATGCCAGAGAAGTCGCCTTCTTCAAACGCCACCAGAACGTCCTCGCGCAACCTGAGGACACGTGACGCCTGTCCAATCGAGTATCCTAGCTCTCTTCTACGTTCTGCGAGCATTTCGCTAAACCGCGGGCGTTCCATGGCTACACAACCTCCCGGTACTTAGCATCTTGTATGCGGAGCTCTTCCAAACCGTCTTCGTCCAGCAATACCTCACGTGGTTTGGAGCCGTCTGGCGGGCCCACCACACCCTTCGCCTCAAGCATGTCCATAATTCGACCCGCGCGTGCATAACCAACCTTAAGACGCCTCTGTAAGCCAGAGGTGGATCCCAAACGAGACTCAACGACGATTTGTGCCGCCTCCCATATGAGAGGATCATCGTCGTCGGCATCCCTTGAGCCAGCCGCACTCCCCTGCACCTGGCCAGGCACTACCGCAGTGAGGATTTCCTCATGATAGTCAGGTTCCGCCTGTTCGCGTATGAACTCAACCACCGAGTTGATCTCGGCGTCGGAGGTAAAGCAACCGAGCACGCGCTGCATGGTAAGACCGCGATACTTGAAGAGCATGTCACCATTTCCGAGCAAACGCTCCGCACCGACCTCGTCGAGGATTACGCGCGAGTCTATGCCAGAGGAGACCTTCAGTGCTACACGGTTGTCGATATTGGACTTGATGAGTCCCGTCACCACGTTGGCAGACGGACGCTGAGTGGCTATGACGAGGTGTATGCCCGCTGCACGAGCCAACTGTGCAATACGGACGATTGATGCCTCGACGTCTTTTCCCGCCACCATCATAAGGTCCGAAAGCTCGTCGATTATCACGACAAGATACGGCATTGGCTCGGGAGGGTTATCCATCTCCGACAGCTTGCCCGAGACGCACATTTTGTTGTACACCTTGATTTCGCGCGCACCCGCACGTTCGAAGACCTTGAGCCTTCGCTCCATCTCTGAAACTGCCCACTGAAGCGCGCTTGCAGCCTGACGGGGTTCGGTTACCACAGGAACATACAGGTGTGGCAAACCGTTGTAGCAGCTAAACTCAACACGCTTGGGGTCAATCATGATAAGTCGAACTTGCTTGGGAGTCGTACGCATGAGCAGCGACATGATCATGGAATTGATCATCACGGACTTGCCGGAACCAGTTGTGCCGGCGACCAACATATGGGGCATTTTTGCAATATCCGCCACAACTGGACGACCGCTCGAATCGCGCCCTATGGCCACCTCGAGCGGACCTCCGCTGGCAAAGGGAAGAACGTCGCCCAAAAACACGTTTTGCCGCGTCTTGTTGGGTATCTCAATCCCCACGTAGGACGTTCCAGGTATTGGTGCGAATATGCGCACCTTTTCCGCAGCCAGAGTGAGTGCGATGTCATCTTCGAGGTTCTTTATCCTGCTTACGCGCTCGCCCTCGCCCATCTCCACCCTGAAGGTGGTAACGATGGGACCAGACACATAGTCAATGACGCGGCTCATGAGGCCGAACTCATGAAGCGTTCCCTGCAGCCGCTCCATGGTCTCTTCCAACTCTTCGCGGCTGCTCGCAGTGCCAGCCGAATTGGGATTTGAGCTGAGCATGGAAAGCGAGGGGAGCTCATATCCATCGGCGCCGTCACCGGGTCGGCTTGTTTTTGGCTGCTTTTGCCCTCGCGTAGGTGCCGCCTTCTTTAGAAATTCCGGAACGACCACACTCGACGACTCCCCAACAGAGGTCGTTTGCGCAGGCGCTTTGCTCTTCGACCCGGAGGACTGTTTTGGCTGTGCCTTTGCAGACGACTTCGTCTGAGCCTTCTTCTGCTTGGCAGTGCGCTTGAGCGCTACCGTCCTATTGGTTGTTTTGGCAACTGGTGTCTCTTCCAAGGCCAGTGCTGCCGTCTCGTTGGCTTTTTGCTGGGGCCTCCGGTCGAGGCGCCGC
>JAFWMI010000215.1 GCA_017513965.1 Atopobiaceae bacterium
TATGCCATAGAAGGCACCCACGGCCGAGACGGCCTTCGACGAAATCTTTTGCGGATAAATGTGCGCATGTGCGTCAACGATGGGCATGGCGACCCCCTTTCGAGAATGCAGGCGATTATACTCCAAATCATTCGCTCTCATGCCGCAAAGGAATGCTTTCCGCAATCATCAACAATGGCGGATAACGCAGAAAGCTTGAGCAGCGGTCACAAGAAGCCCGCTCAGATCGCCAAGGGTGTTGGGCAAACATGCAAGAAAGCATTGCGCAAGGCATGACCCTTACGCGAAACGCCAGCCCCCAAGACGTTCGGGGCTGGCATTTTGTTTGTGACGCTAGAGCTCGGCACGCAAGTCGTCGAGCAAGGGGCCGCCCTCGCCACGGCGCCAGTACATCCATCCGCTCTGGCCGGCCGGCGAGGCGCCCAACGAGGTAAGGAACCGTTCGTAGGCGGCGGTGGGATCCTCAAACATCTCACCGTTCGCAAGCATGATCTTTCCCGTTGAGGTGACCGTCGCCTTGCCGGGATGCATGGGGCTCACGCTCACCAGCGCGTCGTCCATCTCCACCAGCCCGGCGTCAAACAAGTCTTGGAAGCTCACGTCCTTGGTCGCCGCCGCACGTTGCGAGAGACGATAGGCCTTACCCGCACCCTCGGGCAGCTCGGGAATGGGCCACAGCTCCAATGCCAGGGCAGCCAGCTTTGCGGCGCGTGCCTCTATGCGTTCGGGGGTCCAGCTGGTGGCCTCGAGCACGTCCTGCGAGATGGCGAGGCCATCTTCGGCAACACGCTCCTGCTTATGCTCCAAGCTTCCCTCTTGCAGGTCGAATCCCGCAGACGTGAGCGTGAGGTTGCCCAGACTGTTGATGCCATCCTCAAAGGCACGCTCAGGTCGCTCGCCCAACATGGACAGCCAAGAGGCGTCATCAAGCGCGCCCATGGGCATAACGTGCTCGATTGTCCACACGCGTAGGTCTAGGTCCACGCTGCCATCTCCCAGCACCTGCTCAAGGCGTACGAGCAGGTAACGAGCACCGGCAAAGTTCGCGATGTCGCGCCGGGTGAGCGCGTGCTGGAACTCGGCGTTGGTGGGGAACCGACGAGCCGTCCCCGCCTCGTTGAGCAGCATGGCGTGGAGCGCCTCTACCACGTCGCCCTCCTCCGCGCGCACGGCGTCAATGCGCGCAATGAGCGACGAGAAGAACGGGGCGAGCGTGCTGCCCGCACAGTCGCACACCGCACGGCGGAACAGGTAGCTCTCCAGCGTGGTAACCAGGTCGAGGAACTGCGCCCGCGAGAACTCCTGGTGCTCAAAGCCGTCATAGAGCGCCACGAGCAGCGGCCGCACGGAGGGCTCGCCCAGCTGGTCTATGCGGATGAATGCCTGCGCCAAATCGGGATCACTCACGTCCCCGTTCACGACGGCTGCATAGTAGCGGGCAAAACGCTTGATCTTGAGGCTGAGGTTCTTCATACGGTCGTTCTTGTGATAGCTGTTGAACAGCACGTAGCGCTTGAACGCCTGGTACACGTCCACCTTTGCCATGGACGTGGGCGCATGCATGATGGTGAGGTAGCTGCGCAGGAAGTCGTCAAACGACTCGTCGAAGTGGCTTGTGCCCAAGATCTGCTCGATGGGCTGCCAATAGGTATGGTACAAGGCGGGCTGCTCGTCCAACGTATAGCTCATGAGCACAAAGTTACGCACGAGATCGGCGTTGGAGAGGTCCTTGCCCGTGGCGTTCATGGACTCAAAGATGAGCTGGGGGTCGTCCTGACCTTGCGAGAGCGCGATGGCCACGACCTCAAGGCGATGGAGACCGGCCCACACTGCCTCCACATCGTCGAGCGCCTCCACGCGCCGCTCAAAGTATGCGAGGTTTTGGGCAAGCCTGGTGGACGGATCCAGCTCGGGTTGCACGTTGGTACCGAGCGCATCCACCACTGCCCGGTAGGCAGCACGATCGGTCTTGGAGAGCGTGAGCTTGTAGTAGTCCTCACCCGTCCTAAAGCGATTGGTGAGGTAGCCGCTCACGAGGATTTCCTTAGCCGAGAACGGAAGCTCACGATTGGGATGACGCGCGGCAAAGCGCGCAAGCGCCACAAGCAGGAGCGAGATGGTGGTGATTCGTTGCTGGCCGTCTATGAGCAGCAGCGGCGCCACGCCCTGATCCGAGAGCGAGCCGTCCTGGATGGTAACGATCGACCCCGTAAAGTGCACCGTGGACCTTCCCCTGCCCGTGGAGAGGATGTCATCCCACAGCTGCGCGCACTGCTCCTCTCCCCACGAATAGGGACGCTGATACACCGGCACCACAAAGCGCGTGTTCATCTCACTTATAAGACCACAGATCTTGCGAGAATTCGCATCCATAGGGAAGCTCCAATCCTCTTTGGGAAGTTTGCTTAAGCATACCGCAACGGACACGAGCTACGCGCAGATGGTTGTGGGGATTCTTGGCCGGATTGTCGACCGCTGCGGGCGGGACTTGACGGGATGGCGACCGCTGCGGGCGGGGCTGGGCGGGATGGCGACCGGTGCGGGTCCTCTCACCCGCAGCGGTTACGTTTACGGCAAACGCCACCCGCAGCGGTTACGTTTACGGCAAACGCCACCCGCAGCGGTTACGTTTACGGCAAACGCCACCCGCAGCGGTCACGTTTACGGCAAACGCCATCCGCAGCGGTGCCATTCCGAGCAAGCCATCTGTCAGCGACCTTATCCCACGTAACTCTCGAGCATGGAAACGCAAACGTTGTCCGGTCCCTCAAACGAAAAGCGACGCACGCCTGGGAAGTCGTCGTCCTCAATGGGCCCACACGCAACCCCTTGCTCTTGCAATCGGTTGCGCACCTTCTCCAAGTTGCGCGCCGAGATGTCCAGGAATTGCCGAGGCAACTCCTCCAGCTCGTTGGTGCAGCGCACCTCAATATAGGAGTCGCCCAACTTAAAGAGGATGTTGGTAGCCGCGGTCTCGAACGACAAGACCTGGCCCACCATATGATAGCCCAGCTTATTCACGTAGAACTCCCGCACCGTGTCCTCAATCGTTCCGCGCAGCACCGTACGCGCACACGACATGCTGCGCGCGAACGGTGGCAGCGCGCGCTTGCGTGACCGTTTCTTCCACTTGCGATAGGACGTGAGGTCCTTCCGCCAGTTGGGGTTGGTCACCACATAGGCAAAGGACATGAACAGCCACGACCCCACCAAGCCGCCAAGCGTGTTGGTGATGAGGTCGTCGAGGTCGTAGAAGCCCACCTTGCACACCAGCTGAACGTTCTCGGTAAAGAGCGACATAAAGAAGCAGGCAACGACGGGACGAATATGCACCTTGGCGCGGAACCAACGAAACACATAGGGCAAAAGGTAGCCAGCGGGCACGGTGAGCATGATGTTGAGATAGATTTCGGCAAAGTCATGGAGGTTGACGATCCGTATGTGGTCGACGAGCGCCATGGGCCCCTCAAGGGCAAATACGGCGAACAGCTCAAAAACACCAAGGTCTATCTCGAGCGATTTGGCAAATCGATCAAACAATTCGGTGTTCACCCGGTATTCCTCAGCTGCGTTGCGCGAGAAGAACACCATGTACGAGAAGAGCGCCAGGTACAGCGCAAGCATGGCGTAAAGGATGATCTGTCGCACTTGCAGCAGCGTCTTTGCATGAGGATTGGTGCCCGTCTGCTTTTGGGGCGAGATGCCCACACGTTTGCACAGGGCAAGATCCACCGTGGGCAACAGGAACACGAAGAGGCTCACAGCCACGGTAACAAAGACATTCGTCCAGATGCTGCCAGCAGGTAACAGGCTCATAACATCGCTCCAATCCGCACGCAGGCTTGCGCAAAAGTACCATACCACGCATGAATGCCCAAAGCCTCGTGCCCGGTAGATTGGCAATCTATCTCACATTGGAATACTTATCAACAGGAGGAGCGACGCCACATCAAAGACCACCCGTCAAAAACCGACAAATCCGCACATCGCGCACAGTACTACGTCTTCTCTTCGCAGCAGTTATCGCATTGGGTGGATTGCCTGCGCCGGCACTGGCCGAGGCCGTGGAAGAGACCGTTGTGGTCATCGACGAGCAACCGCAAGACGAGCAACTCCAAGCCCAAGACGACGTGACGGTCGTTGACGAGGACGGCAAGTATCCTGACGTGTACACCACAAAGATCCAGCCAAACTCCGCGGCAACGGCCGCAGACGGTGCAGCCATTCACTTCCCCAGTATCAACGACACCACCTTGCAGAACAACCCAACCACAGAGTCGCCCGCCATCATCGTTGGTGCGGCACGACAGCTCGATGCCAGCGGGAACGAAATCGAGACGCTGGGACGTGCGAGGCGATTCGAGGAACCCAGCCCCGAACGCGTGGCACCCTACTCTTACTTCAAGTATTCCGTCACAGAGCAGCAAGCCACCGACGGCAGCATGGTCAAAAAGCTCACTGGCTTCGATGGCACCTATGTTATTGCGCGCATTGACGTTAGCGAACTTTGGAACAGCGTGCCTGCAAAGCAACGGGAGAATACATACCTTCACGTGAGCCAAGACAAAAACAACGCGTTGCTTGTTGCCGTAGGCATGGACACAAAGGCGGAGCTGGCAAACAAGGACGGCAGAGACCAATGGGGCAACATCAGCTTCTCTAACCTCTTTACCGTAGACAGCTCTTCTGGAACTGCGTACCAAAAGAAGACGGCCTCCTACAAGCTCAGCGAGATGTATGACTCCAATGGCAAATAAGGGCTCTGAGCTGCACTTGGAAACCATGGTAGAGAACTCCGATAGCAGCGGCACAAAAACCACCTACTGGGCGCTGGAAAAGTCGCTCGAGCACGCCTATTACGATCAAGAGGTTGACAAGAGCGCGACGGACCAAGGCTGTGGCCGCACGATTTCGCTCATGAGCGAGGTGCCGGTCGTCAACAACCTGGCAATTAAGGGCGCAAGCGCAACCGAACTCAAGAAGCGCACGCTGGACGTGAACAGCTTTGACATCCAGGTTGCCAACAACACGTCCCCCGGCGAGGGCGAGTACACGTCGGGACTCTGGCTCGAGAACGCCTGGCTCAAAATTGCAGACCTGAGCAACACCACGGGTGCCGAGCTAGCCATTGGCAACAACGCCACCATGACCATCGAGACCGGCGGCAAGCTCATCATCGACGAGACCTGCCAGCTGGAGATTGAATGGGATGGTGCCACGACGGCACCTGCTGCTGAGGGCCAGCCGGCACCCACACCCGACGTGCTCAACAACGGATCGCTCGACCCGCGCAAGGGCGGCGAGGTGCAAAACGACGGCGTCGTTACCATTGAGGGCACGGAGGGCAAGCCCTACCAGCCCGGCGCCGAGAAGCAGGCGTCGGAAGCCGCGAAGGGACACGGCGAGCTAACCATTTGCGAGGGCGCCACGTTCACCAACAACGGCTGCTTCATGCCCAACGGCGCGCTCTACGTGCAGGGTACGCTCATCAACAACGGCGACATTCTGCTCTGCCCGGGTGAGCTAGTAAACCAAGGCACCGTCAAGAACATGCCCGACGGCGCCATCTTCCTGTGCGCCACCGATCGCGCCATCATTCCCATTGAGCCAGATCCCGCCACGCCCACCATCACCACCAAGGAAGTCGATCTGGACAATCCTGTGGGGGGCATCATCTACATGTATGGCGAGCTCAACAACCAGGGCGAGATCCGTCCTGCCCAGGTTGCCGTGGCCACCAACGGAAGTCTTGGCAAAATCGCAACACCGGGCAACTACGAGAATCTCTTCTCCCTTAACGTCCTAGGCGAGGGAAAAGTCACCGGTACAGGCTACTACTACAAGCACAACCTAAAGGATGCCACGGTCGAGCTGAGGCGCAATGCCCAAGTGCTGGATTCCGTGGTATACGATGGCGAAGCTCAGTGGTTCGACATCGTCGCAATGGTTGGGGACCGTGCCTACGACAGCAGCAGCGACTTTACCGTGGACTACCTCGATCCCAGCGGCAACGCCATCAAGCCGGAGCAAATCGTCAATGCAGGCACCTACAAGGTCCAAGTCAAGGGCAAGACGGCGAAGGTACGGTCCGCCAAGGTGGCCAAGAAGGCGCAGACCATCAAGCGCGCCAAGGCCTACAAAGTCACCAAGGCAAAGGGCAAAAGGACCTACAAACTGGCGAGCGTCTCTAAGAAGAAGTTCAAGAAGTACTTTGCCGTTAACAAGAAGACTGGCAACATCACCGTGAAGAAGGGCCTCAAGAAGGGTACCTACACGCTCAAGATCAAGGTACGGGCTGCAGGTACGGCCAACTACAAAGCCCGCACGAAGACCGTCAAATGCAAGGTTAACGTCGCTTAACCTACGTTTGACGCACGTTTGGAACGAGTGCCCCGCATTGCGCGGGGCACTTTTATATGCACTACGTAAACCATCGGTTAAGCTTTTGCGGGCACACCCATTTATTCGCAAGCATTCTATAGTATGGAACCTTGTATTGTTGCCCATATCAAGGGAGGAACTATGAAGGTTCGTCAGTTTGGCGCCGCATTCTCTGGCATGCTGCTCGCCGCATCACTCATCGCCTGCGGAGGTTCTCAGAGCAACGAGGCCGCCAATACGAATGCGTCCACCGCAGCTGGCACCACGTACAAGATCGCGACCGACGTGGCGTTTGCCCCGTTTGAGTATCAGGCCGCCTCTGGTGAGTACGAGGGCATCGACATCGAGCTGCTCGACGCCATCGCCAAGGATCAGGGCTTTGAGTATGAGCTCGACCCCGTTGGTTTTGACGCTGCCCTGCAGAACGTCCAGTCCGGCCAAGCTGACGGCGTTATTGCCGGCATGAGCATTACCGACGAGCGCAAGGAGGTCTTCGACTTCTCCGATTCCTATTACGACTCCACGGTATGCGTCGCCGTGAGCGCCGACAGCGACGTCAAGTCGATGGAAGACCTCAAGGATCAGGCTGTCGCCACCAAGACCGGCACGATGAGCGCCAAATGGGCTGAAAGCATGAAGGACCAGTACCAATACGTGATGGAAGGGCATGAGTTCAAGGATTCCGACATCATGTACCAAGACGTTACCGCCGGCAACTCCAAGGCCTGCTTCGAGGACACGCCCGTAATGAGCTATGCCATCAGCCGCTATACCGAGACCAGCGGCAAGGAGGGCGTCAACCTCAAGATCATCTCCGAGGCCCAGACCCCCAGCGATTTTGCCACGCCGTATGGCTTTGCCGTTAAGAAGGGCCAGAACGCCGAACTGCTGAAGAAGTTCAACGACGGCCTCAAGAACATCAAGGCGAACGGCACCTACGACAAGATCGTTAA
>JAFWMI010000216.1 GCA_017513965.1 Atopobiaceae bacterium
GAGGCTCAAGAAGGAGCTGTGGGACGCCGCAAACAATCCCAGGAAGGTGAGCACGAACCTGCTGACCGAGAGCTGCGTTGACGACTACGTGGTGGGCGGAGACGTCGTGTTCGTCATCCGAGTGCCCCGCGCTCCGCGCGAGCTGCGACCCGTCTTTATCAACGACGACCTCATGCGAGGCACGTTCAAGCGCAACTGGGAGGGCGACTACCACTGCGCACCGCGTGAGGTGAAGGCGATGCTTCGCGACACGGGCGAGGAGAGCCCCGACGCGAAGGAGCTGGGCAGCCCCTATGCCGTGGACGAGTTCGACACCGACTCCGTCAGGGAGTACCGGTTCCGCTACGACGCGAGGCACCCAGCATCGGCCTGGTCCGCCCTTGGCGACGAGGCGTTCCTCCAGCGCGTCGGCGCAGCCTGGGTGGACGGTGACGGCACGGTGCGGCCCACGCGTGCCGGCCTGCTCATGTTCGGCCAGGAGTGGCGCATCTTCCACGAATGGCCAGACTACTTCCTCGACTACCGAGAGCACATGGACCCGCGAATCCGATGGACGGACCGCATACAGTCACAGTCGGGAGACTGGTCGGGCAACGTGTTCGACTTCTACACGCGTGTCTCTGCGAGGCTCGTGCGTGGACTCAAGGTGCCCTTCCGACTGGAGGGTATGGTGCGCCAGGATGAGACGCCCGCCCACGACGCTGTGCGCGAGGCGCTCGCGAACTGCCTGGTGAACGCCGACTATCACCAGGCGCAGAGCGTCGTCGTCGAGCAGTGGCCCGACCGGCTCGTGCTCGCCAACCCCGGCACGATCATCTGCGGCAAGGAGCAGATGCTCCGAGGCGGAATCTCACAGCCGAGGAACGCCGGTCTCTTCAAGATGTTCAACCTCATTGGCGTGGGCGAGCACGCCGGCTCTGGCGTGCCGGACATCTTCGCTGCCTGGGACGAGGCCGGGTATGACGCCCCGACTGTGGAGGAGCGGTTTGGCGCCGACGTCCCCGACCGCACGACGCTCACGCTGCCGTTGGTGGGACCGAGCTTAGGCACTAGCTTGATCACCGGTGACCAGGCTAGTGACCAAGCTAGTGACCAAGCTGGAAGTGCGGAGTTGCTCGATATGGTTTGCGATTTCTGCTCCGAGCCGCGTACGAGAGCGGAGATTCAGAGGCATCTCGGCATAAGCTCGCGGAGATACCTGCGACAAAGCATCATTAGACCACTTCTCGATAGTGGCAGGCTTCTGCAGACCATACCCGATAAGCCAAGCAGTCCGAAGCAGCGCTACGTAAGGGCATGAGTGACAGACGAGTCGTTGTGGCACTGTTCATGACGCTAGGCGAGGGGCAGAAGAATGTATATATCCGAGTTGAGGCTCTACGACTTCAGGCAGTTCAAGTCGAATGGCGAAAGACCCGGGCTGGAGGTTCACTTCCATCCCGGGCTGAATGCCCTGGTTGGTGAGAACGGATCTGGTAAGACCACGATCGTAGATGCCATGAGGTACGTGCTGCTCACGCAAAGCGGCGAGTACATCAAACCGACCGAGGATGACTTCAGCGTGCTGGCCGACGGATCTTCAGCCGAAGAGCTGAGGATAGAGTGTGTCGTCACCGGCTTGAGCACCAACGAGGCTAAGAACTTTATCGAGTATCTTGCGGTGGCGGGCCAAGGGGAGGAGGGGTCTTACTCCTTGCGCCTCTACTACCGCGCGTGGCGTGAGGGACATCGCGTGTTTGCCGACCTCAGGGCTGGCAATAGAAGCGACGGGACAAGGCTCGACGGCAGGGTTCGGGAACTACTCAAAGTCGTGTACCTCAAACCCTTGCGGGACGCAGAGAGGGAGATGAGTGCGGGACGAAGGTCTCGTCTCTCACAGATTCTTCTGGGTCACCCTGCATTCAGGGATCGGGATGGGCATCCCCTGGTGGAGGCGTTTCAAGGGGCGAACCAGAAGATTGAGGAATACTTCTCAAAAGACCCCTCCGGTGAGAAGGTCATGAGTACCATAAAGTCCAACCTGAGCGCGTTTCACGGGAGTGGGGATGTCCGCGAGGCGAGCATACAGGTTCTGGATGCCCAGCTAAGGTCGATACTCGAGAGCCTCTCGCTCACGGTAGGGGAAGCCAACCCAGGTCTCGGTGAGCTGAACCTGCTGTTCATGGCCGCCGAGCTGCTCCTTCTGAAGGCAAGCGAGGAGGGCGGCATGAGGACCGCGCTCGTCGAAGAGCTCGAGGCTCATCTCCATCCACAGGCGCAGCTTCGGCTCATAGAGTTCCTTCAGAGGGACTATGGCGACCATGGGTCGCAGGTCATCGTCACGACACACAGCCCGATGCTCGCATCCAAGATAAACCTCAAGAGCTTGATTCTGCTGAGGGGTGGCAGGGGCTTCGACATGGCCCCGGGAAAGACAAAGCTCCGTCAGGGAGACTACCTTTTCCTGCAGCGGTTCCTCGACGCGACGAAGGCCAACCTCTTCTTTGCCAAGGGGGTCATCATGGTCGAGGGCGACGCCGAGAACATCCTGATCCCCGCTTTGGCCGACGCCATGGGCTGCCCGCTCGAGAAATACGGCGTCTCCATCGTAAACGTCGGAAGCACCGCGTTCCTTCGCTATGCGGGCATCATGTCAAGGGCGGACGGAAAGCCGATGGGGATACCGGTGTCCGTCGTGACCGACTGCGATGTAAAGCCGTACGACGTGGTCGACAAAGAGAGGGTGTTCAGAGCCAAGCCTGAAGAATCTGAAAGAGCCGTTGCAGACAAAGTGGACTACTACGAAAGGCACTGCGGCGGGGTTGACGTGAAGGCCTTCGTCTCGCCAAGGTGGACGCTCGAATACTGTCTTGCCTTGAGCTTCCTAGGAGAGCCTCTGCTCCAGGCAATCCTCTATGCAAAGAAGATACACAACAGTGATATCAACCCGCTGGATGCAAAGAAGATTAAGGAAACGGACGAAAAGGCGAAGGAGGCCTGGGAGAAAGCTCAATCATTCGATAGCGATGAGGAGAGAGCCTATCAGATTTATAACATGATGCTCGACGCCAAAGGCAACAGCGCTCTTAAGGCGATAGTTGC
>JAFWMI010000217.1 GCA_017513965.1 Atopobiaceae bacterium
CCATAGCCTGCATTGCAAAGGGGGTATGCATGCATACAGAGTTTTTGATGGGCAACGAGGCCATCGCCGTAGGTGCGCTCGCTGCCGGCGTCAATGTGGTGGCGGGCTATCCCGGCACGCCTTCCACCGAGGTTCTGGAAACCGTGGCCAGGCTTGGCGCAGGCAAGGTGTACGTGGAGTGGTCTACCAACGAGAAGGCTGCCATGGAGGTGGCTGCAGGTGCGGCCTATGCGGGAGCGCGCGCATTGGTTACCTGCAAGCAAGTGGGTCTGAACGTGGCGGCAGACCCACTCATGAACTTGGAATACATTGGCGTTAAGGGTGGCCTGGTGGTGATGGTGGCCGACGATCCCGGTCCCATCTCGTCTCAAACCGAGCAGGACACGCGTACGTTTGCGCAGTTTGCCAAGGTTCCCGTGTTCGACCCCTCCTCGGTGGAGGAGGCATATGCTATGGTGCGTGCGGCGTTTGAGCTCTCCGAACGTGAGGGCACGCCCGTGTTCCTGCGGGCTACTACGCGCGTGGATCATGGTTACGAGGCAATAGAGGTCATCGATGAGGACGACTGGGAGCGGCACGAGGCCGAGGGGTTCCAAAAGGATGCGTCGCGTTGGGTCATCTTCCCGCGGCTGTCGGTGGTAAATCATGCCAAGATAGAGCAGCGCAACGCGCGTTTGGGCGATGAGCTCTCCATCAGCGCGTTTAACCAGTCGATGGGCACGCCTGTCAAGGATGGCGTGCGCAGAGGTGTGGCAACCCATGGCATCAACTTCGCGTACGTGCGAGAGGCGCTCTCTGGCATGGAGGGCTACGAGGACATGCCCGTTCTCAAGGTGGGCACGCCGTTCCCGTTCCCCGAGCCGCTTGCGCTCGATTTTTTGAGTGGGCTCGATGAGGTCCTGTGCGTGGAGGAGCTCGATCCGGTGATTGAGCGTGCGCTGTTGCAGACGTGCGGCAAGCATGGCGTGCATGTGACCGTTCGCGGCAAGCTCACGAACGACATGCCCGCCTCTGGCGAGAACACCGTGGACTTGGTACGTGCTGCGTTGGCGACGTTTCTGGGTGCTGCGGTGCCTGCCAACGAACCAGCGCCATCGGCGCCGACCCTGCCCGTACGGCCGCCCGTGCTCTGTGCGGGGTGTCCGCATCGCGCGAGCTTCTATGCGGTGAAGTGTGCCATGCGTGGCAAGAAGACCGTGTTCTGCGGCGACATTGGCTGCTATACGCTGGGCAATGCGCACCCGCTCAACATGGTGGACACCTGCCTGTGCATGGGCGCTGGCATCACCATCGCGCAGGGTGTGTATCACGTGGAGCCCAACACCTCGTGCTTTGCGTTTGTGGGCGACTCCACGTTCTTTGCCTCGGGCATTACGGGCGTCGTCAACGCTTATTACAACCAAGCAGACCTTACGGTAGTGGTGCTGGACAACTCCACCACGGCCATGACGGGCCACCAGCCGCATCCGGGTACCGGTCGTACCATGATGGGGCAGGCCGTCGAGGCTGTGAGCATCGAGGCAGTGTTACGTGGCATCGGTCTGCAGACGGTCGAGACCGTCAACCCGCTCGATCACAAGCTGGCGGTAGAGACCGTGCGTCGCGTGGCGAGCCAGCCGGGCGTCAAGGCCATCATATTCAAGTCTCCCTGCGTCATGCTCGCAAAACCGCTGGCACGGAGCATCGTGGATGCGAACCGATGCGTGGGATGCAGGCGGTGCATACGGGAGCTGGGTTGTCCGGCACTGTTCTTTGAGGACGGCAAGGCGCGCATAGACGAGACGCAGTGCAGTGGGTGCACGCTGTGCGAGCAGCTGTGCCCAGTTGGTGCGATTACGGGAGGGGAGCGGCTGTGAGAGACGACATCATTCTCTGTGGCGTGGGCGGCCAGGGAACCGTTCTGGCGTCCCGACTGCTTTCCTCTGCGGCCATGCTACGTGGCGTGCCGGTAAAGGCTGCCGAGACCATTGGCATGGCGCAGCGCGGAGGGAGCGTTACCTCGCACGTGCGCATTGGCGAGGGCGTTTCGTCACCGCTGATTGGTCGTGGGGGTGCCAATGTGCTCATGGCGTTTGAGCCTGCCGAAGCGGTGCGCCAGCTTGTCTATCTTAAGCCGGGCGGAACGGTCGTGGTGAGCAATCGGCCCATCATTCCCGTGAGCTCCGTCACCATTGGCCCGCGGTACGACGTGGAAGCCATTATGGGGTATCTGCACGATCGCGTGAATCGGCTGGTGGTGGTGGATGCGAACAAGGCCGCACATGAGCTTGGCTCTGCGCGCGTACTCAATGTGGTACTGCTTGGCGCCGCACTGCATGCCGGTGCGCTCTCCATGGCGCCTGACGATATTCGTGAGGCCATACGGGTTCGCCTGCCCGAACGGTTCCACGAGCTTAATCTCAGGGCACTCGACTATTTGGCATAGGAGGAACACATGCAAATCAACGACCATCAACTTGAGCAGGTAAACACGCAGATTCAACGATTGATTGCGTCCAACAACTTCTATGGGAAGCGCTTGCGCGAGGCAGGCATCACCGGCGTTTCGTCGGTTGAGGACTTTTACAAGCTGCCGTTCTCGGAAAAGCAGGACTTGCGTGAGGCCTATCCGCTGGGACTCTCGGCCGTGCCGCAGGAGCAGATTGTGCGCATCCATTCCTCGTCGGGTACCACGGGAACACCCGTAATCATTCCCTACACGCAAAAGGATGTGGATGACTGGGCCATACAGTTTGCCCGTTGCTACGAGTATGCGGGCGTGACGTCTGCCGACCGCGTGCACATTACGCCCGGTTACGGCCTGTGGACCGCGGGCATTGGCTTCCAGGCAGGGGCTGAGCGGCTGGGAGCCATGGCCATTCCCATGGGACCCGGCAACACCGAGAAGCAGCTGCAGTTTATGATCGACATGGAGTCCACGGTGCTCACAGCTACCGCGAGCTACGCGTTGCTGCTGGCCGAGGAGATAGAGCGGCGCGGCATCAAGGACCAGATCAAGCTCAAAAAGCTCATCACTGGATCAGAGCGCTCTGGCGAGAAGATCCGCAAGCGCATCATCGACGCCCTGGGCGTAGAGTACTACGACATCTATGGTCTCACCGAGGTGTATGGACCGGGCATCGGCATCAATTGTGCCCATGGTCACGGTATGCACGTATGGAGCGACTTCGTGTTCTTGGAGATCATTGATCCGGATACGGGTGAGGTGCTGCCAGACGGTGAGTGGGGCGAGATAGTGCTCACCACGCTGGTTAAGGAAGGGGCACCGCTCATCCGCTTCCGCACGCACGACCTCTCGCGCATTATTCCCGGCTCGTGCGCGTGTGGCCACAACGAGCACCCGCGCATTGACACCATCACCGGTCGCTCCGACGACATGATGAAGATCCATGGCGTCAACGTGTTCCCGGCACAGATTGAGGAGATCCTGGCCAGCTTCCCCGAGCTCTCGAGTGAGTACCAGATTCGCCTCTCTCACCTGGACGGGCGTGACACCATGCGCATCTATGTGGAGACCAACGGCTCAGTGAACTGGGAGGACCTGCGCATGCGTGTGGCGCGACGGGTTAAGCATCGCATTGGCTTTACTCCGCTCATAAAGATCGTGGAGCTTGGCGTGCTGCCGCGTAGCGAGAAGAAGACCAAGCGCGTTTTCGACGAGCGCTACGACTAGCAGCAAAGGGAACAATGGCAGCCGAGGGGACAGTCTCCCTGCATGCAAGGGGATTGTCCCCTCGGCTGCATGACGGTGTTGTGGCCTATTTTGCCGGCGAACGGCTCACCTCAAACGTACGGGGTAATTTACCCTATTATGTGTCGGGGATGGAGTCGTGCAAAGGGTCGGAGCTGCAATGCCTGTGTTCAAGCGAGATTCATTCGATCGCCTTATGGGGTTGCAAGGTCGCGAGACGTTCTATACGCGCGTGTCAAAAGAGGTGTCTCGCAAACCCGAGACCTCTTGGTCGATCCTGTATCTTCGTCTTGTGAACCTTGGTGCATATAACGTGCGCCATGGTGCTGCGGCTGCCGAGAAGATGCTCAAGTTCGTGGCCTCTTCGTTGACGGAATGGCTTTCCAAGTCCATGCTCTGCCGCTTGGAGACGGGCAGTTTTTTGGGCGCGACGCCTTCCGGCGAGATTGAGGCAGCCATTGATGCCATTAACAGGCGTTTGCCAGAATCGAGCGAGTCGGATGGGCTTGTGCTCAAGGTCGGGTATTGCGCGCTTCGTCGGGGCGCTTCGGTGCAGGAGGCTGCGCGACGGGCACGCTATGCCTATGAGGACATACGCTTCTCTGGCTCGGTCTACACTCGATCGTTTGACCAAGGCCTAGAGGCGTCATACATGCGTCGTCTGTATGTGGTTAACCATCTGGACGACGCGATTGAGCATGGAGAGATTCGTGCGTATGCCCAGCCCATTGTTCGTGTGCTCACAGGACTCATCTGCGAGGTGGAGATTCTCGCGCGTTGGGAATCGGAGAGATATGGGTTTTTGCGACCAGACGAGTTCGTCCCCGAGCTTGAGCGCCATAGGCTCATTCATCGATTGGACGCCGAAGTCGTTCGATTGGCTTGTAAGCAATGGAGCGAGGCTCACGGCCGGGGCATCAACGTTCCCTTTGGCATCAACCTGAGCAGACTCGACTTTGAGCTCATCGACATGTTCGAGGTCGTTACGCACTATATGGACGTCTATGGCGTTCCTAAGGAACAGGTTCACATCGAGATCACCGAGAGCGCGCTCGCACAGAGCAACGATCTGCTGCTCACAGGCATCCAACGCTTTAGGGACGCCGGCTTCAAACTCTACCTCGACGATTTTGGCAGTGGCTACTCAAGCCTTCGTGTGTTGGAAGGCACCAGCTTTGACGTGGTAAAGCTCGATATGTCGCTGTTGCGCGAGGTGGAGGTAAACGAGCGGGCACGCGTAATCGTGTCCGACGCGGTGAGCATGGTAAAGCGTCTGAACCTGCAAACGCTGTGCGAAGGCGTGGAGACCGAGGAGCAGTACCAGTTCCTCAAGGCGGTGGGTTGCGAAAAGGCGCAGGGCTACTACTTCAGCAGGCCGATGAGCCATGAGGATATCATGGCGCATCTGGTTGAGACGGCCCATCTGCACGAGACCTCTGAGGATCAGCGCTATTACGACTCCCTCGGCAAGATTAACCTCATGGATGGTACCCGAAGCAGCGTGCACGGGGTAGAGGCTGCGCACTTCATGAGTACCCAGCCGTTTGCGCTCATCGAGGTGCTTGGCCAAAGCATAGGCATTCTGAGTGCCAATGTCGCGTTTTCGAGGTTTGTGGAGAGCTCCGACGCGCACTCGATCGATGGCTTGGTGGACCGCATGAGCTCCGACTTGGCGGATTTGCGTAACAAGTTGCTCTATGCGACATCAAAGGCGCGGGCAACCCATCGATCCCAACTAATTGACTTCGTTATGGGAGGTAACTTCTGCACGTTTGGCGTGTCACATATAGAAAGCTCGGAGGGCAGGAATGCCTACCTTCTTGAGCTGATAAGTGTTACGCGCTACTCCAAGTTCAACGACTTCAAACTGCTTGAGGATTCCCTTCGTTTCCTCTATACCATCTTCAAGCGCATAGACCTACTCGACGCAACCGACAACACTTGGCGCAATCTCTATCTCAACGTGCCACGATACACGGGGCTCAAGACCAGTCCGGAAGCTACCCCCCAAAATGAGGTCGACGCGTTTTGCGAGACATTTATCCATCCGGACGATCGTGCCTCGTTCCTTGCGTTCTATGATCTAAGCACAGCCGAGGATAGGCTTCGCAAGTCTTCCACGACGTATCTTGCTGACACGTTCTTCGCGCTTTCGGACAACGACCGATATGAGGACCAGCTCTTCATGCTCATACCCATGTCGATGGATGGTCATCGACAGTACCTCTCGTGCATGCGCGACCTCGACGTTGCCGCACTTGCCCGGCAGCATGTGAGCGGTTCCTCGCGAATCGCGGACGACGTGCTGCTCACAGGTATCTTGGACGTAACCGAGCGTCTCGTGTTTTGGAAGGACGAGCACCTGCGCTTCTTGGGGGCAAACGAGCGGTTCCTTGACTATTATGGCTTCTCGGGCATCAAAGAGATTTTGGGTAAGACGGACGAAGACCTTGGGTGGACGCGCAATGCCCACTTCGTCACGGATGAGCGTCGTGTGATGCGGGGCGAGCGGGTGCTCGATGTGGTGGGGTACACGGTAAGAAAGGGCGAGGCGCGTGACATCATGGTGTCCAAGATGCCGCTTTGGCTCGAAGGTCGCGTGGTCGGTCTCGTTGGGTTCCTTGTGGACGTAGGTCCGCATAAGGAAGACGCGTAGTGTGCCGTAGAATAATAAACATTCAAATTTGGTTAAGCTCCGTGTGTATGCCAACACAATTGGCCATCTTTTAGGGTAACTTAAGGTGCGCGACGTACTATGAAGCCACGGCAAGAGCAAGGAGGCATCATGAGACGCATCGCAACAACCCGTAGGGGATTTATGGCAATGTCAACCTCGTTGGCGGCTTTGCTTGCAGGATGCGGCGCGAAGCAGGGCGCCACGGCCGCGAGCAACGAGACGGGTGCGACAGCTCGTTCGACGAACTCGACGGCATCTGTAGCGCGTGAGACCATCTCCAACGACGTGGACGGCGAGCACGCCATCGAGGTGAGCGGCGAGCAGAAGGCATATGCGGCGGTGGACGTTACCAAGACAGGCAATGCCGAGGGAGACGAAGCGGACTTCTATGGAGAAAACGCCGCCGTATTTGCCACCGAGAAGGCAACGCTCGATCTTGAGGACGTGTCGGTAACCACTGATGGCACGCATGCCAACGCAATCTTCTCGTATGGCGAGGGCACAACCGTGAACGTATCCAATTCCACGATTGAGACGAGCGGAAACTGCTCGGGTGGCATCATGGTTACCGGTGGCGGCACGCTCAACGCCACCAACCTACAGGTGCACACCACGGGAAACTCCTCCGCATCCATTCGATCCGACCGAGGTGGCGGCGTGCAGAACGTAACGGGCGGAACATACGCCACCGACGGTACGGGTTCGCCGGCGATTTACTCCACGGCCGAAGTGCACGTTTCCAAAGCGACGCTCTCGTCGACCGCCTCCCAGGGTGTCGTGGTCGAGGGAAAGAACTCCGTCGAGCTTGCAGAATGCGCGCTTACGGCAGACAACAACACCAAGAACAGCGACAAGTCCGACTGGTACCAGGCCGTGATGATCTACCAGTCCATGTCGGGCGACGCCGCCGAGGGCACTGCGAGCTTCTCGATGTCTGGCGGCTCTCTTGTCAACGTGAACGGAGACGTGTTCTTTGTCAACAACACCGTAGCGACGATCTCGCTCTCTGGCGTGGCCGTAAGCAATCAGGACGGCGAGGGTAACCTGCTCCGCGCTGCGGCGGCTGGCTGGGGCAGCGAAGGGAACAACGGCGGGCAGGTTACGCTCAAGGCGAACGGACAAGAGCTTGCAGGAACGATACTTGTTGACGAAGTGTCCAACCTCAATCTTTACCTTGCGGAGGGCTCTTCCTTTGCAGGCGCCATCAATCCCGAGGGGGCTGCGGGCGACGTGTACGTGGAAGTCGCAGATGGCAGCATGTGGGAACTGACTGCGGATGCCTACGTTACGGGCCTCACCTGTGGCACGGACGCCATCGCGCTGAATGGGTATACCTTGCACGTGGGTGATGCCACCTACGAAGAGGGCTCTGAGTCGAAGGGCGAGCCCATACAGACGAAGGTCTCGGAAGCGAGCGGTGGCCCTGGTGACGGCGGCGAGCCACCTCAGAAGCCGGATGGTGGCAGCGGCGAGCCACCCGCGAAGCCGGACGGCCAAGGAGGCGAGCCGCCCGCAAAGCCAGACGGCCAAGGAGGCGAGCCGCCCGCAAAACCTGGCGAGACGCCAGATTCCAGTACGAACGCCGCGTAACAACCAAAGGGACAGTCCCTCTGATACGGTGGACTGTCCCTCTGTTGTCGGCTCATCGAACGGTAACGTAGGCCTCGTACGGCTTAAGGATGCCGGGCTCGTGGGTGTCGTAATTGCCGATTACGAACGTACCGGGCTCATCGTCCCAGAGTGGACAGGGTTGCGGTTGGTCCGTCCAGTTGCAGGCAACCGTGAGCGTCTGTCCGTCCAACCGACGCTCGTAAGCCCAAATCGCCTCGCTTTCTTCCATGAGGGGATGGAACGTGCCGTATACAATAATCGGCATCGAATGACGCAGGGCTATCAGCCGCTGATAGTAGTAGAACACGGAATCGGGGTCTGCCAGGCAGGCCGCGGCATTAATCTCCGCATAGTTGGGGTTTACCGCTATCCATGGGTTCCCCGTGGTGAAGCCGGCGTTTGGTGAGGCGTCCCACTGCATGGGCGTGCGCACGTTGTCGCGCGCCACGTGGTCAAAGCAGGCAAGCATCTGTTCGGGCGTTACCATGTGCAGCTCTTCCACCGCCTGGTGCCAGATGTTGAGCTCCTCTATGTCGCGGCACTCGTCAATGCTGGAGAAGTGACGGTTGGTCATGCCCAGCTCTTCGCCTTGGTACACATAGGGTGTGCCCTTCATCATATGCAGGCAGGTGGCGAGCATCTTGGCAGAGCGGACGCGCCATTTGGGGCGATCGTCTCCAAAGCGCGAGACCACGCGCGGCTGGTCATGGTTGTTCCAGTACAGGCTGTTCCAAGCCTTGCCCTCGAGCTCCATCTGCCACTTGTTGAGAATGGCACGGAGCTTGGGCATCGACGCCTTGCCCGTGCCCCACTTTCCCACGAGTGGTGCGGGTTCGTTGAGCGAGGCATCCACATGCTCGAACTGAAACACCATAGAGAGCTCGGAACCATCTGCCGCGGCATAGTGCTTCGCCTCGTCGATGGTAACGCCTCCGGCCTCGCCTACGGTGAGCAAGTCGTAGTGTGAGAGCACCTCTTGGTTCATCTCGCGAAGGAACTCGTGCACGCGCGGACCGTTGACCACATAGGGGAAGAAGTCGCCATAGCCGTCGGGTCCTACCTGACCATCGGGGAACCGCTGGTCCTTGCTGATCATAGATATCACGTCCATGCGCCAGCCGTCGATGCCCTTGTCGCACCACCAGCGCATCATGTCGTAGATAGCTTCGCGCGTTTGGGGGTTTTCCCAGTTGAGGTCGGGCTGCTTGCGCGAGAAGAGATGCAGGTACCACTGGTCGCTTGCCTCGTCGTACTCCCATGCGGGACCCGAGAACACCGACTCCCAGTTGTTGGGAGGCTCACCGTCGTGCCCGTCTCGCCAAATGTAGAAGTCCCGATAGGGGCTCTTGCGTGACGAGCGACTCTCCACGAACCAGACGTGCTCGTCCGAGGTGTGGTTGGCAACGAGGTCCATCACCACCCTCATGCCCAAGCGATGGGCGGTCGCAAGCATGCGATCAAAGTCCTCCATCGTGCCAAAGTCTTCCATTATGGCACGATAGTCGGAGATGTCGTATCCGTTGTCGTCGTTGGGGGACTGGTAGACGGGCGAGAGCCAAATAACGTCGATGCCGAGCTTCGCGAGGTAGGGTAGGTGATCGGTAATGCCGTTGAGGTCCCCTATGCCGTCTCCGTCACTGTCGGCAAAGCTCCTGGGATAGATTTGGTAGATGACGGATTCCTTCCACCAGACGTGCGTTTCGTTGGTCACGGCAAACCACCTCCAACTGATACAATCGTTTGTGCTCCCATTGTGTCACGACGTGGGAACACCAGGCGTGCGATTCGGCGGAAGGATAACCAACATGGCATCGCTCTATGTACTCAGACACGGTGAGACGCTCTTTAACGTGCAGCACAAGACGCAGGGATGGTGTGATTCACCGCTTACCGAACGTGGCGTGGAACAGGCGCGCATAGCTGGGCGCACGCTAGCCGCACGAGGCGTCATGTTTGACCGTCTGTGCTCCTCAACCTCGGAACGCTGCTGCGATACGTTGGAGCTGGCGATGGAGGCGGGCTGGGCTAGCGTCCCCTCATACGAGCGGCGCAAGGGTCTTAAGGAACACAACTTTGGTGCCTTTGAGGCAAAGGATCAGTTCCTTGAGCGATTCCCACACGGAGACTTCTATGTTGCCTATGGCGGCGAATCCGAAGATCAGGCCCTGAAGAGATTCGTGCGTGACCTCCACCAGATTATGGCGTCGGGAAGCCAGTCCGTGCTCGTCGTATCGCATGGGGGCGTGGGCATCATGCTCTTCAATGCCTTGGTCCCCAATCCGGAGCCGGGGAGCGTTCCGTTTGGCAACTGCATCTGCTACCACTACGAGTACGATGCGGCGCGTGCGGATGAGGGCCTCAGGGCGTTCACATGGATCGAAACCATCGTGCCGGACCTCTCGTCGCTTGAGGCCCCGGGCATGGACCCACAGATTCGCTGGCGATAGCCTGATGTGTGATTCGCACGGAGTCGTGGACCGCCGCATGTGTTCGTGCTAAACTCCTCTTTGCAAAGCCCCTATAGCTCAGTGGATTAGAGCGTTCGCCTCCGGAGCGAAAGGTCGAGGGTTCGAATCCCCCTGGGGGCACCAGAAAAAACCGCAGGTCAGCATATGTGCTGACCTGTTTTTTGTTGCATAAGCCGTACACCGTTACATTGCGTTACACAAAGGTGGCTAAATCCCTACACGGTAAGAAAAACGCCAACGAACACAGCGCAGTGAGTTCATAGAACAAAAATCATGCACACATGATTAAAACTTCCGGCTGCGATTGGTGCACACTTTCGTACAATGATAAGGTTGAAACTGGTTTTTGAGTCACGGACAGGGGAGAGCATGGCAGGAACCGTATTACCGGAAACGAATGAGCTCACTGGCCTAACTTCGCAGGAAGTCGCAGAGCGTGTTGAAGCAGGGAAGACGAACGCCAATACCGATGTAAAGACAAAGACCATTGGCCAGATCTTTCGCGAGCATGCCTTCACGCTCTTTAACTTTGTGAATCTTGCACTTGCCGTCCTCGTGGCAATCACGGGCCAATATCGCAACATGACCTTTATGGTCGTTGTCATCATCAACCTTGTGGTAGGCGTGGTGCAGGAGGTCCGTGCAAAGCGCATGGTCGACAAACTCTCCATCATCACCGCGAGCAAGGTCCGTGTGCTGCGCAATGGCGCTGAGCAAGAAGTGAGCATAGACGAGCTGGTGCTCGACGACGTCTTTATGCTCTCGCACGGCGACCAAGTTCCTGCGGACGCCATCGTATTGAAGGGCGGGCCGCTCATGGATGAGAGCCTGCTCACGGGCGAGAGCAACCAGATCGAGAAGCGTCCTGGCGACGAGCTCTTCTCGGGCAGCTTTGTGGTTGCGGGCGCCGTAACGGCGCGCGTGTGTCGTGTTGGTCTGGACGGATACGCCGCAAAGATCAATGCGGAGGCTCACTACGTTAAGGCTGTCTCTTCCGAGATACTTTCCACGCTCAATATGATTATCAAGTTCGCGACCATCGCTCTCGTTCCCCTGGGCATAGGCCTGTTCCTGCGTACGTGGCTGATGGATGGTACCTCCACCAACGATGCCATCCTCTCCACAGTTGCGGCGGTGGTGGGCATGATTCCGCAGGGTCTCGTGTTGCTCACCTCGAGCGTGTTGGCCATCGCGACGACGCGCTTGGGCGGACGTAAAGTGTTGGTGCAGCAGTCGTACTGCGTGGAGACCCTGGCGCGCGTCGACACGCTCTGCCTGGACAAGACGGGTACCATCACGAGCGGTCGCATGGAGGTAACGGGCATGCGTGCGTCTGGTGACGTGCCGTTTGACGACCGAAAGTGCAAGGACATGCTCATTTGTGCCACCACCGTCATGGGTGCCAATGGGGCCGATGCCAACGAGACAGCCCAAGCCATGCTGCGCTATTCGGAAGAGGTAGGTTTTGAACCGCTGCCAGTGGTGCGCGAGATTCCCTTCTCGTCCGCGCGTAAGTACTCGGGCTGCGTGACCGAGGACGGCCGCTCGATCGTCGTGGGCGCCGCACAGTTCGTGTTGGGCGACGACTTCCCGGCCTATGAGGCCGAGGTGCGCGCGTTTGCGCCTACCGAGCGCGTGTTGTGCATAGCTGAAGTGCCCTCCTTCGGGCCAAAGGGCGAGCTTGAGGGCAGACCGACCGTCCTTGGATACGTGGGCATCAGTGACGAGGTGCGTGAGTCTGCGCCCGATACCATCGACTTCTTTAAGGCGCAGGGCGTGGATGTCCGGGTTATCTCGGGGGATGACCCCAGGACGGTCTCTGCCATCGCCCAGTATGTGGGCATCGACGGGGCAGAGCGCTATGTGGATACCACCACGCTCCAGTCAAACGAAGACATGCTCG
>JAFWMI010000021.1 GCA_017513965.1 Atopobiaceae bacterium
ATGTGGCAGGCATCATCTCGGCGGTGTCCGACAACAAGCTTGGTGTCTCCGGCGTGTCGTACAACGCGCGGCTGATGCCCATTAAGGTGACCGACGGCAATGGGAACGCGAGCACGGCAGATATTGCAAAGGCCTTCGACTACGTGATACGTCATGCGTCCACCTACAACGTACGCGTCATCAACCTGAGCATGTGCATGGAGGGGAGTCTGCAGATCGACGCGGATTTGTTGGCGCGCATAGACCAGGCGTATGCCAAGGGCATCGTGACCGTTTGTGCCGCAGGCAATGGAGCGGGGGAGCCCTTTGATTGTTTTCCCGGCGACTATGACAAGGCCGTGAGCGTTATAAACCTCAGGCAATCGGGCAACACGGTGGTACGCAACTCGGAGTCCAACTACAACGCGGCGGGTACGTACGGCAAGGACATCTCGGCGCCTGGTACCAGCATAATGAGCACCATACCGACGACCCAGGGAGAGTATGACAGGATGAGCGGCACGTCGATGGCGGCTCCGCACGTGGCGGGCATTCTGGCGCTCGAATTTGCCGCAAATCCCAAGCTGAGCGCGCAGCAGGCGATTGACGTCCTGCATGCCACGACGGTTGACCTGGGCAATACGGGGTGGGACCGGGAGTACGGTTATGGCGAGGCGAATGCCTTTGGCGCCGTATATGGAGCAATACACGGCATGGATGCCGCACAGCTCAAGTTCATAAAGCAACAACAGGCGAGGGAAATGGCCGCCAAAGAGGCACGTGCCATTGCTAGTCTTCAGTATAGATCCTGCGCGCAGTACGACTCATTTGGGTCGTGGAAGTCCAAAGGCGCAACAAGCGGCGCCACAAAGAGCGGCATGGCTTTGGAGGCACTCCGGCTTGAGCTCAACGGGTCTCCGTATGCTGGCGGCGTTCAATACTGCTCATGCATGGGGGACGATGGCTGGCAGTCGTGGAAGGCGAATGGAGAGACCAGTGGTGTTTTGGGAGAGGGCAAGCAAGTCGAAGCCTTCAAGGCTCGCCTAACGGGTGAGATGTCCAAACGCTACGACATTTGGTATCGCGTGTATGTGCGGAAGTTCGGCTGGTCTGGCTGGACAAAGAACGGCTCCTCGGCGGGAACCGTGGGATACGGATACCGAATCGAGGCGATGCAGGCGAAGCTCGCCGCTAGGGGGTCGGAGGCTCCGGGCTCCACGGCCAACGCCTTGCGATTCACTGTGAAGTATTGTTCGTGCAAGAAAGATGCCGGTTGGCAGTCCTGGCACAAGAACGGGAGCACGAGCGGGTCCAAAAAAGCGAGCGCGGGCATAAAGGCGTTGCGCGTACGGCTCGTAGGTGCACCATACTCCGGCAGCATAAGGTATAGGGTACGCATGAAGGGAACTGGTTGGCAGGGCTGGCGCAAGAACGGAGTCACTGCGGGGAGCAAGAAGGCCTTCAAGCGCCTGGGTGCCATTCGCATTAAGCTCACGGACACATTGGCCAGTCACTATCATGTGTACTATCGCGTATATGTAAAAGGTTATGGTTGGCTTGGCTGGGCAAAGAACGGGGCACCGGCCGGAACGGCGGGCTACGCCCATCCCATCAAGGGCGTTCAAATACGCATTGTGGAGCGAGGATCCAAGGCACCCGGATCCACCCAGGGTGCCTATCGCACGAAGTAGCACAAGCTTTTATACAAGAAGAGCTGTTTTTGCGAAGGGCGCATTGTGGACGGGACGGTGTGGACGCTATAGGTATCATTTGTGCTATAGCATGTGCCAAACCGTCCGCCCACATCCTCAAGGAGCACGCATGAGCAACCCGCTCGCAGCAGACCTCGATACCCTGCGAAAAATCGTAGAGAGCAACGCAAATCAGGGCCGCTATGCCCAAGAGTTCCACCTCACCCCACCTGTTGGTTGGCTCAACGATCCCAACGGCCTCTCTCAGCTTGGGGATACCTTCCATGCCTACTTCCAATACTCGCCCTTCAATGCGGAGGGTGGCGTAAAGATGTGGGGTCACTCCACGAGCAAGGACCTCGTGCGCTGGACGTACGAGGGTACGGCGCTTTACCCCGACCAGCCCTTCGACGTGGGTGGCGTGTACTCGGGCAGCGCGCTTGTGGAGGATGACGGCACCATGCACGTGTTCTACACGGGCAACGTCAAGCGTGAGGACTCAGAGACGTACGACTACGTTACGAGTGGCCGCGAGGCAAATACCGTGCACGTAACCAGCAAGGACGGCCAGCATTTCTCGCACAAGCGACTCGTGCTTGGCAACGACGACTATCCCGAGGACGATACCAACCACGTGCGCGACCCCAAGGTGTGGCGTTCCGGCAACAAGTACTACATGGTGCAGGGTGCCCGCAGGAAGGACGACACGGGCGAGGTGCTGGTGTTTGAGTCGAACGACCTCGACAAGTGGACGCTGGTAAACCGCATTACCTCCGACGAGCCGTTTGGCTACATGTGGGAGTGTCCCGACTACTTTGAGGTTACCGACGACGCGCGTCGCAACACCGACCCCATCGCCAAGGTCCTCTCGGTTTCTCCGCAGGGCCTTCGTGGTGGCGACTGGGATCGTCGCAACGTGTACCAGAGCGGCTACTTCGTGCTGCAGGGAGACGTGCTGGGCGAGTGCAAGCTCAAGCCGTTCGCACTATGGGATGCGGGCTTCGACTTCTATGCGCCGCAAACGTTCGAGACGGGCGGCGGGCGTCGCATCCTCATTGGTTGGATGGGCATGCCCGATGAGAAGTACTACTCCAACCTCACCGTTGAGGATGGGTGGCAGCACTGCTTTACCATTCCGCGCGAGATTACGGCACGCAACGGGCGCATCCTCCAAATGCCCGTGCGCGAGCTCGAGCGCTATCGCCACAACGGTCGCTTCTCCAATGCCGCACTCTCTGCCGAGGGCACCAAGTGCTTCGACATGGAGGTCGTGGGCATTCAGAGCCGTGGCTTCCACGCCACCATCGCCAAGGAGCTCGAGCTCACGTGGGAGAAGGATCGCTTTGCGATGCGCTTTACCAAGGAGGGCGAGAAGTCCGTGGGCGCCGGTCGCATCCAGCGTTTTGAGCGCTTGGACTACCTCAACAAGGTGCGCGTCGTGGGTGACGCTTCCTCCATCGAGGTGTTTGTGAATGACGGTGTGCTGGCGTTCTCCACGCGTTACTATCCGCAGGAGTACAGCGTGGACGTGGAGGCGGCAAGCGCCGAGATTCGCCTGTGGGACCTTACGGCTTAACACTAACTACGCATAACGCTCGGTGGACAGTCCCCTCAGCGACGAGGGGACAGTCCCCTCGTCGCTGAGGGGACTGTCCACCGAGCGTTACACGAAGTAGGTGAGGCAGAGAAACGCATACGCCGGCGCAAGTGCCGCATACGCGGTGTTTACCAGGTCGGCAGGCAGGTGCTTGAGCCAATTGTCGCGCGCGGGGTATGCCAACCAGGCCACGAGCGTGGCAGCCGTGGTGTAGACCAAGGAGTTTTGCAGACAAATCTGCCCTTGGAAGTTGAAGGGCATGTTGCGATAGTCCCACAGCTCGTAGTTGCGGTTTGCCACCATGCCGGTGAGGTAGTCGATGGACGTGCACACAACTTGGTTCACGAGGAAGCTCACGGCAAGGGCGGGGGCAACCTTGCCGCCAAAGCGCTCGAGCAGCACCTCTCGCAAGGGCGAGAGCCCTCCGGCGATCAGCACGCCGGCAATGCCTTCGGCAGGGAAGGGGTGCAGCCACCAGTCCCAGAGCATGGTGTTGGAGCGGTCGTAGTCACCGTCCACGACGCCGAGCTTGATGAGCTGGCAAAAGAGCATCTCGAGCCAATGGCCAACTATGGTGTACACGGCATAGAGCGACGTTACGTTGCGTGCGTGTTCGCCAACGGTGAAGGGCACGCTGGGATCGCGAGGCAGCAGGTCCATGGGCTGGTCGAGCACTGCCTTGGCAGAGGGCGAGAAGGCGAGCGTGAGTGCCCCGGCAATACTGGGAACGCAGTCTGCGAGTGCGTTAACGACCTTGTCGCGCACCAGCGGCTTTGCGTCCTCGCCTTCCGGCAGCTGCAGCGAGTCGACCGATTGCGGATCGAAGGCGTACGTGGCCGCCGAAAGCCCGGCGGTAACCGCTGCGGTGGCAACCGACACGGGCAATGCGAGCCGCTTGCGCTTGTACATGAGCCAGAGCGTTGCGCCAGAGCCCGCCACCTGCACTATGTCGCGGGCCGTCCTCCACCCGTAGGAATAACGATCGGCGTGACGGCGGGTCGTCTCTTGAAGTCGGTCTACGATGGCCTGCGTGTGTGCAAGCACAGCGTCCAAAACGCCCTCAAATGGCATCATGTTGTTCTCCTTAGAGGTTGAGTATGGAAAAGTGCGTATCTGGCTTGGGATCTATGGCTTGTTCGCTGGCAAGTCCGCCCTCGATCCACGTCTTGGGATTCTCGATTTGTGCCTGCACGAGCTCCTTGAAGCGTGCCACCTGCTCTGGGGTGCCCTGCACCTCGCAGAGCACGGAGCCATCGTCCATGTTC
>JAFWMI010000218.1 GCA_017513965.1 Atopobiaceae bacterium
CCGCTGAGCACCTTGCGCGCGTCCAGCCGGCTCAAATGGTTGCCCGCAAGCGGCAGCGTGAGCATCATCATGATGTTGAGTATGGAGAAGTACAGGGTAAACTGCGCGCGCGAGACGCCAAAGTACTCCGAGACCGGCGTGAAGAAGATGCCGGCGCACGAGAGCACGAGCGCGCAGGGCAGGCACATGATCACGATGCACGACGCCACGATGAGATAGGCATAGTGAAACTTGGGCTTCATTGCGTTCCTTTCCAACAACACGTGAACAACGCTCGGGGGACAGTCCTCCTAACGACGAGGGGACTGTCCCCCTGGCGTTAGGCTTCGATGTCAGCGGGGGCGCCGGCGAGGGCAAAGCCTGTCCACGAGGGCTCGCCCGTGTAGGTCATCACCGTCTCGGTGCCGTTGAGCGCACGCACGGCGCCGGCTGCCAGTGCCTCCATCTCGAAGTCGCCGCCGTAGGCGCGGATGGGCGCGATCCAACCCACCATCTCGCGGATGTAGTCCACGAAGTATTCGTCGTTGGAGACGCCGCCGGTAAGTATGATGCCGTCAATCCTGCCGCCCAGCACGGCAGAGAACGCGCCGATGGCCTTGCCGGTTTGGTAGGCCATGGCGTCCAGGCAGAGGTGCGCCCACTCGTCGCCCTCGGCTATGCGACGCTCGATTTCCATGGTGTCATCGGTGCCCACGAGGCCCTTGAGGCCTCCTGTCTTGCCAATCACGTTCAGCACGTCGCGCTTCTCGGCACCGTCGTAACACTGCATCACTACGGGACGCAGCGGCACGTCGCCCGAGCGGTTGGGAGCAAACGGGCCAGATCCCTCAAGCACGTCGTTGGCGTCGACCATGCGACCATGATGGTGTGCTGCCACCGAGAGCCCGCCACCCACATGCGCCACCACGAAATTGCCCTCCTCGTAGGATATGCCTAGCTCAGTCGCATAGCGAATTGCGACTTCCTTTTGGTTGAGGCAGTGGACGTGGCTCTTGCGATACACGCCGGGATAGCCGGTGATACGGGCCACATCTGCCAGCTCGTCGGTGTCGGGCTGGTTGACGGCATAGGCGGGCTTGCCTGTTTGTTGGGCAAAGGCGTGGAGGATGGGCGCCCCAAGGATGGCCGGATGGTTCATGCCACAGTTGAGCACATGCTCGCATACGGTTTGGTCAATGGCAAAGATGCCGCCCTCGGTGGGGCCCATGCCACCGCAGTAGCCTGAGAACGCATCGATGATCTCTAGGTCGATGCTTGCCCCTACCAGCTCGCGCTCGATGGTGCCGATGCGGTATTGCAGCTGGTCTGCCGCCTGGTCGAATGCTGCTAACTCTGCAGGGTCATGCCGCACGTTGGACTTGAACACAGCCTTCGGCTCTGCGGAGCGATCTGCCTCGAAGACGGCCACTTTGGTTGAGGTCGAGCCAGGTGAAAGTGTGAGGATGCGATACGACATGAGGATTCCCTTCTGCGTTGGCCGCTGCGTGGACTGCCGGGCACGCCGCCAAACTGCTACGACAACCTACAACATACGACCACAAGCGATTGAATCCCATATGTTGCTCTTCAAACCTTCTCAGGGAGTGCGCTATGATGTTTGTGCAAACGTACAGTTGGCAAGTGAGGTGCGACATCATGCGCGTGAGGACCATCATCGACATTTTGGGCTGTCATTCGTTTCTTTTGGCAGACGAAGGGTTATTGGACCGCGACGTAGTGGTTCAAACAGGCGACATTCCACAGGGTTGTGCCTCTTCTACCATCACGCTCGTGCCGTTTGGCGGAAGCCGCTCCTGGCAGGAACGAACGGACGAACAGGGGGTTCTTCTCGTGTACCTGCCCCTTGCCACAGACGAGTCGCTTGACGACCTGCGCACACCTCCTGCCGGGGTCATATTCGTTGCCGGAACGCGTCCGTTCGAGGAGTTTCTCGCGTCCTTTAGGCACTTGCCCGAGGAGTGTGCACTGCTTTCTTTGCGTCGCTCGCAGCTACACGAGGCCTTTCTGCATTCGTATGACGTGCGGCAGTTTGCCGAGAAGGCCCATGACATCATAGGTAACCCCATCATCATTACGAACTCCGACCACCGCCTTCTCGCGGCGGTTGGCCAGATTCCCGAGGAGCGCGCAGACGTAAGCGAGGTCATTGAATGCGGATACGTGTCGGATAGCGTCAACTCTGGCCTTGAGGCGGATGGCGTCATTCGAGACGTGCGCCTTCGCCGTCATGCCGTGCTCTCAGAGAACCCTAGGTTTGGCGAGCGCTGGGCCCATTCCATCGTCTACGTGCATCACATGGAAATGGGCCGCTTCGACGTGCTGGAGAACGGTCGGCCCATCACGCCTGTGGACCTGGAGCTCATTGACTATGCCGGTTCGCTCGTGGGGGTGATGATAGAGCGGCTTGGCGTAGCGGGAAACCGTGTGGGGGCTGGGTCCTCGGTGCTGCACGACCTTATCAACAATAGCTTTGTGAACGAGGAGACCATGCATGCCCAAATGGCACTCACGCGCCTCCCGCTCGGCGAGAGTTACGTGATGCTTGCCGTGCTGGGGCAGCGTGGTGCTGGCTCGGACTACTACACGCGGGCCGGACGCATGGTTGCCGAGACATTGCCCAAGTGCCTGTGGACGGTTGAGGGCAACGTGCTGGCGGTGCTCGTTCCCATGGGCAAGAGCATGGCGGTTGGCTACGACGACTACGAGCGCACGCGCAAGGCGCTCATGCTCAACCGACGGCTACGTCGTGTGCTGGACAACAACGACATGTATGCTTATGCAAGCGAGCCCTTCGTGGAGTTGAGCATGTGCGCGGGGCGCTTCTCGCAGAGCATCGAGCTCATGGATGCGGTGGGGGAGGAACGGCTGGGTCGCATTCGCCTGTTTTGGGAGGAGCGCTTCAAGGTGCTGGCCTGCTCATCCAAGACCTTTGAGGAGATGGAGTCCCTCATCGACAAGCGCGTCGTTGCCATGCAGATCTACGACGAGAGGCACGGGACGCAGTAC
>JAFWMI010000219.1 GCA_017513965.1 Atopobiaceae bacterium
CTTGGCATTTGTGGTGTCAAGGGGGATGCCCTTTTGTGGTAACACTATAATATGCACTGTATGCACTATGCCCATGTCTTTATGTACCTTGGAGGCCACATGTCCAGACGTCATACGAATACGTTATTCGTTTTGCCGCTCATGGTGCTGCTCGGATGCTCGCTTTGCCTCGTCCTCGCTGCCTGCGGAAAGACCGAGCTCTCTCCTGCAGAGAGCCAGACGCATGAGACGCTCGTTACCATGCCCGCCTCTTCCAAGGATATGGTCAACCATCCATACGAGGAGGTCGTCGAGCTCCTTGAGGATGCTGGGTTTACCAACGTGTTGGTACAACCCCATCGAGACCTTGTGGTGGAGCTCATACACGGTGAGGGAGACGTTGAGCAGGTGACGATAAACGGAGAAGACGACGTGGCGGAAGGGACCAAACTCCAGGCAAACACGCAAATCCTCGTTATATATCACGCGTATCCTGAGGATGCCACCGAGGTGGTGGACGAGAATGGGTCAAGTGCTGGCACAGACGCCGTCCTTTCCAAGGCCCCAGACTCCTCCGCACTCAAGGATCCCGTCCAAACACCTTTCTCGTCCAAGATTCTCTGCGGAGGCGGCTACGAGGATGCCGTTCGCGCTCTGCAGGAAGCGGGCTTCACCAACGTAAAGGCGGAGCCAAAAGAAGACCTCCTCGTGGGCATTTCACACGAGGAAGGTGATGTGCTGAGCATCTCGATCAATGGGGTTACCGAATTCGATAAGGGCTGGTCCTTCGAACGCGACGCTCCAATTATCGTTGAGTACCATGCGTTCTCTCAATAGCAACAAGCGGAGGCGTGGTCTACATAACCACGCCTCCGCCATCGGGTCCTTAATTAGAAACCACTACTTTTCGTTCCACACGGTACGTACAAAGTCAACGATCTCTGAGTTGTTGAAGTTGTCACCTTGAGCATGACGCTTGTTGGCGACGATGCTCGTCATGCGCAGAACTACGTCAAGCTGATATCCGTGTCCCTTAAAATTGAGCACGGTCTTGCGCAGCAGCTTTTTGGTATCGTCGGAGATGGCACCACCTGCCAAGCCCTCAAGCAACTCGTCAGGAAGCTCGACCCCGTCGAAGTTCTCTTCTAATTGATTCGCGTTATTGTTGTTTGCCATGGTAGCTCCCCAGTTCGATTGGTGAAAAACAGTCTAACTAGTACTGTATACGTTTAACGGCCCCATGTGTCCCAAAGAATTGGCATATTGTTTGCCGATAGCCGATTCTGTGCTACGGATTACGGCATTCGCATTGCACGATGACATGCAACACACATAAAGTGATTCAAACGGCACATGCGGAATGCCTAGCTCAACGAACAAAAGGGGTACAACATGCAACTGATTACGGCAAACTGCCCGGCGTGCGGCGGCTCCTATGGCGGAAGGCTCACGAGCAGATTCATTACCTGTGAGTATTGCGGAACGCGCTTTGCGTTGAGTGACGAAGAGCTCAGTGCCTTTGGTTTTACGGATGCGGACAAAGACGGATTCGATGACAACGACCCAGGCCGCAATGCGACCAGAGACGAAGACACGAGTTCGGCTCCTATGTACGCATATGCCCGTGAGGCGTGCGAGAAGTTTCTCAAGCGCGTTGACCAATCGAGCTTCAGCTCCTCAAGAAAGATCGAATATGGTCTTGGAATCGAGAACAGCGACGACATCTATCTCATCCACGACGATACGATGTTCAAGAGCGGCAAGAACGGCTTTGCCATAACCCGAGAAGGGCTTTATTGTCGCGAGTTTGGCGATAGGAGCGCTCACTTCCTAAGCTGGGAGGACTTTGCAGAGGGCGGCTGGCCTGCGCTGAGTGACTCCTACATCCGTCAGGACGGAACAAGCATCTGCTACTTTACGGATGACAGTGAACTGCGTGAGACCAAGCTCCTTAAGCTCTATGAGCAGCTCTACCAGCACGCATGCAAAGTCCTGTAGAGGGGCAAGCTGCACCTCGGATAAATCCCGCATACATTGGGCAATCGGTGATCGCTCGGTAAGCCTCGGCAGGTTGCGGTACGATTCACGGCCAGGGCGCTGACATTCTTTGGACGAAGGCTCAGTCATCCAAGTGAATCGTCCAGCCGGTGTTGATCTTCTTCCGAACTTTCTTTCTGGTGAGCTCGTCGAGTTTTGGCCAATCGGTCACCTTGCGCGCGCCGTGGGTGACGAGGTGTGCATGGTCGGCGCAGAGCGCGATTGGCGTGTCCGAGAGCGAGTCAGAATAGAAGTGGTCAATAACGGGAAAACCATGGTCTATGATGTAGCGCGCCTTCTCACGCGCGTACATGAGGTTGTTCAACAGGATTCCAAAGTCACGGTCGTAATCGGTCCCCACATACGACACGCCGAGCCTGCGCGCGATGGGCTCAATGAGACAGGTGGGTGAGGCGCTTATGATCAGGTCGTCCGGCTTCTTTTGCGCAAGATACCAAGGGGATATCCGCCGCTCGTTCTTGTCCCAGTAGCGCTCGATTTGAGTTTCGAAGTCATCGACGTGCTTGAGATAGCTGTAGATTTCGCGCAGCATGCGGTAGCTCGGCATCTTTCCAAGCTTATACAGGGCGACGCTCTTCGCGGCATGCGGCGCATAGGTGAGCCAGAGTTTTGGCTGGCGGTTCATGCACCATACGGCGAAGCCAATCGTACAGTTCGACGGGAAGATGGTTCCATCGAAGTCATAGGCGTTCATCGAAGCCGCTCCTCTCCCTTTGCCTTGAGATGGCACGACATAGTACCATCCTAATGTATCTGTCCGCTGGAACCGTTCGTCTTATGACGTGGAATTGGGGGACAGGCCTCATAGTGCCCGTGGGTGTAACGGGTTTAACGTGTCTATTGTCGTCTTGTCATGTGTGACGCAAAAGACCAGCTATAGAAAGTCAAGCGGAATTTCAAAAAAGTTGAGAAGGCACCGCGAATCGACATCGGCATAAGAAAGTGAAGAATAATCAGTCGGATGCCGGACGGATTCACATGGCAAGCCGCGCCCCGGCGATGGCCTCGGAGTCGATCTCGGACGGGTCGTCGGGGGCCAGCGCCTCCTCCTCGTCGTCCATCTCGTCGATGGCCGCGAGGTGGGCGCGCACCCTGGCCCGGAGCTGCTCCTTGTACCTCCTGGTCGACTTCGCCC
>JAFWMI010000220.1 GCA_017513965.1 Atopobiaceae bacterium
CATAATCGTGGGCTGCGACGATGCCTCGCGCGCGGAGGCCGAGGAGTTCGCGGCGCTGCTCGCCCAGGGGGCCGAGAAGCGCGACATCCCCATGCTCGTCGTGGGCACGACCGAGGCCGAGGCCACCAAGCTCTTCGTGAACACCTACCTGGCGCTTCGCGTGAGCTACTTCAACGAGCTCGACACCTACGCGGAGATGAAGGGCCTCTCCACGGCCGACATCATCCGCGGCGTGTGCCTGGACCCGCGCGTGGGCGACTTCTACAACAACCCCAGCTTCGGCTACGGCGGCTACTGCCTGCCCAAGGACACCAAGCAGCTGCTGGCCAACTACGAAGACGTGCCCGAGAACCTCATCGAGGCCATCGTGGAGTCAAACCGCACGCGCAAGGACTTCATCGCCGACCGCGTGCTGGAGATGGCGGGCGCCTACGGCAACAGCGCGCGGTACGACCCGGCGCACGAGGTCGCGCAGGGCAAGATCGTCGTGGGCGTCTACCGCCTCACCATGAAAACCGACTCCGACAACTTCCGCCAGAGCTCCATCCAGGGAGTGATGAAGCGAATCAAGGCCAAGGGCGCCACGGTCGTGGTATACGAGCCCACGCTGCCGGACGGCTCCACGTTCTTCGGCAGCCTGGTGGTCAACGACCTCGCGCGCTTCAAGGCGATGTGTGGCTGCATCATCGCCAACCGCATGAGCGCCGACCTCGACGACGTGGCGGACAAGGTCTACACGCGCGACCTGTTTAGGCGAGACTAGCGAAGGCAGTGCATGGGGGACACACCTCTCGTGCCCGCCATCCGCATCGGGCACCGACCGAGATGTGTGCCCCATGCACCACCGACAACACGAAGGAGAATCCCATGCCCAAGACCCCCGTCGCCCTCAACAGCAAGACCGTCCTCGTCACCGGCTCGCCAGGCTTCATCGGCGCCAACCTCGTGCTGCGCCTGCTGCGCGAGATGGACTCGGGCACCGTCGTGAGCCTGGACAACATGAACGACTACTACGACCCAGCGCTCAAGGAGCACCGGCTCTCGCTCATCGAGAAGGCCGCCGAGGCGAGCCCCGTGCGCCACGTCTTCGTGCGCGGGTCAATCGCGGACAAGGCGCTCGTGGACGAGGTCTTCCGCGCGTACCGGCCCGCCGTCGTGGTCAACCTCGCCGCTCAGGCCGGCGTGCGCTACTCCATCGACCATCCGGACGCCTACATCGAGAGCAACATCGTTGGGTTCTACAACATCCTCGAGGCATGCCGGCACGCCCAGAGCCCAGTGGAGCACCTGGTCTACGCATCGAGCTCGTCGGTGTACGGCGGCAACAAGAAGGTGCCCTTTAGCGTGGACGACAAGGTCGACAACCCCGTGTCGCTCTACGCCGCCACGAAGAAGAGCAACGAGCTGATCGCCCACGCCTACGCCAAACTCTACGACATCCCCTGCACGGGACTGCGCTTCTTCACCGTGTACGGGCCGGCGGGGCGGCCGGACATGTTCTACTTCAGCGCCACGCGGCGGCTCGTTGCCGGCGAGACAATCCAGATCTTCAACTACGGCAACTGCAAGCGCGACTTCACTTTCGTGGACGACATCGTGGAGGGCGTGTGGCGCGTGATGCGCGGAGCACCTGCACGCGCCATCGGCGAGGACGGCCTGCCGCTGCCCCCGTACGCCGTGTACAACATCGGAGGCGGCACTCCCGAGAACCTACTCGATTACGTGGAGACCCTTCAGGAGGAGCTCGTGCGCGCGGGCGTCCTGACGGCCGACTACGACTTCGACGCGCACCGCGAGCTCGTGGGCATGCAGCCGGGCGACGTGCCCGTGACCTACGCCGACGCCTCCGCGCTCGAGCGCGACTACGGCTTCACACCGACTATCGGCATCCGCGAAGGCCTTCATGCCTTCGCGGAGTGGTACGCGGGATATTACGCGTAGTAGGCGGGAATTGGGTGTTGTCCCCATTCCCGTCCTATCGTCAAAACTGCCCGAACGCGAGGGTAGGCACAGGGGACAGTCCCCTTTGTCTACCCTTGTTGCTCCAGGCTGCGCATTCCTTTACATGCGACGCGCATTGAGAGTAAAGTAGAGCCAAGAGCACTGCCCACACGATAGGAGCACAATGGGTAAGGCACCCTACAGGCTGGCCATCTCGCGTGACGGCATAGACGTTGCGCGCATCATGGTGCGACCGCCCGACGAGGGGAAGCTCGACGTCATCTTCTCGTTCCTCGGGCGCGAGTACGACGCGTTTGCCTACCCGCTTCACGCCATCAACCCCCTCTACTGCGCATTCGACCGCAGCACGCAGACCGACATCACCTACCACCATGGTGCGGGCGGCAGGCAGGTCGTGATACACGTAAAGCGCCTCCAGCCCATGGAGGGAGAAGACCGCTATCTCGACATCCCGCTCTCCAGCATCGTGGCGCCCAGCACCGACACCATCATGCCCCTTCCCCTTGCAAAGATCGAGGTCCCCGACGAGCTGACTCGCACGCAGACGGCAGGCAAAAGGCGGAAGAAGCCCGGCAAGCTGTTCTTCGAGATGGAGTCCGACTGCACCGCGCTGGAGATTTACCTGACGAACCCGACGTGGTCTCTAGGGCGACACACCGAGACATTCCCCGAGCTTGTCAGCCTTCTTTTGACCCTGCCCTTCGAGACGTGGTCGGCAGGCAAGACGGCGGTCAACGAGAGCAAGGTCTCACCGCTCGCGCACGGGGTTGCCTCGCGAGTCTTCACCGAGGTGAAGATGGGAGACGTTAACCTGCTCGTGATGCAGTACAGACAACCTCACATGCCGCAACCGCTGAGGCCACGCGCCACCTTTATCGACAACGCCTTGGCGGAGGCAATGATGCTGCACGCCCAGTACGTCCCCACGGGCACCGGCTTCGCAATGTCTTCGGCACCGAGCATCGACCTCATACGGCTTCCGGCACCGATGCGGCTTAACGACTTGCGCGACCAGAGCCTGTGGGTTCGGGCGCTTAGGGCAGGAAGGGTTTCCGAGCAGGCAAAAGAGCGTTCGGCCAAGCTCATTGACGACAAGAGGATCGCACTCGTAAACTCCATCAAGGATCACATGAGGCAGCAGACTGAAATCATCGACTCGATGCAGCGAGGCGCAGAGGCATTTCACTTCGCCTACAGACCGCGCGAGGGCAAAAGGCCCTGGGCGTTCGAGAGCGTGAACGAGCACCTGAGGTACGTCGCCGAGGCGATCAGGCCGCCCGCGCTCATACACTGCACGCGTCTGCGGCACGAGGAGCGCGGCATCGACCGATGGTATGCGTTCGCGACGAAGGGCGACGTGGACGTACACCTGAACATAGAGTGGCTGTGCGGCGTCGCCGAAGTCGAGGGGCGTCCGATGGCCATGATGAGCGAGGGTCGGCCCTTCAGCGACGGGCTCTGCGCCTTGCGAGGCGTGCTCATGGACAAGGGCTTCGTATGCGACAACACCGTGACGCAGCTGCTCATGCCAAGCGAGGGCGAGGACGAGCACGACATGCGAACCGCCTTCCTGTACGCGCCGAAATCGCACGTGGCCGTGATGAAGGAGGCCGGCTGGGAGATTCCCGAGGGCATACGCGTCCTGATGGATGACGAGTAGCGGCGGGTACGGTTTTCAGTAAAAGAGAGGGACGATGCTCCCCTCATCGGCAATCACCCGTTCGTCCCCTCAACGGGAACGATAGCGTGGCATTTCGTCTCGGCACAACCAACGATTGTGCATCGCTTACGAGTGTGCAGATAGGCATTATCGGCAATGCTTCTGTTCCGCACGAATCCATAAGCGGCATCTATTGGGGTGTAAATCAACGATAACTCTTCAGCAAGAACTCGCTGGATATCTCTCAGGTTCTTGTGCGGAGCATCGATCCGCCTCAACCACTTTCCATCCTTCTTTGGGATTTCAAAGCTGCTGTAGAACCACCTGCCAGAGAACGCATAGAAACACAGCATTTTCTCCGTCAATCCCAACAGTGTCGCAAGTTCGTAGTGCGACCCCACCGACAAAAGCCTGCTTTGGCTCACAGACACTACGGTAGAGCTCCTTCCGAACAGAGAGAGGCTAAACACTTTAGCGACGCTTTACAGCACACCAAATCTGGATTTGTGAGACACTGCGGTGCGGATGCGATGCAAATCCAAAAGCCGAGCCCCACCGTAGCAACTCCGATAATACCGCAGTGGTGACATAATGCTATGCACTCACATGGACACCAGGACATACGCATGAATTGAGCTTAGCGTGAAGTCCGGCCATAGCCAAACCCAGCACCGCAAGGGACGAGACCGCTTCGCTCTCACTGCGCCACGCTGCCAAGTCGCCAGAGGGGCATCACAGTCCGCCCTTGAACAAGAAGGCCGGAACTGCCCCGAACGCGTGCCGACACCCCTTCCCCGCATCCCGGCGAAGTGGAAGGTTTCGACGGCCCTGGCTCCTTCCTAGTGAGCCTTGAATGCAGTCTCCGGGGAGTTTGCCGCATTGCCGGAGTCGGCCTTCGAGGCGGTACCGGTGTTGATGCGAGACCTTGCAGAGTGCCCCCGCCTGCGCCGTGGTAAGAAGCGGGCTGCGGCAGGGCACGCGAACGCAGCTCGTACGCTACTTGGCCGAGGGCACGCCTAGTCTACCCATGCCGCCAGTTGCCGAGAGCTCATCCAGACGGCTGACGAGCTGCGCCATGGTAACGATGCCTGCGGAGGCGAGAACGCGCTTGGCACGCGTGCTCAAATCCAAGGTTCCAACTGTCATGCCATGCGTGAGGACGTGAGGTACCATACGAAGCTTCCCTGCGGATAACACCTAAGCACTTATGTGGTGGGACATCATACTATCTTCGGTGCCTTTAGTGAATTGAAAGGGTTACAGCCGAAAAGTAATGGAACAAAAGGCGCACTGCTGCACCCATAGTCTTTAGCGGAGGCCGACAGAATCTCAGATATGGCTCTTTAATATGCGGTGTGGGAGAAAACGGGAGAAGATTGGAGAAAGGAGGCCCGAGAATCTGCGTTGCTTCGTATTGCCTGTAGGCCAATGCTTGAAATAACCTCGTGTTTTATCATCAATACTTTAGCAATTGAATCGGGACGGGATTAGTGTGCAAGGAAATAGATAATTTTGTGCACAGCCTCACACTGGGTCAATTCTACACTTGAACTGACCCAAGGACTATAGCTTATACGGAATATTGTTTTTCTTGCGTCCTCGATCGTTCTTCACCGCCCAAGTCACTCTGTAAGGAAGCTGGCACCGGGTAAAGGGTTAAATAGCAGTGCTCGCAAAGCTGCCCGGAACCTTCGACATACCATCTTCTCACCGTCACGGGAGTAGAAACGTTGTATTCTGTTTCTACTCCACATCGGATGCATACTTCCCTACTCATCCCATTTAATATCATCAAGATTCCACTCTGGCGTGGTTAAATCAATGTTTTCTAGGCCCGAAAGATCAATCTCTGGGAAATCTCCGAAGTCAAATTCCACTTCACTCGGATTCTCCTCAGCAGAATATGTACTTGCAGCTCTCTTTTGACGCGCATCAATTATAACCAGTTCCGGGCACGCCTTTCCCTCGATCCGATTTTTGCGATGAAGTGTTTTAATGGTCTTCAGCCTACCTGGATTTCCAACATCGATGAACACATAGATAAGGCTCCTGGTACGTTCAGCCGCCGCATATTCAGTTACCTGTTCTTGATACCCGTGGAGATATTGACTATTTGAGGACAGCTTTATTTCAGCTAAAGTCTTGTCCTTCCCACGGCTCATCTTAACATCTACAGGGCCTCGGCCTTCATCAGCCTCACATGAAATGTCCAAATCGTTCACATCAACATAATACTTTGCCCCAAGGTGCATGAATCGCTGAACAGCTTTTTCACGTTTCTTTGTCGGCGCATTCTGTATTTCAGCCCACCCTCGATTGTTCTCTACCCAATCTTTGAAAATCCCGATTACTGCCATCGCGGCATCAAAGCTGGATGGATTTTTCTTTTCACTTTTGAAGCCCAGTACCTTCTTGATTTTCTTCAGGAGCAACTCCGCAAGATAATCAGGGTTTTCTCTCAGGTCAAGAGCATCA
>JAFWMI010000221.1 GCA_017513965.1 Atopobiaceae bacterium
CAGCTGGTTGCGCGAACGGGTGCGAAGGTGGTGCTGTCGTCGAGCTGGCGGGGGGATCTGGACACGCGAGACCCGTTGCTTGGGGCTATCGTTGGCAACCTACTCCACCAACTCGAAGCGGTTGGGGCGCCCCTGTTTGACGTAACGCCTTCTCTTCCCGGAGCGGATAGGTCCGCGGAGATCGGCGCGTGGCTCGACGCTCCCCAGCGAGGCATACGTGATTCTAGACGACCGAGCGCGGTTTGAGGAGCGCCCGGAAGTGGCGAAGGGGCATCTGGTACTCATTGAGAACAGCGACGGCATACGACAGGAGCACTTCCGTCGGGCGTTGGACGTGCTAAGCACGTAGCGTTGTCGTACGCGACTACCAAACGTGCGGGATGAGCCGCCACCTCACGCGTTGCATGTATGCAGGGTACCCCTCAAGTCCCGTGGCAAGCACCTGCTCCTCGTTTTTGATCCGCCGGGCGATGATGGGCAAATAGGCGAGCAGAATCACAAACGCAAAGGGGGAGCCCAGCACGATGGGCATGGAAAAAAACAGCAGCAACGTGGCGGCGTACATGGGATGGCGCACGATGCCATAGAGTCCGGTGTCAACGACGTGCTGGTTTTCCTGCACCTCAACCGTGCGGGAGAGGTAGGCGTTCTCGCGCAGTACCTCGGCATACAGCGCATATCCCGCAAGGAAGACTCCAGCACCCAGCCATGATGCCCAGGGTGGAAGCGACGGCCAGCCAAACCTAAACCCAAGTCCCGCAACCACGAAGGCTGCCACAAACATGAGCGCCGAGAGCGCAAGCACACGTCGCTGCTCAAGCTCCTCCTCATTCGCGTCCAGACGCTTCCTGAGCAGATCCGGTGCCTTGGCCATCATGAAGAGTCCCGCGACGAACATGGGGGCAAAGAGCACCCCCATGAGCAACCATCCCTGCCACCACGCGAGCGTTCCGGCAGGGACGAACAGCAAGAGTCCCATTACCACGAATCCAGCGGCAAATTTCCCGAGCGCTGTCGCAAAAAGTGCCGTGTCCATAAGCTCTCCTGCGAGCTCCGTTAGAAGTCGCCGCCATCTGTGCCGCTAAAGCCGCCGCCCATGTCGGACCAGCCGCTGTCGCTGCCGCTATCGCTGTCGTCGCTATGGGGAATAGGCACGGCGCTAATGGTCCTGTCCACGAATATGTCGTTGCTCGTACGCAGGTTGAAGGTGTCGGTATCCAAATAGTTGTTTGCCTCGGTTTGCATGCGTGCCGTCTTCATGGCGTTGCGCTCACTACTCACGATGCCAAATGCGATCATGAGGGGCATGAGCACGGTGGCGGCACCCTTTATGATGGTGCCCACGATGTGAGGTTCGGTCCATTGCTTGCCGTGATCGGCGAAGTACGCCATATGCTCGCCCACGGTGCTGTAGTATGTCTTGGCGGCCTCACTCCACTCGTCGTCTTTGAGGTACGACTTCACTTCGCTCTCAATGGCCTTGGCGCTGTCGTTGGAGAAGGGATCGCGCGAAGAATCGCTAAAGTGCTTGACCGTTACGTATTTGCGCCCGTCTACGGCCACCGTGAGGATGATGCCGTCGCCGTTAGGCGATGCGCCCAGATCATGCTGCGTAAAGTACTGGCGGGCGAATTCCCTTCGTCCGTTCGCCGAGCCCTCGTCGTCACCCAGATGGTCGGTGAAGAGCAGGTATGCGCCAATGTGGTACTTGTCGGCATATTCGGCGGCTTTTGACTCGAGCTGGTTGAAATCGTCGCTGCTCAGGACGTTGCGTTCATCAAACACATACTTTCCCGACTGGGCAAACGCCGTACCGGGAAACGCGAGAACGGCAAACAGCACAAGCGCGAACACTGCGGGCAGACCGATCTTCTTGTTGCTAACCATGGTTGCTCCTATCCCATGTATCCGCCGAGTGCAAATACAATAATGAGTGCGATGATCAACATAATGGGCACGAAGATGAGGATGAACCTACGCGTGACCTTTCCGTTGTCGATGGGCAGGTCGCCAATGAGCTTGCCGGTTTGGCCGTTCATGGCAAACAGGTAGTCGTTGCCGTTCCACTTGGTGTGCAGCATCCACACCGGTAGGAGCGCATACCCAACATCGGACCAGTCAACGTTTACGGCGCCGTTCGAAAGCTGCACGTTGCTATAGCCGCCCGTGGTTTCTTCGAACACAGTGTGGCAGGTGGTCTCCACGCGGGACCTTGCACGTCCGTCGCACTCACGTACGTCGAGGTCGTAGCGATCGGTCACGTATCCCGGCAGGTATGCAACCGAGAAGTCCGTGAGTTCCGCATAGTCAAAGGGCTCGATGGCATCCATATGCGCGTGGGGCATGCGCGACGACCCGTCCACGGGCACGCGCTCAAACTGCATGGATCCCGCTCGCTCGAGCCTGTAGTAGTCGGTTTGCGTGTAGTTGTACTCGGAGTCGCTCCACGAGGTGACTTGCTCCGCACTAAAGGTCAGGTCTCCGTCTGCCTTGCCGCTGTACAGCCAAAACGGTACGTAGACACCTTGAATCTCCTCTAGGTGGTTCTCGGAGGTAAAGGCGTCAGGCAAGAAGCGCTTCCCGCGATAGTAGTTGTGCAGCGCTTTTATGGCATCGTCCTTGTCCAGCTTAAAGGGAATCACGTAGTCAGGCTTGAGCATGTCGGAGAGCTGACCCGGAAGCACGGCGTTGTTGCCGCAGTATGGGCATTGCGTAACGGCCGTCACCTGATCCACCAAGAGCTGCGCACCGCACGACGAGCAGTTGTAGGCACGCAAGTTCTCTTGGTCCGCATCGTCCCATTTGGAGTTCTCCAAATATGCCTGAACGGGGTCGGTGGCGGTGGAACGGTGCACGTGGACTCGCGTGCGCTCGTCGGTGGACGCGTCTGCGGCGGATACGTGCTCGCCGGCAGGCGTTTGAGAAGCGCCGGACTCAGATGCCGCTTCCCTGGCTGCGCGAGCATCCGCCTTGGCTTGGCGCTCGGCATAAATCTGCTCCACTTGCTCGGGAGTAAAGTCCGACTCGCAGAACTCGCAGTGGAGCATGCCAGTGGTACCGACAAAGGCTAGCTGGCCTCCACAGTTGGGGCATTGATAGTTGGTAGTCTCTGCCACGATTCACCTCCATGGGTATGTGCGGTGCTGATTGAATACTAATACAAAAAGCGGCAAAAGAGGTTAAGAGGTAAGCGTGCGATTCGTTTTAGGCGCCAGTCGTTCTGCTCGTGCGAGCGAGCTGTTTGACCAAAGCATACACGCCGTAGCCGATTGCCACGCCGAGCGTGTTGAGCAGGAGGTCGTTGACGTCGCTCACGCGGGTATGGAAGGGGAGTTGGATAATCTCGATGGCGATAGACATGCATGCGCCAGCCCCGACGACCCTTGCGAATGAGTCGAGCCTGGGATACAGGATGGGCAGGAGGATTCCTGAGGGAATGAACATGGCGCAGTTGCCGATGAGATTGATGAGCGTGTCGTGCATCGAATCGTAGGTAAGGAGCTCGGCAAAGGGAACATAGTTAAGGCGGGGTGGATATGCCTGACTGGCGTCGAACGGAAGCGGCTGGACCTTTCCGTCGACCAGGGCGAACGGGAACATGGTGAACCGCAGGATAATTGCCACGTTCACGAGCATTGCGAGCGAGAGGATCTCTCGGTGCCAGTCGACATAGTGGCGTCGTACGCAGAGCGTGACTCTCACAAGGAGCCAGACGATTGCCAGCGCAATCTCGACGGTCCAAAAGGATATCTCTATCAAACCCGTCACCGCCTCCGCGATTCCGTAGAAAAGTCCCGCATAATCCCAAAAGCATTATCTCACATGGAAGATGCCCTAACCAATTGGGGACTGTCCCTCTTTGGTTCGAACCAAAGAGGGACAGTCCCCA
>JAFWMI010000022.1 GCA_017513965.1 Atopobiaceae bacterium
ACGGAAACGGTCGATGCTGACAAAACTGCAGGTCAAATACCGAAAAGTGACTTGACGGCCAGAACGGTAAAGCCTATCTTTGAGCGCTGGAACTTTTTCGGGACCGTGAGGCCGCTGGTTCGAATCCAGTCGTCCCGACCAGACTTTCCGCAGGTCAGGGGGGCACATCCTCTGGCCTGTTTTGTTTTCGCGGTCTGCCTGCGGTCTATTCGCGGTCTGTAGATTGGGAGCAATTTGCCAGAGTGCCCCTTCGCAGATCCCAATCGGGCGAGCGGCTGGTTCAAATCGGTGTGTGGCAGACGTGGATGATGGAGAGTCCTCCCAAGAGTCCGATGGTAGACTTGTGGCGATGCGGAGGGTGTGTAAGCGCCTTCTCTTTCCTTACGCCAAATCGATGTTTGGTCTGGCGGAAAGCATGGCGGTCGCTTTCGGCATCACGGCTGTTTTACGCCCTTGGAGGGGCATGGGCGGTTGCGCGGTTGGCGTCCGATGTGCCTGTGGCAGCATCGCTGACGTATGCTCTGCAGACGTGCTTGTCGAAGTGGGGCCTCGTCCGGTCGTTCTACGTGTCCCGGGGATGGCACACCCTCCACGTCCCCTTCACATCTTCTGAAAAAGTACCATGGCATAGGTTGCACCTTCGGCAGGCTTGGCACACGTGGCACGAGTGCTCTGACCTGCGGAAACGCGTGCTTGCCAAGACGGTCGCACGGTGCTTAACTCGGAACCGCAAGCCATGAGTCGGACAATTCGGACGGAGGGAACCATGGAGTGCGGAGAGATGAGCCTGGCGGCGGTGTGCCGCCCCCTGAAGACGGCGGAGGTAGCGGAGTGCCTAGGACAGACGCCGCGCAACATCCTGCGCATGGTGCAGAACGGGCAGATCCCCGCCAAGCGCCTGGGGTCGCAGTGGTACTACTCGCCAAAGAAGATCGCTGAGCTCGTGGGGATGGACGACGAGTAGCGCCATCTCTGCCGCTCGTCACCGCAACCTTCCCTCGTCGCCGGATGCGGCTACAATCCCTATCAGGGCCGAATCTCCACGGCCCGAGACAACGGAAGCGACGAAAGGACAGCCATGCTTGCCGAACCATGCCGCACGTCGGCCGAGGGCCGGGTGCGAAGGGCACTCCAGGCCCTAGCGCTCATCATCCTCATCGTGACCTTTGCCCTGCTCGTGGCGATGGCCGCCTGCGAGACCGCGAGCCTCAGGCCGAACATACGATGCCTCGTGATCGTGGCGGGAGGCGCGTCATGAGCGCCGGGGGACACTTGGCCGCCATGGGTGACAGGGAGCTCATGCGCACGTCCGCGCCCCTCCTAGGGGACGTGGGAGAGGGAGGGCCGACCGTGCGCGACCTTCACGCGATGACCCGCATGGTCCCCACCGGCGTGCCTCTCGCAGACGTCGCCTACATCTTCGGCATGAGCCCCGCCCGCACCCACTGGTGCGTCTGGTGCTACGTCTGGGCGCGGCTCGGGATCGACGGCTACGCAGGTGGGGAGCCGCTGCCGCCGGAGGACGGCGTGCGGGACCGGGACCCGTCATGCCCGCCTCGATGAGGCGGGAGGGGCGCATGCGGCGGGCGCTGTCGCTCGCCGCCGCTGCGGTCCTCGCCGTCCTGCTCGTCCTTCTCCTGCGCGTCTTCGTGGTCGGTCTCTACGTTGTCCCGTCGGCGTCCATGGAGCCGACGATTGAGGTTGGCGACCTTCTGCTGGGTGAGAAGGCCAGTGTCGCGTTGGGGGCGCCTCCCGTTGGCGAGGTCGTCACCTTCGAGAGCCCCGAGTCCCCTGGCACCACGCTCGTCAAGCGCGTCGTGGTCGTTGGCGGGCAGACCGTGGACGTCCGGGCCGGGCGACTGTGGGTGGATGGCGAGCCTTGGGACGAGCCCTATGCGATTGGGCGCACGGAGGTCGTGTCAGGGTCAGGCGCTGCGTATCCGCATGTGGTGGACGAGGGTTGCGTCTGGGTGATGGGCGACAACAGGGAGGCCTCGCGCGATTCTCGCGTCTTCGGGGACGTGCCCGCGTCGTCCGTGTCATCGCACGTCTTGCTGACGTACTGGCCCTTGGATCGCTCGGGGCTGGTGAGGTGAGGTTATGGCCTACGCCGCCGTGCGCATGAGCTGGATGAGCCGCATGAGCCAACTCATGCGCATCGGCAGAATCATCGGCCCCATGCGCCCATGTCTCTTGCGACTGATTCAGTGGCGCAGAGCTACTGCAAGATGCCCTGCATTGTGTACACTTGTCAAGGACGAGACCGACTTGGGATACGATACGGTGGTGTGGCGCATGAAGACGAGCATGCTGGGCGGGACGCAGAGAAGGGCGCTCGTGGCCAGGTGGGCCGAGGTCGTGTCCAGGGGCGTCGCGGATGAGGGCGGGAACGCGCTTTCCCCCGGAGATCTGGTCCGCCTGCCCGCGCATGTCCGCTGGGAGGGGGACGGCGAGTGGGACGTCCCCGGGACCGTGACGGGATACGCCATAGGCAAGGACGGCACCCCCTGCGTGGTGGTGGACGCCCCCGCGCACAACGGGAGGCGACCGGACACGTGGCGCACCTGGATCGTCGACGGGGACTACTGCAACAGGATCGAGGAGGACGAGGCGGTGGCACTCGCCGTAGACGTCGAGAAACGCGGCCTCGGGGGACATGGGGCGGGCGCTCTGATCGACGTCGAGACCAGGGCCATGCTCTCCCAGTCCTGGATGCGGGTCATGCTCGGGGGCGTCAACACCAAGGGCGGCGTCGCCATCCGCCCGGGAGACCTCGTGCGCCTTCCCCGCAACGTGGCACGCAACCGCGGCTCGCAGCTGCACGCGGCGGGCCTCTGCCTGGGGTACGCCGTCGGCATGGACGGCAGCCCCTGCGTGGTGGCCGACGCCGTTGGCGAGGACGTGCCCGAGCTCACCCGCTGGCGCACATGGGTCGTGCGCGGGGCCGAGTGCCTGGTCATCGACTCGAAGGAGGCATGGCGTCTAGAGGCCATGTATGACCGGAGCGGCAGGCTTAAGCCGAGGAGGCGTGTCACACGAGGCAAGGGCAAGTAGCCCTGAATAACGTGTAATAGCGCCGAGTACGTACGGCTTGATAAATTGGTGGGCCTTCTAGGCTTTCGACCCGTCGCCAGTGGCTTTGTGCGCGCTCGTTGTGTTGTGCCGTCATGCTAAAGGTGCCACATTGGCAACTGACATACGAGGAAAGGATTATCTATGCCTCGGAACTACAACGCGCTCGACATTCCCCCGATAGTGGTGGGCTCAGAGATGCGAGCGGAGATGGGCAAATTCAACTCTCTTGAGAGAAGAAAGGCCGAGCAGCAGGTCAAGCCTGATCACTGCCTGCTTTGCGGTGAGCCTCAGACTAGCTTCTGCAATTCGCACACTCTGCCCGCGTTCTGCTTGGAGAGCATCGCGGGAAATGGGCATGTCTTATCGATCGCGGATGCCATCGGGACGAATATCGTAGAAAGCAGTATTGGACTTAACCGGGCGGGAACATTTCGCCTCGTGTGCAGGAAGTGCGACAACGAGTTCTTCAAAGAATACGAGAGCCGGTCGTCGTACGGCCGAAGCCCGACGCAGCAAATACTTGGAAAGATTGCCGTGAAGTGCTGTCTCTCAGAACTCGCGAAGTCACGGAGGGACTCTGCGATGTACGGGAATTTGGCGGAGGAATACCCCGTCGCGCGTCTTTCCGTCACCGCTAACGCCAGGGATCTGTCCGTGCATGACGATGAGCGCAATCTGCGAAAGGCGCTCCTGGCGGCCAGCGGGGGAAACAGGACGTACAAGTTGCTTCTGTTCAGGAGACTCGAATACGTTACGCCCGTCGCGTTCCAGACGATGGTCACTCCCATCGTCGATCTTGAGGGCAAGCTAATTAACAACCTCTTTGACCCAGAGCCAACAGCTGTGGTCGAACCACTGTTTCTCTGCTGCTTTCCCATGGGCGATTGCTCTGTGGTCATTTCCTTTCGTCATCGACGTACCGCGCGCTTCGATTCGTTCGACAGGCAGATCTCATCGCTTGCCGAAGAAGACAAGCTCCTCGTCTTGTTGAAACTGGTGTTAGCGTATAGCGACGAGGTCTTCTTCGCCCCAGCGATTGGGAACGTCATTCGTAATGAGGCTGGAATTGGCGCTTTGTGCCGTATGAATATAGACAGTCTTGGTGTTCGTCCGCGCACCCCGAATAGACAACTGGGCCTCCTTGCGATTCGCGAAGCTGCGATGTCGAAGTATGCACTCAAGGCCATGCCTGACATACCGAACCTGCTAAGTCCCGACTACTCGCTGGGTTAGCGCGCAGCCGCGCCGAAGCGAGATACGGCACATGCGCCAATCATTGTCCAGATTCTCCCCATCGCATGCCCGCATTAGCTGTATCATCTAGCCAAGCGACCTGACGCGAATCTCCCGCGTCCAGGCGAACCGAGGCGACGAAAGAGGTGGTCCAGCCATGGCCTATCGCCATACCCATCCATCGACAAGGCAGAAGAGAAGGCAGCTCCCGGGGCGGCGAAGCGTCGTTGCGTCTCGCCATACAGCGCAATGCGAGGGGAGGCGGTTGGCATGACGAGGTCGAGCTTCTCCGGCGCCCTGCGGCTCGCCATGCACTCGTTCGAGCCTCCGCTCACGGCGCTCGACGTCTCACTGCTCACCGGGACCCTCTCCGAGGAGGCCGTGGGGGAGCTGCTCTCAGGCGAGCGGCGTCCCGACATGTCCGAGCTGACGGCGATTTGCGAGGCGCTCGAGCTACCCGTCGACGCGCTCCTCGCCAACCAGCGCGTGGCGGGAGGCGATCGCGATGAGTAACACGGGTACTGCCACGTGGGACGGCTCCCGCGCCCGGGTCGTCACCTTCGCCAACCAGAAGGGCGGCGTCGCCAAGTCCACCTCCGCCGAGGCGTTCGCGGCCTCGCTCGCCGCGCTCGGCTACGCCGTGCTCATGGTGGACACGGACGCCCAGCCCGGCAACCTGTCCCTGCACGTGGGCGCGGACAAGGACCTCCCCGGCACCTACGAGCTCGTGACGCAGAGGAGGCAGACCTACGAGGGGGCCGTGGCATGCGTGCAGCCGACGCGCTCCTTCGGCGACGTCATCTGCGCGGACGAGAGACTCGACGGCGTGGACGACAGGCTCAACGCCCGCGTGGGCCGCGAGCTCACGCTCTCACGCGCCCTGGCGCCGCTCCTGCCCGAGTACGACTTCGTGGTCGTGGACACCCCTCTCGCGCTGCAGGTGAGGACGCTCAACGCTCTCGCTGTCGCCGACGACGTGATCGTGCCCTGCTCGGCGGACGTCTCGTCGGTTGCCGGCATGGGAGAGCTCCTGGACTGCGCGTCGCAGGTGGCCGAGCTCGCCGGAGGCCACGGGACTCGCGTCGCCGGGGTGCTCGTTACGCGCTACGACGCGAGCAACAACCTCGAGCCGGAGATGCTGGGAAGGATACGCGACCTCGCGACCGAGTGCGGCGTGCCCGTGCTCGAGCCATGCGTGCGCGCGACCGTCTCCGCCCGCAAGGCGCAGAGAGCCGGCGTGGCGCTTCGCGACTTCGCCCCGCGCTCCACGGCGGCGCTCGACTACGAGTGTGCCGTGGACGGCTACCTCGCGGGCATCGGCGTGGGGGGAGGTGGCGAGGATGGCAAGCGGCCAGTAGAGTGACCCCCTGTCCTACAGCCTCGGTCGCAGGAGGGGGAAGCCAGGTGCGACCACGCCCGGCAAGCCCGCGCTGCGAAGCGGGAAGAAGCCCGGGAGGAAGGCGTTCATGCTCTACCTCCCGCCCGACCTGCACACCGCAATACAGATGAGAAAGGCCGTCACCGGCGAGGACATGGGAGAAATCATGGTGGGGATACTGACGGACGCGATGGCTGAAGAGCTGGAAGTGGTGGGGAGGCTGAGGAAGGGTTGACGGAGGGCGGTTGCCGAACGTGCGCCGCCACGAGGAATCTCTTTTAGATTTGGCCTAGAAGTGCGAGCTGTGCAGGAACGTCGCAGCGGCTCGCACGTCTAGGCGGTCGCCATCTATTCCTTCCATGCTGGGTGTGCCGCAGGGTGCGGTGCGAATCCATGCCAGAGGGACTCCGTGACGTCCTATCGTCTGCATCCTTATTCGGAATGCTTGTAGTGGACGCCCGCTTGCCAGCCGACCGTCGCTCATCGGAGAATCACTCCGCGTTTAAGGGTTGTGGACGTAGCCTCGCTCCCCCCGCTTCACTTGGAGCCTCTTGCCTTGATGGCGGTTGTCGAGCATGCCCACGACCTCGTCGGTTGCCTCGACGGGCATGCCGAGCTCGTAGCATAGAGCTCTGCATTCCTCAGTGGAGACCGGCTTCCAGCAACTCCAGTTGATCGTCATGTCAGCCTTGAGGCGGTCCCTCTCGTTGAACTTGAGATATCCGTAGGACTCCACCTTGCCGGCAACCAACGCGAGGATCCTGCGGATATCCTCCGGCACGTTCGAGGTGTCGGCACGGGCGGAGCGCTGTTTCCAGCCGGCCGGGACGTTGCCGATGACCTTGGGGGCGTAGCGTCGGCACCACTCGAGCGCCTGCGCCTCGTTCCACACGAGTACGAGGAGGTCAGACGGCGCGCTTGACGAGGGCATGGGGCTGAAGAGCCTCTCCTCGACCTCCCCGAGGCACTTGACGCTCGGGTAGAGCAGGGCGACTCGGTCCCCGCGGAGCGAGAACCCGCCGCGAAGCGTCTGCAAAGATATACCGCGCGCCCTCAGCCACTCTTCCTCCTTACCCGCTCGGGCGAGGTGGCGCAGCGACCTCGTTGCGGTCCCCTTGTCGTCTGCGATGAGCGTCGCCCCTCCCTCGGATTCTGATAGCCATGCGATGACCTTCGTGACGGCGTCGGTTAGGTTACTTGGGTCTGGGAAGTAGCAGATTCTGTCCATGTTCACTTCACTCTCTTTTGGCCTGTCTAGGCTATTCGGTGGCCGTCAGGTGCAGGAACGACGCATCCCTCATGCGCCGTCCCTGTACCTGATGTTCCTCTCGACAATCTCCGGTGGCAGTGCGTTGCGCTTGTTGCCTGCGCCGTGGTTCCAGTAGGGTCTGCGCACGACTTCGGTTCCGTTGCTGTTGACGTAGGTCGTCCCGGCGACCGCGTGGGGCCGTATGTCGATGCCGGAGGTGGACGCCCGCCTGAAGCCGGGACCCTCCGTGAGGAATATGACCCTCATGCCGATGTCGAACGACCTTCCCCGCACGACGGTGCCCATAGCACCTCTTTGCCTCCGCAGCCCGTCTCCATTGGCTCGCGCTCCCGTCGCGGCGCTCCGCGCGGAGTCAGGTCCTGCTTGGTCGAAGTACTCGCGTCCCCCGCTAGCAAAGTCCCTGTTGGAGCAGATGAAGAAGAGCACCTTCCGGAAGAAAGGGAGCAGCGCGTCGGAGTCCTCGACCGCCTGACTTCCGTCGGGGATGGCGAGCAGATCGACCCCGGACCCTCGCGGGCTTTGTACGACCCCGAAGCCGTACACGCCCCTGATCTGTGGCACGCGGACGATGAAATGTGCGAACGGGAGGAACGGCACGACGCTCGCGAAGGAAGCGTCGTCAATGTCGGTGTTTAGGACACTTCTGTACATGTCGCCATCCTGCATCACGAGCACTACGCCTTGGCGTCGCTCGAACACCTCGGCGAGCTCTCTGCTCGGCGAGCTGGCGTCTGGGTCGAGGGATACCGTCTCCGTCCACTTGCTAACGGCGTGCTTGTGCCGCCTGGCCTCCTCGAGGCCCATGTCCCTCGCTCGTCGCTCCTCCTCCGCATGCTCCTCACCCCTGGTCATGGCCTTGTCGACCTCGATCAGCACGAAGTCGCGCTCCGCGTCGGTGAGGCGCTGCCCATTCTTCCGTGCCAGGGCGCCGGCGATGCGATAGACGTCCAGCGCCCTGCCTCCGGGAAGGGCGACGGGGTCCGTGGGGAACGCCTTTCTCAACGTCTCCGTCAGCTTCGACCGATAGCCGTGACGGACGATCAGCATGACCTGGTCGTATATCGTGCGGGCGTGCCTCTCGGAGATTCCGAGGTCCACCATGAGCTGCACGAATGTAGGAATCGTGTCTTGGTGAGCTGTGATTTGAGCGCGGCCCGTTGAGTCGTCTGGCATTTCACCCACCGCCTCTTCGTCTGCTTGCGGTTGCGACGTGGCCTCCCACGCCCTGCGCTTCCCTGCTCTTTGGGCATCGTTGGCAGCGCGGGTCTCGGCCTCGAGCTTCTGTATCCGCCCGATGATTTCGTCGTCCACCGGGACTGTCAGCTGCGCCTCGGCGGGACTGACGAGAAACCATCCGTTGCCGAACAGCTCCCGAAGCTGAGGTGGGGTGAGCGATCCTAGGTTGCTGGAGGTCAGGCTGCGAACCTCGACGAGCCGGAGGTCCTGCCTCGACCAGAACGCCTCCGACGTGAGGCGCGGGATGTTCGACATGAAGGACTCGGACCTTTTGATCGCCTTCTGAAAATCCCTGTTGAAGAGCTGGAGTGTCTTCTTGCCGGCTTTGCCGGCAAGTGATGCTGCCTTGCGCGTGGGGAGGGCTTCGGGCAGGACGATGACACCCTCATCCACTCGCGCATCGTCCTGGCGTGACCTCGCCCATCCCAGCTTGTGGGCTCCGAGGTACAGACCCATTGCGTCTCGGGTGACATAGAGCCTGTCTACGGGCTCATGTGGTTCCGACGCCGCCCGTCGGGGAGATTGCGGCGTAGGGCCGTGCGTCCCGTCGTCCGCGTCGCCGGTGGTCGACCCGGCGGTGCTTTCTTCTTCCGGCGCCGATAGCTGGAGATAAGAAGTACCTACCATTCTGGCACTTGCTAGGGCGTCATCATCCGTTGCGCTGGGGGTCGTGCTTGTTCTCGCGCGTGGGGCCGGAAGGGATTCCTCGTACCGTTTTCGCGCGTCGTTCGCCAGCCACTTAAGCTTGCTCCCGTTGAAGGTGGTGACCAGCTGGACCGTGGAGTCGTCCACGAGGAACCAGCCCGAGCCAAAGACCGCCTCGACTACGTCGAGCGGTACCGTGCAGACCGGCTTCTCGCCCTTGTTGAAGACGTCCATGAGGGGTGGGGACGAGGGGTCTCGGTGTGGGTCACGCCCCTTTCTGAGCGCGCTCAACGAGCCTTCGATTGCCTTGCGTGCGGAGTGGCGCAGTCTCACCGAGGTCGCCGCATCCGGCGCGCTCCGTCTTCCGTTCAGAAGGTCTTCAAGGCCTTCTGTGGACACCTTGTCCGGCACGTAGATGATCAGGCCGCGGCGACTTGCCTCCGGCCATATCGCCTTTGCCTCATCAAGGGTGTGGGCGCCGAGGTACATGCCCGCCTCGTCGCGGGTCGCGTATCGATATGCATTCTGGAGACTCATTAGCACCTTTCTCTTCCGGCCAGCCCTCTTCCTTATGCTCCAGTGCAGAACCTTCCGCTCTCACTGGGTGATAACGTGAAGGCGACCCGTCACCGTGTGTCCTCGCTCCACTCGAGGTAGTCGACTATGAAGTAGTTGCTTCTGCTGAAGCACGACGCCCTGAAGAGGGGCTTTCCGGACGACGCCACGAGGCACCACGACATGACGTCCTTCGGCGCCGGCTCGAACCGCGTGATGCGAAGCCAGCAGCTGTAGTTGGCCGGGTTGTCTCGGTACCAGGATGGGATGAACGCCTCGCTCGGGCGGTCGTAGATGATCTGGTCGACATGCGCCCACCATCGGTCCTCCTCGCCGGAATGGATGAGTAGGATCCGCGGGTCTTCGTTTGCGAGCACGTCTGACACCGCCTTCTCGGAGATCGGAACGCCCGTCTTGCCCCACCACGTGAATCCGTTTGCAGCGAGATAAGACTGATGCTCGTCGAACATACTCCGCATCGGCCAAAAGTTGTCGTGGAACTTCAGCGCTACGGTTCTCATGATTGCACCTCCCATTCGGCAGGCCAGTTGCTCGTGTGGCCTTTCTCGCGCAGGGCGGGCAGGCCGGCAACTATCTCGAGCGTGCGCATGGAGACGGTGACGAGCCGGCCGATGAGGTCGAGGATGTAGCGGGGGTCGTCGCTGTAGAGGTTGGGGTCGTTCACGATGCCGGTCTTCTTGTCGGTCGTCACCTTGTAGCGGTCGACCATCCACTCCAAGGGGCTGCGACCGTTGACCTTGTAGTCGTTCGCTTGCGGTGGGATGTTGGACACGACCACGTCCTTGCTGTAGACCATGCGCGTTCGGTCCGGCATGAGCCTTCTGGTCTCGGGGTCGCGCCTCTTGCCCCATGCGAGCTTGGTGACGGGGCCGGGGTCCATGCCCGGCAGTACGGTGCACTCGAGCTGGGCCCACGGCTCCACCGACTCGTAGTTGAGGTGCAGGTCGGCTAGGGCTCGTCCGGCACGGCTGAACGCCTCGAAGTCCTCCGCGAGCGGGATGCGCGGAAGTTCCTTCTGCAGGTTGGTGGCGAACCGCTCGCGGTACTCGGGGCTGTGTAGGATGCCGTAGACGTAGTAGAACACGTCCTCCTTGGTGAGCTCCTTGGGACCGTCCTTGAGCTTGCGCGACAGGAACGCGGTCGGATACGCCTCGCGGAAGACGGCAAGAGCGTGGTCGGTGATTGCGTCGTGGCGGACGTACCGGTTGCCCCAGGCGTCGCGGATGACCTTCTCTCCCTCGGCTTTGAAGAGCGTGCTACCCTCGTCTTTCTCATACCAGTAGAGGGGGAAGCATTTACAGTGATAGACAAATTCGACGTCTTGTAATGAGGCAGAGATGAACGTTCCTCGTATACCTGTGGCAATGACCACGTTCGGCATTGTTTCGTTGGCTTGGGCTGCGGGGAACAGTCTTCCCTGTAAAGACTGGACCTCATTCATCTGAGGAGAAAAGCACAGCCATTGCTTGCAGAATGGACGATAGCTTCCGAGCTGTAGGTCGTCTCCAGAGAACGCGATTTCCACCTCATTCACTGCATAACGTCTCCACGCTCTTGACCAGCTGTAGTCTTTCGGGTCTCTTGAAAGCGAGGATACCTCACCTTTTGCACGTTGTATCTCTGCGTTTGTCTTGTCGACTAGATGTCGGACATTTGTGGCGAGTTGATCTTTGGAGTAATTCCATACCCATGAGTCTCTTGCGGTAGTGACTCCTAGCGACCACGAGTAGAACATTCCCAATGGTGTTTTCTTGTTTCCTTCAGTTACTCCCAGTGGGGCGTAGTCATAGAAGGAGTCGTCACGCTTGTCGAGCCAGTCTCCGTGTGCGTCTTCTGTTATTGGCTCCCATTTTGGGTCTGCACTTACCAGAGAACGTGCTAAATCGAGTTTCTCTTCGCGTGTCTTGTAATCGCCCACCTCACAGTAATGAATGGCTCCATGTTTTGAAGACGTGGGATTTTTGACAAGTATAGTAATGGCGACGGCGGCACGGGAACCAGACCCGAAAACCTTCCCGCCTTCTTTTCTTGACGCTTCTCCTTGCGTTCGCTGGTTGCCACGGAAGTCGTAGACGTAGATGGTATTGAACTCTTCAATAAAGCTACGCCGTATTCCTGCGCCTATCTCGCTTCTTAGCCAACCGGCGTTTGAAACGAAACACACTATCCCCTCGTTGCCGATGCGGTCTGATGCCCAACGGAATGCCTTAACGTAAGAGTCCATGAGCTGTCTCTTGTTGCTGGCAGTAGTTCGTGCCGAATAGGTCTCTCGTATTCTGTTTTCCAGGGCGGGGTAATGCTCGTTCGCCGCGTCATCGTTGGCATTCTGTTGCCCGGCACTCCAGGGCGGGTTTGATACGCATACGGTGATGTCGAGTGCTTCCTGGTCCCAAACTCGTTCGGTGTTGTCTATGAACATCCCCAGGTCGCTCTGGTCGTCGGGTTCGCTCATCTGGAACGTGTCGGTTAGAAGTGCGTTGGGGTATGGCTCGTAGGTGCCGCCCGTGCGCGAGTGGTAGGCGTACTCGATGTTGACGACCATGATGTAGTACGCGAGGAGCAGGATCTCGTTCGAGTGCAGCTCGTGTAGGTACTTGTGGCGCAGCTTGTCGACGGGTATGAGCGTCGGGTCCTCGATGAGTCGTGCCATGTAAGAGCCGGTGCCCGCGAACGGGTCGAGGATGTTGACGCCCTCGTCCGCAAGAGACTTGCCGAACTCGCGACGCAGAACGCGGTCGACCAGGTGCAGCTGCGCGTCCACGATCTCGCCCGGGGTGTATACGATGCCCAGCTTCTCCGAGGTGCGCGTGAAGGCCTTCGCGAAGAAGTTGTTGTAGAGGTCCTTGATGAGCTCCTGGCGGCCGAAGTCCGTCCTCACGATGGAGGCTCGCCTCTTCACGCTCGCATAGAGCTCGTCGAGCTGTCTCCTGTCGTCTGCAGACAGCGTGTCGTCGCCCACGCCGTGGCTTCTGAGTCGTTCCACGAATTCCTCGATGGCAAGGGCCACGGGATTGGAGTTGCGGAACTCGAAGTCGGAGAACAGCGCGTCGAAGACGGGAACGGTTATCATGTGCTGGGCTATCATCTCCACGGCCTCGTCGGCGCGTATCGAGGGGTTGAGGGAGGCACGCAGGCCCTCCAGGAACAAGCCGAAGCCCTACTTGGAGCCGTCATCGGTGCCGATGGCATGGTTGATCTCGTCCACGTAGAGCTGCGCGACGCGGGCGACGTCGTCTGCCCACGACTCCCAGTAGATCTTGGTTCCGCAGCGCTCCACCATCTTCGCGTAGACGGCACGTGCCGTGTCGGTGTTGCCGTAGTCGAGGGCGAGCTCGGCCTGCTGCCCCGTCCTTCCGTCATCACCGTCGCTACCGGGCTTGCCCACCACGTTCTTGCCGCCAGGTCCCGCCCCGCCCTCGTCCTTCTTCTTTCGGAACTGCAGGGTGTTGACGTAGGCGTCTATGCGGTCGTCGTGGGAGCGCAGCGCCTGGAGCACCTGCCACACGACGTCGAAGGTCTGGGAGTTGTCGAGCGCCTGCGCGGCGTCCATGCCCGCCGGGATGAAGACGGGCAGGATTATGTATCCCAGCTCCTTGCCCTTGAACGTGCGCATGACGCGCCCGACCGCTTGGATGACGTCAACCTTGCTCTTCTTCGCGGCGAAGAAGATGACGGCGTCGAGGCTCGGCACGTCCACGCCCTCGGCAAGGCAGCGGGCGTTGGTGACGATGCGGCACTCGTGCGCGTCTGTGCCCGACGCCAGCCAGTGCAGCCTCTCCGCGCGCTCGTCCGAGTCCATCGAGCCGTCCACGTGGTCGAGGCTGCACCTGAGGCGCAGGTCCTCGCCAGACTGCTCGAGGTAGCGCTCCACGACCTCCTCGAAGTATTTGTCGATGCGCTTCGAGTCGGCGATGCGCGAGCAGAAGCCGACGGCCCGCCGCAGTGGCTCCACGCCCTCGGGGACCTCGAGGTCCCCAGGCTCTCCGTCGGCCTCCAGCTCGTCTGCGGTCACCTCGTCGATGAGGAAGAAGTCGGGCGTGGCGTCGTCGATTGCGCTCTTCTCCTCGTCGAGCTTCCCCTGGACGAGTGCGCCGTGCGTGACGAGGCCCTTGTACGTGCCGATGATCTTGGCGGCGTCCGGCATGGGGATCTGCTCGCCGTTGAACATGGCGTCCTGCATGTAGGCGGGGACCGCGTCCTCGGATATGGAGAGCACGACGACGCGGTAGTCGCACAAGAGCTTCCGCTCCACCGCGTCGGCGAAAGTTATCTCGTATGCCGTGGGTCCGAATCGCTCGGGATCGTCCATCGAGGATATGTAGCCGACGGACTGCTCGTGGGCCCTCGCCTTTGCCTTGTCGTCGTAGATGCGCGGGGTCGCCGTCATGTACACGCGCTTTGCCGCGCGCACCCTTGACTCGTCGTGCACGAGCATGAAGGACGTGGCGTCGTCCTCGGACACGGCCGCGCCGGTGGTCCGGTGCGCCTCGTCGCAGATTGCGAGGTCGAACGCGGGGAGGCCGGCTACCTGGGCGTCGGAGATGACCTGCATCGACTGGTAGGTGGTGAAGACTACGACCATGGCGTCCGGGTCACGCCTGCGCACGAGCCCGTGGCGCCGGACGAGGTCGTCCGCGTTCGTGGAGGCGGGGAACGAGAGGTCCGCGATGGTCGATATGGTGGCGTCATCCTCGTCTGTCACCTGCGATGCCGTCGCGTCCGAGCAGACTACGAGGGGCCGCAGTCCGACGCGGTCCTGGTTCACCCACTCCCGCATGGCCTGGCTGACGAGGGCGATGGATGGTGCCGCGAATAGGACCGTGCCATGCGGGCAGCGTCCCTCGGCGAGGCGCAGCGCCATGAGCGTCTTGCCCGTGCCGCACGCCATGATCGCCTTACAGCGGTCGAATGACTCGAGCTTGGCGTTGATGTCCCTCACGGCATCGCGCTGGTGCTCTCTCAGGTCGTAGGTGTCCCTCGTGGCATGGCCGTTGTCGGTGAACAGGGCGTTCCAGTCCACGCTGGACTGGCTCATGGCCGCGGGTCCCACGAGAAGCGTGCCGTCCTTGGCTGCCTGCCTACGCACGTTGTCCGTGAAGTCGGCGGTGCTGAAAACCATCCGCCCGGCGTATTGCTCGTCGGAGGACTTCATCCAGAAGGTGGCGAGGTCGCTAAGGTCGACCCTCTTGCCGTAGTCCTTGCACTGTACCGCCCAGTAGCGCGGCTGTCCGTTCGCCTCCGCCGTCGCGGCGTCATGCGCACACACCACGTCTATGCCCGTGTCGTGGCCGTCGTAGGTTGGGGAGTTGTCCCACAGCCACGCCTCGCTAGCGATCTTGCGCATGGAGGGGTCGTTCCTGAGGTAGAAGAGGACGGCCTTCTCCCACATGGTGCCCTTGTCGAACAGCGACGTGCAGTGGTCGCCGATGTACTCTATTACGGTATAGATGGAGTCGAAGTCCATGGGGCGTCCCTCCGGTCGGCCAGTTTCGATTCTCGTTCCACTGGAATTGTAGCAAGCGTGTGGGACAACAATTGCCGCCGTGAGCATGAGAGGACGGTATAGTGCCGTATGGGTGGCGGGACAATCCCCTCACCGCGGGTCGGGTCGAACAATGCGGGGCAATGAATGATGATGACAACACAAGCGGGAGTTCACGTTGCAGAGGAGACCAGTCGATGGTCACCCACACGGCTTCGCAACGTGTGCCCGAGGTGTGGTGACCGCGACCCCATTCCCGCACTTCATAGGTGGACGTCAGGCTGCAGAGCACTTCCTGTGGCATGCGCGCACATGACGCGTAGCTTCTGGCCGCTAAGATGGCTGCCCAAGCGTCTCATTCGTCGCTGGGCTCCTCAACAGGGACGTGGAATGCCATCATGTATGAGATGGAAGGGGGCATGGTATGAAAGCAGACGAGGAACCGAAGCGTGTCCTCCATCGCGAGGAGCGCTCGTACGAGAGCCGAGCCAAAGGCCATGACAAGGGGGCGTTCTCGCGGTTTGTCCGCGAGGGACGCAGGGCAATAGTCGAGAACCATAGTGGCGGCATGTCCACCAGGGAGCTCGCGGAGAAGGTCGGCATCGGGTACGAGCAGTTCCGAAAGATGGTCAACGGGCAGAAGCCAATTACGAAGAGGGACTTCATCATCGCCGTCTGCGCGATGCTGAGGCTCGACGCGGACGAGGCAAACGAGGCGCTGGATATGCAAGACATGCTGCCCCTCGTCAAGGACCGTGCCAGGGACGCGGAGATCATGGACGTCCTGGACTTGCAGCTCTCGGATCGTTTGACTATCGAGCAGATAAACCGGCGCCTTGTCGCAAGGGGCTTCGAGGAGCTCGACGTCATCGATCGGAGGAGGCCGAGTTATGCGTCGCTTTCCCAATGCCCCTTCCGCGTATCGAAAGAGTCTGTCGTATGTGAGGTAGACGAGCTGCTGTATTGCGATCCATACGATTCCCTCGAGACCGTCTACCATCCGGGCAGGTATCACATCCTGGCGACGATGTGGGTGAGGGACGACGTCGAGAGGCGCCTGTTCGTGCTGAGGGCGGAGCCGACGGGCCGCTTCTCTATGGACACCTACACGCATGACACGTGGAAGCCCGAGGGCTTCAAGAGCATCGATGAGACGGGGGTGTTTCGTCCGTGCTTCGAGAGGCTGCAAGGCAAGGCGAGGGAGGAGCTGGCAAGGATGGTCAACCGCCTGCATGACACAAGAAACTACCGCTTGCGTCGCTCTGCACGAGTGATTGACGGGAGCGTCCATGTCTTCCTCGAAAGGTATAACTATGCGGTGCCGGAGTGGGGGGAGTACTACCTAATGGACTACTCCGACGGTGAGTTTCGGCTGTCTGTCTCTCGGCAGAGCCAGTTCATGGGTAGGTACCTGTCTGCCGCAGATTACGAGAAGTACTACGGGAGGGGCCTTCCCAAGGCGAAGGAGCTCTATCGCTCCACGGAGGAAATCCAAGAGAAGGTGGATGCCCCTTCTCTTTCTTGGAATAAGAAAGAGGTCCTCAAGCTACGTCTCGCCGCCTATAAAAGGATGTCGGAGGAGCTGGAGGCGTTCGTCGGAGATTTGAGGGCTGGTACGGCGCACATCTGCAATGCCGAGGCCATTTTTGGCGGAGTGTACTACGACTATCGATTTGGTGTGTTGGAATCCTTCGGTCTCACGGAGGCGTTCGGATGCGTGCGGGATGATGCGAATGAGATTTGCGCAACCAGCACGCCCAGCATTGGCGTCGTGCTTGCCGACGGGCCGACAATCCAGCTCAGCCTAGACGACCTGACCAGTGGGTTCGAGCTGGGCCTGGGTAGCCCCGAGGAGATTGCGGCCTTCCTGAAGGAGAACGGCACGCTGAGCATTGTGGACTTGCTGTGACGCACGCCCTGATTTGGGACTGCTCGGTCCCAAAGCAGGGCGTGCCGGAGATGGAGAATGCGACAATCGTCTCCCGACCACGAACAGGGGGTGTCTATGACGAGCAAGGAATCAGTAAAAGGACAGAGCGGATCCACGTGGTGGGATCGAAACAAGAAGCGGGTGAAGATCGCCGGTGGCATCGCGGTGGCGATAGCCGGCGGATGGCTTCTCTGCTCAAACTGGAGCACGGCCAAGGCAGTCGCGAGGAAGGTCGTCGTCGGGCTGAAGGAGGGACGTGGTGCGACAACGACACTCACGGCTGGTATGGCACCCGTCGTCATGATGGTCGACATGGAGCCGACGGATGCTTCGGAGAGGCCGCGCAAGCTCATCAACGGCGGCGACCCGTTTCCTGTGTCCGGTCATGTGCGAAACCTGCCGTCCGAGAGGACCAGCTCGGTGGCGAACAGGATGCTTGCTGCGGCCAACGGCGTCACGTTGGAAAAGGGCCAGTCCTACATCCCCACGTACATGAAGAACGTGGCATAAGGAGGAGAGAGATGAATTGTCCATACTGCGGCAGTACCATGACCGGCGATGCCCCGGACGAGGCGAGGTGGTTCAACTGCGACAGGTGCGGGGAGCGCTTTTTCCTGGAGGACGACGGAGAGCTGGTCAGTCCCTTCGCCCGTAGGCGCTCGAACGGCGGCAGGAGGTGCGAAAGCTGCGGGGGAAGCCTCGCGGGAGGCGAGTACACTGCGGCGTGGGAGAACGGCAACAACCCCGATGGCTACGTAAGGTGCCCCCACTGCGGGCATGCCAACTTCCTTTGGGGCGACTGACAAACGGTGCAACTCGTGACCGTGCGCGAGGCCCTTCATCCAGATTCCCATCTGATGAGCGATCGGCAGCCATTCTAGGCAAGGCGCATATCTGCTCGTGCTTCGGGGCCAAGACGCCTCCATCATCTTGGCGTATGGGTAGCGCTCTTTGCTACTCACAATGACACTGTCGTTGGACGTTGCGTTTGCACAGGCACATCCTGCTATGACGAGCATTGTCTACATGCGGGTTTTCAGTTGTTTGTGGCTTCACAAGTTATTGCGATGAGAGACGCAGAGCCGTTGCAGTGGCCTTCTCAACGAGCGCTAGACCTGCCTCTTCGGCAGGTCCATCTCGTGGGCGTGGGGCAGCTGCTCGCGTGTCTCGCCCCGCCAGTCGTACGTGCTTGCGTTTACGCCCTTGTCGAACCAGAGCATGCTGACGCTCTGGCTGAGCCAGTTGCCGTCGGTGCCTCGTCCCGTGAAGGTCCGCGCGATGTCTACGGCGCACGCGACGTCGGCGTCGGTCGCCTCGTCCGCGGCGAACACGTCGAGGCGCCTCAAGACACAAAGCCGCCCCTCCTCGTCGCGGGTGCACTGAACGGCGGCGTTGACGCCGGCATCCGGGTGGCGCCTCATCAGCGCGACCGCCTCGCGACCGAACCGGTGGTCGATGCAGAGTATGCCCTTGTCGCAGAGCGCGTCGATCACTTCGATCCCCGCCTTCTCGTACCAGAGCGAGGCCATGGTCACGCCGTCCTCCATGAGGCTCATCGTCATGTCGCATCCGTCGCGACCGACGAGCTCCTCGCCGATGGCGCGGTCAAGCTCGTCCGCCCCGAGCGTTCCGTCCGGCCCCCAGCGGAGTAGCGACGCGTCGAACTCGTTGCCGTCTCTGTCTTGCAGCTGCATTATGGTCCGCCTCCCGTGGCTTGGTCTTACAATCGGTGCAGGGAACGCTATGGTCAAAATCTGCAACCTTCCCGAGCTATGGTTTGAGGTCTTGGGCCTGACCGCGCTGATTGGCCTACGCCGATTACTAAGAATAGGGAGTTTCGCAGCTTGGTACAATCGTTGGTTGGTACAATCGTTGGGCATGTTAGGAGGAGAATGTGAGCTACATCCCTGATGAACGACTTGTATTCTCGAGCTATGAACAGCGATTGAACGTAGGCAAGCCTGATCTTGAGGCATGCCTAAAGACGAGAGTGCGGGAGATAGTAAACTGGGGCACCCTCCTATATACCTCCATGCACTTGGGGACCCGCTACGAGCACGGTACGTGGAGCTACGACTTGGGTAAGGGACTCCTACACGATGGAAAGCCCGGGAGGGCTTCTGTATAGGGACTTCGTCCTGACGGCCCGTGGCTTCATCGAGGCCCGCATCCCGGGGAGTAACGTACGCGGATGCCAATTGACTGATTTGTCGGTTCAGGAGGCCGTTGAAGGCTGGTGTCCAGAGGCGGGAACACTTCGCACCCTCCTCCTGTTTCCAGCCACCCACGATGCCTACTTCTTCTTGGACCCGCTGTCGCTTGACCTTTATTCGAGGGAGAGCATCGGCCTGAGGTGCGACACGACCCCCTACGATAGGGAGCAGGCAAGCGTCGTCGATTACATCACGATCGAGGCGAGAATCCATCCCGCGGGAATCAAGATGGCGGCTTTCCGAATTCGTGAGCGCGGGTGGCCATACAGCGCGGTCGAGGAATACGGGAACAGGTGGTAGCATGTCGCTTGGATCCGCCCGCAGGATAAGCCCGCCTTCTCGCGATGTGCTCTTTTAGCCAGCTCAACCGTTTGATAGGAACGCTCATCCGGATGTCCCAGGCATTTCGACGAATGCGTTGTGTAGGAGCGACTACCACTCTCGTCACTTCCACTCCGTTTCTACGACACCCTGGAAGCCTGGCTTGAAAATGAGCTTTGCCAATCTTGGCGTACTGACTTCGCCGGACTAGTCACCATCGTCCACGTAGTCCCTCAGGGGACGCCTCGCCTGCAGGATTTTCGAACTATCTTTCCGTTCTGGTCGACGACGATGGTGTGGGGGATACTGGTGATGTTGAACATCTGTGCGGCAGCATTCTCCCAGCCTTTGAGGTCGCTCATCTGTGGCCATACGATACCTAA
>JAFWMI010000222.1 GCA_017513965.1 Atopobiaceae bacterium
GAAGTGGTAGTAGGCGGACAGCTTCACGAGCTCGGGATTGAGCTCCTTCTCGCTCTTCCCTATGAACTTGGCCACTACGTTCCTCATGTTGTCGTAGGCGCCCTCGCGAAACGTGCCGCCCATGAACTCGAAGAAGCGCACCTGGGAGTCAAGGAACACGTCCTGCCTCTGGTTCTCGTAGAGCAGTGCGAAGCGCACGTCCGAGGCGCAGGCCACCATCACCGCCATCTGGATGCGCCGCAGCCTGCCGCCTATGTATAGCCTGACCTCGCCGAAGTCGTACTCGAACCGGTCGCCGTGCTCGTAGCGCTGGGCCACGAAGGCGTCCTTGCCCGCGGACCTCTTGTCGTCGATGCGCCTCGACACGGTCGTGAGCCCTCTGTCGTGGCCCTCCGCGACGATCAGCTCGTGGATCTGCCTCTTCGTGAGAGCCTGCTTGTTGGGGCCGAGCGCGACCCTCTTCTCGTCTTCGGCTGCAAGTATCTCATCAAGAAGCGCGTCCATCTCGGCATTCCACTTGCGACTGCCCCTCGAAGAGACGTCGTAGGTTGGCTCTGCCGTGATCGCGTCAGTGATTCTTCTCACCTCTTCGCTATAGTTGGGATCACACGCCTCCAGCTCGGACTGGAGCCTCCTGTACTCCGACAGATACTTGTTCACCGTGTTGCGAGAGACATGCATTATCCTGCCTATCTCCCTGTTCGACTTGCCCTGGATGTGCAGCCTGATCATCTGCGTCTTGTCCAACAATGTCATCATCTCCAATCCACCTCCTTCGCCACCCATTGTGACGAAGGAAGCCTTGGAGTGGCACACTTTTCAACCGTGGTGTGGCACAGTTTTAGACTACGCTATACAGCCGACGTGGCCGAGTGCTGCAGCCACGTCAACTCCTACCCGCTGGCCTCGCTCGGCGGCATCAGCCCCATCGACAACCTCGGGGCGCTCGTACCGCCAGGGGCGCTGGCCGGGCTCGGCGTCACCAGGCTCGACCCCGACGAGGTCGTGCTGAGGCCCAGCCTCGTGCCGCACGCCGTGGAGCAGTAGCGGCTTGGCCAACGAATCGTCTCGGACAAGGGCGGGGGCCCGCAGCCCGACATGGACGTGCCGCTTCCGGGCCCGCCGCCGTTGCGCTCTCTCTTGCAACGCACGCGAGGGGGTCGGCGCAAGCATGCCCCGGTTCGGTCCGACGACGCACGCGACGGCTCATCCCGGCCCATCTCGAAGGCCTAAGCGCAACGGCTCTGCCGCGTTTTGCAAGATAGGGCGCAACTGTTGCGTTTCGGTCTGCAGTGTTGCGGTTAGTTTTTCCAGCGACCAACGTTGGGGATATAGGTGGGAAGGCACTTCTCGGGTTACTTCTCAGAATCTGTCCGCATTGGTTGGTAGAATAGAGTCTCTTCGTTGCTGTTGAGCTTGGGGAGGCATATTGGATCTGAGCGAGCTTGATTCCTATCGTGAGAACAACCGTCTTGAGGCCAAGAAGGCGCAGGGCCGAGATGGGCGAGGCGAGCTGCCTCGGAGTGTTTGGGAGACCGTGTCGGCCTTCGCCAACACGGCCGGCGGCGTGATCCTTCTTGGGGTCGGCGAGCGCAAGGACCATACGCTCTTTGCGGAAGGACTCGAACGTGCTGACAAGGTACTTGACGACTTTTGGAACGCCGCTCTCAGCAAGGACAAGCTCAGTACGAGGTTCATGTGCGACGCAGATGCCTCCATCGAGGAAGTCGATGGCAAGCGGATCGTCGTGATCCGAGTTCCGTGGGTGGACCGCAGGTTGCGCCCCGTCTTCATCAACGATGACCTCTTCGGCGGGACCTTCCGCAGGACCCATACGGGCGACCACCTCTGCGAGCGCGAGGAGGTCCTCTCTATGCTGCGCGACTCGGCGACATCGAGCCAGGACGCCGACATCGCGGGCGATGCCAAGATAGAACAACTCGACCGGGATACCATCGGCAGGTACAGGAGGCGGTTCGACTCGTTCAACGAGGGGCATGTGTGGAGCTCGCTTTCCGACACCGACTTCTTGTGTGCCGTTGGGGCGGCGGCAGACGATGGGTCCGGCACCGTCAGGCCGACCTACGCCGGCCTTCTCATGTTCGGCGAGGACCGGTGGATAACGCGCGAGCTGCCTCACTACCTCCTCGACTATCGTCAGGAGACGGGTGACAACGAGCGCTGGGAAGACCGCGTGGTGAGCTTCACGGGCGACTGGACGGGGAACGTCTTTGACTTCTACTTCCGTGTATACAACAAGATGAAGCAAGCGCTGAAAGTGCCCTTCAGACTCGAGGGCGTGGACCGCATAGACGACACTCCCGCCCACAAGGCGCTCCGCGAGGCGCTTGCGAACTGCCTCACCAACGCGAACTACTTCGAGCGACGCGGCGTGGTTTGTCTCTGGCGAGAGGATGGATTCGTCATCGTGAACCCGGGCGACTTCCGCATGCCCATCGAGGAGGCGCGCAAGCCCGGGAGCTCTGACCCACGAAACGAAACGCTCCTGAAGATGTTTGCTATGGTCGAGGTCGGCGAGCGTGCCGGTAGTGGCATGGACAAGATTTACGCGGGCTGGGAGTGGGCTGGTTATGGCGAGCCGACGTATGAGGTCGGCTATGGTCCGGACCGGACAACCCTTGTGCTCCCCCTTAGGGAGAGCGGCGTTGGTCAAGTTGACCGTGGTGCGGTTGGCGAAGCGGAGTCGCTAAGTGACAACGAGCGGGAGGCTATTCGCATAGCCGCCGCTAGCGGGAGGGTCACGACGAGGGCGGTGGTTCAGGCTACGGGCCTCAGCCGTCAGGCATCGGCAACGCTGCTCAGAAGGCTGTCGGACAGGGGCATCCTGAAGTGGCATGGCAAGTCGGCCAACGACCCACACCAGTACTACTCTCTGTAGCCACGCTTCAACTTGTCAGTAGCTTGTCAGTAGCTTGTCAGTAGGCTTGTCAGTGACCATGACCGGAAGCGATGGACGCGGGTAGTCGTACCCATCCTCTGTCATCGTCCACAACTTCAAGGAGGGCCCAATGGCAGACAGCGTATCAGAGATTATCAGCCGTCTGGGGATGTCCGAAGAGGACTTCAGGCAAGATTCCGTCGTCGAACTCATAGAGACACCAATGTCTGGCACGTGGAGCGTAGTCTATGACACGACCGGAACCCCGGCACGATCAACGCACATTTACTCGTGCTTCGCGAAGAAGGAGCTCAGGGGGGAGATCCTGTCTGGGCAGGGCTGGCTTCGTCACGCGAGCAGCTTCTCCCCATGCTTCTGCGAGGGTCCAGATGGCACGGTCTACGAGTCGGGGCTCGAGGGCGGCTTCGAGTACATCGTGGCAAGCACGTACTTCCATAGCTTGGAAACCTCTCAGCTTCATCTCAATATGGAGTTCGTTCTCCTGTTTAACCTGTTCAGGGATGAGGATGGTGACTACTATGCGGTCGACGAGTGCGGAGAGAAATCACCCGTTGTGATGTTCGAGGAAGAACGCGTTCGCGTCAAGACCAAGTACCTTCTCTCCTACATGGCTGCCAAGCAGCTCCTTTACGTGCAGTTCGTAGACTCTCGCCTCGGATCTGCGGAGCACTATCCGCACGATTCGGAGCGGATTGACTTCCAAGTATACCGAGGCGATTCCTACAATTACTTCCTGTGCCTTACGAGCAACAGAGCACGCGACTACCTCTTCTCGATGATCTATTCGAGAA
>JAFWMI010000223.1 GCA_017513965.1 Atopobiaceae bacterium
AGTCAACGCCAGCACCGTCTGCCTTGGAAACACGAAATGCCTCGTAGGTACGGGTGCCAACGTGAGGAATCGAGACTTCCACAAACACATGGCCGGCACTGGTTGCCACGGATTCGTCAAGTGACCCCTCCACCACAAGATAGGGTCCGTTTGTAGAGAAAAACGCCGTCGTGGAGCTCTTTGTCGGGCTGTTCTCATTTTTAATCACGCGCACCGGAGCCGGCATGTAGGGTGGGTTGCTTGCAAAGTACGCGAGATGCCTCTCCGCACGCTCAATGACTATGTCGTCTGCAAAACCGCACATGCGCGCGCTCATGTCGTAGGGAACAAGCTTGGTAAAGACCGCTTGCTTATATGTGCTGGCAAAGGGAGGCAGCAACGCGTTGCCAAACGAATCACGGTACATGAGCAAATTGCCTCGAGCGGCTTTGCCATGCGCGTTCGTAACGATGTAACTATCCTCCACGCTTGTGGCGTCGTTGGCAAACGAATACTGATCTACGGCGCTGCGATGTGTCTGTTTCTCTGGCTCTGCGCTCACCGGATGCAACATGGCGTCCAAATCGCCAACACGTGCCACGTTTGTGGCTTCCTCATCCGAGTAGCTGGAAGCTCTTCGGTTAAGCGCATGGCATATGGCCTCGTAGGCCAACAACGCTCCCTCATCCGTCCAATGGGAATCGCGCTTGAGGTACCACGATCCCTCCCGCGTGGAAAAGAGCGTCTTGAGGTCAACCACGTGCACGCCCTGCTGCCTGAGCAGCGACATCAATCGCGTGTAGTTGTTCTCCCCTTCTCCCGGCACATAATAGAAAGGCATGTTCGTGGGATACAAAGAGCTCTTGTTGGGCGCTACAACAACAAGAAAGCGCTTACCGTTCGACTCAAGCACCTCTTGGGCAAGCGTGAGGTTTCGCGCGGCATTCTGTAGCGCCTGGTCGCTCATAACATTGGTTTGCTGATAATCTCCCAACTCACCCGCATAGTAGAGCCAGCCCTCATTCCCTACCACTACGCTCGGCACAGCCGAAGTGCCAAACACCGTTTGCTTGATGGTCGTGTCGAGCTCAACGAGTTGTGCACGCATGGCAAAATGGTCCGCGTAGTAGTCCCCCGCCTCAGACAAAACCCGAGGATTAACGGCATCATTCACCATGAGCTGAGGTACGGGCGCAAGCTCACGTTTTTCGGACGATGAGGCATCTTCCGATGCTGGAAGCACGAACGTGAGGATGAGTGGCGCAAGCAACATCACCATAATCGCCATGACGAACAGCCGCTCAAACAGAGGGAAACGTACCGGCTCTTTTGAGGACTCCCTGCTACCATGGTCCATCAACACCACCCCCATGCCTAGAACCTAAAGTAGATGAATGGGTTATAGGTGCCTCCGGCAAGACTCGCCATGCACAGCACCAACAGCGCAATGGCACAAACATAGCTGCAAATCTGTGTCACACGCGTTCCTCTGGCAGAGAGACGACGCTCCATGGTCTTTGCCATCCTGCCGGGCAAAGACCCACACAGCAACACAGCCCCCAATGCAACGGCTAGGAAAAACGGCGTTAGATGCTCCATAACGGGAGCAAGCGAAGTCGCATCCATGCGCCAGTCGCAGAACATGGCTCGTATAACCTCGCCAGACTGCACGAGCGTATCGCACCTAAACACCACGAAGGCAAGCATTACGAACAGTGTGGTGTACAGGTGCCCCACCATCTTGGGGAGCTTGTGCACAGGAACCGCACTCTCCAACAGCAGCGCCAGTCCGTGCAGCAGGCCCACACCACAAACGTCCAGCTTGCCCCATGCCATAGCCCGCAGAGCAGGAACACGATAATGCGGTTGACAACCGCTCGTCGAGCGCCTTTGCGATTGCCCCCAAGGGGGATGTACAGATAGTCCCTCAGCCAAGTTGACAGACTTATGTGCCAACGCCGCCAGAACTCTTTAACGCTGGCTGAGGCATACGGATGGTCAAAGTTCTCCCTAAAGTGAAATCCCAACACTCTGCCTAGGCCAATCGCCATGTCGCTATAGCCCGAGAAGTCAAAATATATCTGCATGAGATAGGCAAACGCCACAAGCCACGCGCCAGGTGCCGTAAGGCTTCCTGCGTGAAGCGCGAGCAGGTCGTCCACCACGGGAGCCATGGTATTGGCGATGAGCACCTTCTTTGCCAGACCCATGCAGAAGCGTCGCAAACCAACCGCCACGTCGTTCGTCGTAGCATGTCGTTTGCCCATCTCCAGCTCTATGTCGTGATACTTAACAATGGGACCGGCAACCAACTGGGGAAAGAGCGAGATGTAAAGCAACACGCGCGTGTACTTCCGCTGTGGTTGCGCATCGCCTCGGTATACGTCAATCACGTACGAGAGCGCCTGAAAAGTGTAGAACGATATGCCCAGCGGAAGCGGAATTGCCGGTACGGGCAGGGATAGCCCCATCAAGGCATTGGCGGTCTCCACCAGCATGGCACTGTACTTAAAAACGGCGAGCAGGCCGAGGTTTACCACGACCGAAACAACAAGCACCGCCTTTCTCGCAGCACCCTCGCGAGCATCCACCAACATGCCCATAGCCCAATTGAAGAGCGTGCTCGCCACGAGCAGAAGCACAAGCACGGGTTCTCCGTAGGCATAGAACAGAAGGCTCGCAACAATAAGCACCGCGTTCTTTGCCGTTACGCTGGGCATGAGCCAATCGAGCAACAGCGTAACGGGCAAGAACGCGCACAGAAAGACTATTGAGCTAAATACCATTGGCTATGCCAATCCCAAGCACCTACACCCGATGCTTGTAGTACACGAGCGGCGTCTTGCTGTATGGAACCATGAAGAAGTTCTTTTCGGGATGCTGTCCGTGGAAGATGGGGTCAATGACGTACTTTTTGCCGTTCTTTCGAACCTCACACCAGCCGTGAGAGACCAGATGGTGAGAGCCGTTGTAATGGTACCCCGGCACGGTGATTGCGTCGTATCCCAAGTAGCGCGCCACCCACGTCATGAGCGCGGCATAGCGGTAGCAGTTGCCAAAGCCACGCCGATACATTTGCTTAGCCATGGGGATGGACCATGTCTTCCAATTTCCTTGAGGATTAATGTCTTCGAATGCATAGCCATAGCGACCGATAACGTCGTGTGCCTTCCATAGCCCCTTTTTGCCAGAACGAATCTTGTAGCGCTTTACAAACTCAACAAGCATCTTGTCGAGCTCCACGTCGCCACTCACCTTTTTGAGACCGATGTTGTAGATGCCGTCACCTTTGGCATACGCCACCTGGTACTTGCTGGTTCCGGTGGGGTGAGGCAGACCCTTTTTCACGATCGCCACTTTGATAGCCCTTACGGACTTCTTCAGGCCCGCCGTACCAGCGGCCCTGCCATTACGCGTCCAGTCGAGCCAACCCGAGCCGGCAACGTTCACGCGATACCACACGTTGTAGTGTTTCTTGAGCTTGCCCGTAAGTCGAATCTTCACGGCCTCAACGTACTGGTTCTTGCCCGTGGCGCCTACCACTGCGCCGTCTTTGCCTTCCTTCGTCCAGCCGTCATTGCTCATGCGAACACGGTACACAATCGACCCAGACGGCCCTTCGTTGGCACGGTTAAACCGGAGCGCCCGCGTTACGTGGCCTTTGCCCGTACCTTTGAGCTTGATGTAAGGGGCAGCTCCCTCCTTCTTCCAGCCAATGCCGGTTACATACGCACGGCCCGAGATGTTCACACGCTTGGGCAGCGTCGTGGTCTTCTCGCTCGGAGTGACGGTCGTATTTGCACTCGTAGCATCCCCTTGCTGGCTAGGAGTACCGGCACTCCCCTCTTCTTCCTGCACTACAACCGCGTCGTCCGAATCATCCAAGAGAACCTCGTTGCTCGGCTCGTCTTCGGCCACATCCTCAACCACGTCTTCGACGGCGTCCTCGAACGACTCCTCCGGTGCGGCGGCATCCTCGTTCACCAAATCGAGCTCATCCGTACCGTTTGTTGCTACTTCCTGCGGCTCGGTGGCATTCTCCTCTGCCAGCACAGTTGCCGGCACCGAGCCGACAGCCATGGCAATTGAAAGTATCACCGAAAGCGCACGTCGCCATGCCTGGCGACCATTTTGGCGGTTCATTCCTGTCACTCTCCTTTGTGCCGCTAAACTGAGGCCCAGCATGTTGGAAAAGAAAACTCATATCAGCTTTCACTCAGCTACATTAGACATAATACATGTAACTGAGTACTTTAGTTCACGTTCCTGCAACATATTCGGTAAACAGGGACGCGCGGTTGCGCGCCGTCCCCGCCTTGCTTTGTGCCGCGGCGAGCTGACTGATTGTCTCGTGCGTTTTGTCGCACGCGATTTCAGATTCAGTGCGGTATACAGAAAACGTATGTCGCATTGCGTGATACATATGGCCACGAACGAGGGACAGGGTGACCGATGGTAGGACACGTCAAAGGGCGGAACATGACAACCTGACAACGATTAACCTGCGGCATTCTCGCTGCTCTGCTAACGCTCGGTGGGCCGCAGGCGCTCATCCTCGGTCGACCCCACGCCAAAAGGACGGCCTATGCGAGCGAAGACAATGTGAGCGTAGACGTCATTGAAGAGGAACCCGCCGCCATCGACCTCGTTACGGACGATGCGGAACCCTCCTTGGTCCCAGTGCAGGAGGAGGCCGAGGCTGTCGAAATCGCCCCAGTGGCTAACAACACCACTCAACAGCCCAGCGAAGAGGGGGACGTCACAAGCGAGTCCCCAAAGCTGCAGGTCCAAGCCGCCCTCAAGTACGCGCGAACCCAGAAGCAAATCATGGCCATCCTCAAGAAGTACGATCCAGACGGATATCACATCGTGAACTCAATGGCCAAGTGGGGCGACAACCCCATGGCATGGTGGGACGACTACAGCTATGCGAGTACCTCTGGCTACTTAAGTACCTTCGATACCATGGTGCACGAAGAGACACACGGCTACTTGTTCCACAACGCACAAGACTACAACAGCGAGTACATCTATCTTGGTGCGAAGAAAGGGCTTAACGTTCGTTACACCGACCTGTTTCGTAGCAAGCTCATTGCCAAGTCGGTGCCTAAGCGCTTGCGAACTGGTCGCTACACCACCTACGTGGCCAAGCCAGACGCAAACCTTGCCTCAGACGTAGACGGCATCTACGGCCTGCTTAACGAGTTCACCGCCTACTGCTGGGGGTTCAACACCACAAGCAAGCTCTACTTGTATGCAGCCTCGTTCGATGCCACCGACGATCTGTGGCGCGGCTACGTCGCGAGCACAGGGAGCATCGCCCTGGCTCATGCTGAGTTTAGGTACTTTATGGAGCACTACCTGCACTACGCGAAAACACACAGGCCATCCGTGTACCGTGTCATCATGGCAAACGCGAACTTCAAGAAGGCAGTGAAGAAGGTCGACAAGAAGTTCTCATCCCTCATCAAGTTGGCCGACAAGCGCATGCCGAAGATCGCAAGACGCCTGCGCAAGGCTGGGTACGATGCCTATATCTCTGGGGATTACTTCTACGTTGGCACGGGTGACTCCGCGAGTGGCACCGGCATGTGGATTGCCCAGTACAACAGATTTGCCAAGGAGCTCGGGAAGAAGCGCTACAAGACCATTGAGAAGAAACTCGGACTCACGACGGTCCGCCAACGCGAGGTAAGCATGTAGGTGGCGACGAGAAACGGGGGACATACCTCGCAGAGGCGCTTGCCCCCGTTTCCCGGCAAGGAACTCACCGGTCCACGGGCATCCCGTACTCGCGCTCCATAGCCCGGCGCGTCACGACCCACTGTTTGCCAAACTTGCGGGCGTCAACGCCAGACACGATCTTGCCGTAGGCGACCGCCTTGCGCAATGTCGACTCGGAGAGACCCCACAGCTCGGTGGCGTTGGCAAACGACATGAGCCCATCGAAAGCGGTGGCGCACTCGACGCCATGCTCCCACAGTTCATCGCAGGACAGGTCGAGGTCATCGTTCCACACGATGCCATAGCCTCCCACGTCAACCGCCACGCAGTCGAACAGCCTCTCGTCGCGTAGCGCCTCAAAGGCGTCGAGCCGTTCCATGAGGGGTACCACGTCGTACAGCTTGGTGACCCCCTCCGAGAACAGTACGCTCAACCTCAGGCCAGGCAGTGCGTACACCTCGTCAACCTTGTGGAACATGGCGTCCTCCTACTCAAGCGGGGCGAGCTTGGTGAACTCTTGCGTTTCCCACATGCGAAGAAGCGCGTCTCGGTTCAGGTCAATCCACTCACGGACCAGCATCGCAGCCCTCTTGGGAAAGCCGCCGTCCATCATCTCGCCCGTGCGAATGTCAAACGCAGCCGTATCCTCGCCATAGATGGCATGGATGTGTGGTGGGTTGTGCTCGGATCCCAAGAAATACATCCTGATGACTATCCGTAAAACCTTGAAAGCGTTGGCATGTGGTGGTCCCTTTCTCACGTCGTTTGCGTCATTATATCACGGTACCGTGACTTCTTAGCATGAGGATGACTGGCACTCAATGATCCTAAACCTTCATTGAACATGACGCCTGTAACCGGTCTGTTTTTCACTCTACTCGGAATGTCAGCTAATTAAATCTATTTTATTGTTTCCTTAACATGTTTTTCTAGTATATTACCAGTTAAACGTGCACTATAGTGCACACTCTATCCAGAATTATCCATACGTTTATGGTTATGGATGCCATCGAATACATATCCCATCGCGACCTCTTCGCCTTTGAGCTCACACGACTGCGCAAAATGCAAGGGCACAGCAAAACCAGCTTCGCCGAAATGGTAGGAATCAGCAGACGCTACCTAATAAAGCTCGAATCGGGTGAAGCCAATCCCACCCTCGAAATGATCGAGCGCGTGGCCGCAGGTCTTGGCGTAGGACCCCAAGACCTCTTGGATTTTGAGCGGATCGCCCGAAACAAGGAGCTATACGATACGGGCATTACCCTTAGACGCATCACGGGCTAGCACAGCGGAACAAGTCTCTTACGGGAAGAGCTTCTCGATGGCCTCCGCAATGCCATCGTGGTCGTTGTCGGCAACCACGAGACGAGCGAGACGCTTTATGGAGTCCGTAGCGTTACCCATAGCCACCGGCATCCCCACGGCAGAGAGCGCCGCAGCGTCGTTGTCTGAGTCGCCAATGGCAACTACTTCCTCCAGAGTGCATCCAAGGTATGCGGCAAGCGTTCCCAACCCCTTTGCTTTGCTCACACCACGCGCGCTGCACTCGATGGAGGTCTGCTCCGCATTAGCCAAGGTGAGCGGAAGCTCCGAGCGCTCCAAGCGCTCACGCGTGCCGTCTCGTGCACAAGCATTCGCATGGTAGAAGTTGACTTTGACCACCTCGCCAGGATGAGCCTCAACCCAAGCTTCCATATTCCCTGGACGCACGCATATCTTCTCAAACATACCTTGGTATACGCCCATTCCATATTTGGGCATGCTGCGTATCTCTTCCTCGCGCACCACGGAGGCAGCCGCCGTCATCACGTGCGTCATATGGTCTTCTGCCTGCGCCACTTCCATGGCCTTGAGCACAACGTCTGCCGCTATGGGCTCCTCCACCAAGGTATGTCTCTCGGTGAAGTCATACACCACCGCGCCACTCGCCAGCACCCCGTATCGCACGAACGGCAACTCGCGAGGATAGTCCAGCAATTCGTTAAAGCAGCGACCAGAACAGTATGCAATGGCCACGCCTCGATTCGCAAGTCTCTGGAGCGCAACGCGCGTACCAGACGAGATACGCTTGGTTGATGTGAGCAACGTGCCATCCATGTCAAGCGCAAGCAATTTGTAGGGCACGGCATCCCCCTCTCTTTGCAGTCGCACCCTATTATCTTCCAACGACTCGGGTATAGTACGAAGTGTGGCAGACGCCGCACACCAAAAGACCAACAACGAAGGACGGCCATGACGGATTCTCCGTTTTTGCAGGACGAGGCACGCACGGACGAACTGGTTCTTGTAGATGGACTCGACCAGCCCATTGGACATGCAACGAAAGAGCGCGCCCATCGGGAAGGGCTGCTGCATCGCGCGTTTTCCGTTGTGTTTGTGCGCAATGGCGAAAGGGGCACGGAGCTGCTGCTTTCGCAACGTGCCATGCATAAGTACCACTCGGGTGGCCTGTGGGCAAATGCCTGCTGCTCTCATCCAAGACTCGGGGAAGACCTTATGGACGCGGCCTTTCGACGCGTGAGGGAAGAGCTCGGGGTAGAGGCGCATGACCTGCGGGAGCTCGGCTCGTTTGTGTATCGGGCAGCTTTTGCCAACGAACTCACGGAGTACGAGTACGACCACGTGCTCCTAGGTACCTGCGCGGGAAGCCCCGCACCCAACCCAAGCGAGGTGTCTGCCGTACGTTGGGTAACCACGAGCGAACTCGCACGCGAGATGGCAGAGCACCCGGAGCGTTTTTGTGCGTGGGCATTCACGGTCCTATCCCTCGCCATGCAGGCATGCGCATAAGCATGTTTTCACAAGAAGCATACTTTGCGCTATCATGCAGACTCCATTGCGTACCAAGACAAGGTTGTGATGTGTCATGATGAGCATTCGCCACGCCATTCTTCATGCGTTCGACTTTGACACGGGGTCGGCGTACCTCTCCGACCACGAACTCGACATGGACGAAAAGCTCGTGAAGTCGTTTGTGAGGCGCCACCTACGCAGATGCGTGGCAAGCGAACAGAACATGCATGGCGAGTTCGCAGAGAACAGTGGTTTTGCCGAAGAGCTGCGGCTGTACCTCACCAACCTCAACTCGTTCATCGACCTCTCCAAACAGATTGCCGAGTTCTTTTGGGAGACACTGCGCACCTGTGACGATCTGGTACAGGCCGACCTGCTTGTTGCCGATTTTGAGGAAAGCGCCGAGGCTCCCAAGAAGGACGCAAGCGAGGAAGAGCTCGAGCGATCCTTCGATGGCAAGCCAACTCGCCGCTTCGCCGTTTTGCTCTTACCGCGCAGCCAAACGTTCATGCACAGCATTGAGCACCCGGCGGGTGGCGCCTTCAACGAGATCGTGCGACACGATGCAACCTTACCCAACCCATCGGGCAAGGTCGACACGTATGTGCTTGTGGATTGTGAGACCTTTGCCATCGACTACCGCGACAGAGTGCGCACCATTGCAGAGGCGGAGGTGTGGGTCATGCAAAACCTGCTCCTCAAATGCTCTCGTGAGCCCTCAAGCCACGAGGTCATTAAGCAGGTGGAGCGCATAGTTGAGGAAGTCGCCCAAACCGGCAGAGACACCAACGTGGTTGAGGCCGTTTCTCGGGCAAAGGCCTGCGTGGCACACAGCGCCGAGGTCGACGAACGCGTGATGCCCGAGCAGATTGGTCGTCAGGTATTCAAAGAGGATCCACAGCTGCAGGAGCGCTACGAGGCCGCCACACGCGAAGCCGAGCTACCCGAGGCCGTGGAGGTTCGACGTGCAGCCGCCCGAAGGCTCACCAAGAGCCATCGCATACGTACGGACACGGGCATAGACATCACCTTTCCCAGTGAGTACAGTTCTAGCCCCGACTACTTGGCATTTGAACGCGAGGAGGATGGTACCATGACCATCGTTATCCGCAACGTAACCGCCATCGAGAATCGCTAATGGGAAGACGATCGCGTGGAACAGGGTGCCTAGGCTGCATTACGGTAATAGCACTCCTCGTCGCTTGCTTTGTGGTGCTTGGCCTACGTCTGGCCCCTCCTGTGGTAAGAAGCATACTCGAGGCACAGCGAAAGCGCTTTCTCGATGCTGTTGGCCTGCAAGCAGACGAGCCGTCGTACGATGCCTCGCAGCTTGGCTATGCGGGGTCTCAACTCTCCGAATCGCAGCAGCTCGTGTATCTAAAACTCTACGACGGCATAACGCAGCTGGTTGAGGATTTCTCCGTTCTTGACGCCACAAACGACGACGTAGACGTAGCCTACAGGGCACTCATGCGCGACCACCCTGAGTTCTTTTGGCTCGATGGGTCCTGCGTCTACACATATGCCAAGGTCAGCCATGTGGTAGTCGTAAAGCCAGGATTGTCCCTGCCACTTGACCAGGTTCCCCAAATCAAGTCGCGCATTGAGGCAGCGGCCGATGACTTTCTGCAGTCTCTTCCGGAAGAGTGCGACGACTATACGGTGCTGCAATCCGCCTACGAGTTTATTATCTCTACCACGGACTACCAAATCGATGCCGAGCAAAGCCAAAACATCCAAAGCGTACTGCTCAATCACGCATCGGTATGCGCCGGCTATTCGCGCGCGTACCAGTACTTGCTACAGCGCGCAGGCCTCTTTTGCGCCTACGTTGAGGGCTCTATCACAAGCACCGGAGAAGACCATGCCTGGAATCTCGTGCGCATAGGTGATACCTATGCATACGTTGACTGCACATGGGGTGATCCCACGTACCGAAACGACGAAGGGATGCAGACCAACGGTATTATCTATGACTACCTTGGGGTTACCACCGACGAGCTCCTACGTGACCAACACGTGTTTTCCACTGACGAAACATGGCCATCATGCGAAAGCAACGAGCTTGACTACTATTATCGCTACGGTCGGCTTCTCGACTCCTACGACGAGGAGGTGCTCTCTTCACAATTTTGGGAGCAGTCAGCAACCAGCGAAAGCACAGCGGCATGGAAGTTCACAAACGATGACGCGTTCCAGGCAGCAGCTGATGCCCTAGATGCGGGAACCTTTCTTCGCTCGGACCTTCTTGCCATAGCCGAGAGTCGAGGCGATAGTCAGCTTAGGTACGGATACACGGTTAACGATGCGCTGCGCATTGTAAAGATCTACTGGTAGCGTTCCTTATAGCATGGTGAGAATGCCTCGAACCAGGCTTTCGAACTCCTCGGCATGATTTGCCGCCGCGCAAAGCACCGACTCATGCGAGACGCCCACCTCGCCCGCGTAATTCGTGGCAAGCGTAAGACCAAGCACCTGCATGCCCAGGGCATGCGCCATGATCGTCTCCAAGACGGTTGACATGCCTACGTACGACACACCCAGAGTCTTGAGCGCCTGTACCTCTGCCTGCGTCTCGGAGCTCGGCCCCAAGACACCCGCCAGCACCCCTTCGCTCAAGCTCAGCCCCAAGTCATTGGCCACACCATGTGCAATGCCTCGCAGGTAGGGGGTGTACACGTCGTTCATGTCCACAAAGCCCGTATCTATGAGCGAGAGCTCCGGCTCCGCATCGCTCCAACCCACCAACGGGTTGCACCCCGTAAGGTTTATGTGATCGGCTATAACCCCCAAGCCCTTGGGCGCCGCCTGAGGCACGGCTCCCGTCGCGCAGGCGAACAGTATTGTGCGGCAACCCAGCCTGCGGGCATGACGTACCAACGACGTCACTTCAAGTGCGGAGTAACCCTGATACAAATGCACACGCCCGGGATACACGACCACCGGCACCGTGTCGATAGTTCCCACGGTCGCCTCGAAGCTGTGACCAGCCACGGGACGTGCGGACGCAGGAAATCCTGGAATCTCCGAGTATGGAATACGTCGCACCGGCTTAACCAACCCAGCCAAGTGCCCCAAACCAGAGCCCAGCACCACAGCCACGGGATGCTCTACCGATGGTGTACAGGCACGCACCACGTTCTCCGTTGCCATAGGGATTCCCCTCTCCTCAAGCAACTGGGCAAATACGCCATTGCCAGCCACAAGTGTCTTGGTATGCGTTCCATCGTAGACAAGTCCAACGCCGCAGGAGGGACTTTTTGACTTGAGCACGGCGAATGGCACCTCGTCTGCGGCCATTGCGCAAGAAAGCGAGCGCTGTGCTCCCAAAACAAAGGAACTCGTTACGTCCGTTCCGTCCAACGAGTACACCTTGTCGCCACGGCGCTCGGCAGGTAGTCTAGGCGCACGCAAGCCACCTGCCGACTCGGGGCAAACGGTCACAACCTCGCCACCCGTATCCAAAACCCTTTTGACCAGTGCACAGACCTCATCACACGTCTTGGCGCTACCGTCATACCTGCAGGGAGACCCAAGCAGGCATTCGCTCACGACCAAGCGCATGGCTTTTTACGCCACCAAGGAAGAAAGGCGTACGTTTACGTTTGACAGCGCCTCGTTCACGTAATTCGTCCACTCGGAGGATATTTGCTGTTGCGCGGCCGCATAACGCTCATACGCCACGTAGTACGCCGCCTGCGCCGCGGCAAACGTAGCCGCGTCGTTGCTAATCGTGTAGTCCGCCAGCGCGGTCCTAAAGGGGCCATCCTCGCGTGCCCACGTATTGGCATTGGCGTCCCATTCATCCCCAGCGAGCTTGATTATGTATGATGCATACCCTTCTGTGGGCTCATCCCGCTTTTCCTCATCCTCCGGTTCGGGGGGATTGGGAGTGCTCGGAGACTCGGTTGTTACCACTTCATCGCGAAGCTTCTTTATGACCGTTGAACGCTTGAGAAGCTCCTTCGTCTGCCCCGCTCCCATGTGATACCCGGCAGCGATTTTTGCAAAGTCGTCGGTTCCCAGTATTTCCTTAGCGTATTCCGTTACGTCCTCGTCGCTTGCCTCGATGCCCCGTTGCTGCGCATCCTGCTCAAGAATCCGGTTTCTGGCAATAGACAAGACGGCGTCCACGCTCGGCAAGTCATAGGTGCCATCTGAGTTCTTTACCGCCTCAATCGATGAGGTCTCCTCTATCGCTTCGCGCACGGTAACCGGAATCTCTACATCGTCGACAGCATAGGTACCCATCACGGCATCGAGCTCATCCTCCGCAACCGTTGTGCGTCCAGCAAGCGTTTGGGATGAGTTCGAGAACGACATATGGGGAGAAACCAACACCCCCACGCCAAATCCAACCCCCAGTGCCAGCAACACAAGAAGCACGGTACGAAGTACGACATTGCGCTTGCCCCTTGAGCGCGACCGCTCCGCAGCGTTGGCAGGCATCTCCTTCTTTGCCACAGACTACGCCTCCCCCTTTGCCACAGCACACATCTCAATTGCGTAACGGCGCACAGTCCCACGCCCGTTCTTTGCGTCGAAGCTCATATACGACACGAGTGCATCGCGCACCGAATCATCGAGGTCGCCATGGGCAAAATCGAGCATACACACCATCATCTCTCGATACTCTGGATCGCCGTGATAACACTGCAAGGCCTCACGCAACACGGACCATACCTGCGAAGAACGCTCTGGCGCACCCATTCCGTAGCGGGCGAGAAAGCGAAACGCCGATAGCCGTACCGCTGCGGATCCTTCGTCGAAGAGCGCGTTCTCTGCTCCGTCAAAGCCCTCGAGCACCACCTCGGGATTCACAAGAGCTATCTCCGAGAGCGCATCCAGGCATTGCCAGCGTGTTTGCGCCTCCGGCAGCTCAAGAGCGTCAATGAGCTCACCAGAGACCTCAGACACAAGCTCAATGTCCTCATGCGCCATTGCCGCAAGTCCCTTGGAAGCTTCCTGCCGAATACGTCGATTGGAACCCATGAGCTGTTCAACGAGCTCATCACGAAGCTCCAGCTGCTCCTCAAGAGTAGTGTCTTCGTCCCGCATGGCGTCCTCCTTCACATCCCTCGTCAAAGCGACTGCCAGGTTATTCTTCACGACAATGATGGCAGCATCCCTCGCCATCGCACTTCCCGTCGCATTCCTCATCGTCCTCGGTGTTGAGTGAGGACCAATCGAGACCAGCCGCTACACAGGAAGCCTCATCTTGATAAAGCAGCGAAATGGCCTGGGTGCCGAGCCTCGCTCCACCCACTTCGCACAACATGTTAAAAAGCGCATGGGCACTCTCGGTGCCCGGAAGGCTCAACTGGAGTTCCTCGGCTTCGCTCAGTGCCAATCCCAAGTCTTTGAGCATGTGTTCCGAACGGAACCGCGCACGATAGTCGCCATCAAGCGAAAGCGGGGCCAAAACCTCCATGGCCCGAGACGACCCAGTGCCACTGAGCACAAGCTCTCTCACAAGGTCCTGGTTGAGCTCAGCCTGTTCGGCAAGCGAGAGCGCCTCGGCATAACCCACCATGTTTGCGGCAAGCGCGACCTGGTTGCAAAGCTTAGCCGCCTGCCCTGCCCCCGCATGGCCAAAGCACATAATACGCGAGGAAAAGGTTTGCAGCAGTGGAAGAATCGGCGCAACCGCCTCTTCGTCACAGCCGAGCATGAGGGTGAGCGTACCCGCTTTGGCACCTTCTTCACCACCGGTCACCGGACAATCGACCGCATGCTTTCCCATCGCTACCGAGGCATCGAAGATGTCGCGTGCCAAGCGAGGCGAGGAGGTGGTGAGGTCCACCATCCATGCGCCTTTTTTGCACGCGCGCACCAAACCGCTCGAAGAAAGGTAGACGCTTTCAACGTCTTCGGGATACCCGAGCATGGTGAACACAACATCGGCGTCCTCGGCCGCCTCAGCCACCGAGTCTGCCCACATCGCACCCCGAGCAACAAGGGCGTCCGCCTTCTCCTTTGTTCTGTTGTACACACTGAGTTCGTAGCCCGCATCGAGCAAGTGACCCGCAATGGCCGAACCCATAATACCCGTGCCCAAAAACGCAACTTTGCGCACGTCGCCCATTCAAGACCCTCCTTAGCCGGCCTAATACGTTGTGCGAGACCTCGAACGCACCTTATGTGCAAGCTTGTCGGTAAGCGATAGCCGCTCGCGACGATCGGATCCCCAGAATACCAAGGCAACCATACCCGGGCCAACATGGCTTCCCAGGATGGGAGAGACCTGGCTTCGAATAATGCTTACGTCGGCACAACCATCTTGCTTGCGCACCTCGCGCTCAAGCCAGTCGGCATCTTTCTCGGCGTCGCTCGACACAATGGCGAGCGGCAGGGAAGTCTCGTGCGTATAGTTCTCTCGGAAGTCCTGAATAATGGCTCGCAACGCTTTCTTGCGACCGCGGCACATGCCGCAGAGCGAGAGTGCGCCGTTGGTGTCGTAGGACAGCTCCGGCTTTATGTCCAGCTTTCCGCCTACCGTTGCAGCGGCGGGTGGAATGCGCCCTCCTGCCGCCAACGCGGAAAAGCTGTCCAACGTAAAGTAGCCATGAATGAAGTAACGGGCCTCGCACGCCCATTCATACAGCTCTGCCGCCGTTAGGCCATGCGTTGCCTGACGCATCACCTCAATGGCGAGCAGCTCACATGCGGCAGAGGCACATTTGGTGTCAACCACATACAGCTCGAATCCCGGATGGTTGGCTCGAACCAACTCTGCAGCCTGCTGCGCGTTTTGGATGGAAGAGGAAAGCCCCCCGGTAAGGCCAAGATAGATGGTTGGCAGTCCCTCCTCCGCAGCACGCTCAAAGACCTCCGCGTAACGGCCTGGCGTTACGGCACAGGTCGTGTAGTGACGGTCGGGGTCCTTCCTCAACGTCTCATAGAACTCGTGTGGGTCGATGCTTTGCCACAGGTCGTCTTCCTTCTCCCCCTCTGGCGTCACATATGTGAGGGGAATCATCTCCACGCCAAGACGTTGCAACACCTCAGGTGCATAGTCGGCGCTGGAGTCAACAATAAGTTTGCAGGGTCGTTGCTGATGAAACGCGCGCCCCAAAACCTCCACGTCGTCGGGGGCGCGCTTTGTGTTCGCTTGCGTGTTCTTGCTCTCTTCGCCGTTAGCGTGTCTACTCATCCTCATCCTCGATCTTGGGTTTGATTACGCCATAACCACCATTCTTGCGACGATACACCACATTCGTCAATCCGGTGCGCGCATCTTCAAACATGTAGAAGTCATGACCAATCAGGTCAATCTGCACGAGTGCCTCGTCAATCGTCATGGGCGTGAGCTCAATGATCTTCTCTCGCACCAACTCATCGTCTTCCTCGTCCTCCGAGGGATTGATAAGATCGGAGAGGTCGGCCACAGGCTCAATGGCCGGTTCGGGCCTCTTGGAACGCTGACGCTTGTCCACAATGCGCGTCTTGTACTTGCGGAGCTGACGCGTCACTTTGTCGGCAGCCTCATCGATTGCCGCTTCAAGATCCTGGCCAGCGGCAACCACACGCACTACGTTATCGCGAACAAATACCGTTACCTCACAGGTACGACGATCGGGGTTAGAGCGGTTTTTATCTACGCGCAGCACGACATCGCACGACATTGGTTTGATGTCGAACACCTTGAGTGCACCACCGATCTTCGTTTCCACCAGCTCGCGCAACGCGTCGGTGATGGCAACCTTACGCCCCGAGATCTTGATGTCAACCATCGTAGCCTCCTTGCTCGTGTCGGTCGTCCCGTCCATGGTAGCGGCTTGCGCCGCAAATACCCATGTCCATTACATACCCTAATATTCCTCAGTTGCGCCTTCCGAAACGGCCTGCGTGTCACCAAAATCGGTCTGCGTATCATAAGATTCGGTAGGATTGCCCTCTGCAGACGCCTCTGAGTCCTGATACTGGTCCACGACGGGCTGTTCCTGCGCGGGTGCCTCATACGTCGCCGCGGGAGCTTGCTCGACGGGCTCATAGTAGTCATTGACCGGTTGGTAGTAAACAGGAGTTTGCGGCACAGGTGCGTACTCTTGCTCGAGTGGAGCCGCTTGATCCTGTTGCGTCTGCTGCGCCTCGCCATTTTGGCTGAACGACGCCGCATTGGCTCCAGCATTAGACCCGTCCATTGCTCCCGTGGACACGATCTCGGCCTCAAACGTAAGCTCGGGAGCATCGCCATCGGTTTGACGCATGGGAATGTTGGCAATCTGAGAATCGCCGGTAAGGCGCGGCATGCTTCCCAGCCAATGCTGTCGAATCTCTTTGAGAACGCCGTTGTTCTCAATAGCCTTGTAGGCAGCCTTGACGGCCTTCTGTACTTCTCCGTCGCCCAAGGCAATGGCAATCCCCGTATACGTGGGCTCGTTAATCGTCCCGGCAAACGAAATGCCCTCGTGCCGCGTTGCCAGATAGGCGCCAGACATCGCATGGCATAGCACGTAATCTGCCGCGCCCGTCGACACCGCCTTAAATGCCTTGTCAAGCGTGTCGTAGGGAACCTCAGTGCAATCCAAACTCGTGGTTCGCAGCAAAACCTGTGCCGCTGAGCCATCCTGCACCGCCACGGACTTCTTCTCGAGGTCTTCCACCGTAACCACGCCCGGCTCGCCCTTGCGGAAGAGCGCAATCGCCGACTCGCCCACCTTGCCCAATACTTTGTACTTGTCGGACGACTTTGGCGCATCCATTACAAAGTCACAGGTAGTGCCCAGTGAATCCGCAACATCAGTAACATAGTGGAACGAGACGGGGAGACCCATTTCGTCTGCAATGGCGCAGGCTATCTCCACCTCCATACCACCTATGTCACCACCCGACTCCATAAGAAGAGGTGCCTGGGACGAGCTCTTAACGCCCACCGAGAGCTCACCCTCCTGATGCAGGCCCGCAATGGCCATGCTGGCATTGGTACTTTGCGCATCCGAGGACACCTGCTCTGCCGACGGTGAACTCGTGTTACCGCACGCAGACAGCACTACGCCGAGCACCACTACTACACACAGCTCAACGAACCGCGTTATGCTTCTTCCCATGGGGCTCTCACTTTCGCCCAAACACCCTCTATATAGTCGTCGCATCCCGGCTGACCTGGTCTTTGGCCCCACACTCGCGCACAGGGACGTTTGCTTCGGGCACTTAGGCACCCCCACTACTAGCCCTCTCGCCCGCGAGGCACCTCGCCTCGGACAACGGACGGTGCGTCTTACTTCTAGGACGAGCCATGATCGTCCGAACGCCCACGTTCGGACTTACGTGGATCCCTTTGGCCTCGTCTGCCATGGACTAGGGCATACACCCGCAACCACAGACCCAGGATGAGACGGATAGATTGTAGCATGAGTGCGGCGAACAAGGCGTTTAATGCGCAAACCCATCCGTCACCACACGCGTGCAAGGGAACAACAGGTGACTTGCGCCGCGCCGCGCGCAAGAAGCGCCCTGGTTGCCTCACGCATAGAGGCACCTGTTGTAACAACATCATCAACCAAGAGCAGGCTCAGACGGCTCACGTCCTCTATCACCCGTATGGTTCCCCGCAGGTTCTTTGCGCGACCATCGCGATCGAGCTCGCGCTGGTCTTGACGCGAGCTACGTTCCAACACGTCAAACAGCGGTACGTCGATGAGATTTGACAGCTCGCGCGAGACCAGTTCCATGTGGTCGAATCCACGACGCACGTAGGCCTCTGAGGTGGCGGGCACAAAGCAAAGCGCATCGACTTCCGTGGCATCAAAACGGGCCGCGCCATCCCTTGCCGGCCACGAGGACGCCTCGTCAAGCGCCGTTGCCATCGCAGCGGCATTTATGGCAGCCAGCCGCAGCTCGTTGCGGTCTTTGAGACAGGCAATCATCTGTGAGGACGTCTGCTCAAACCCCATGGCACAAATGCAGGCACGCGGTTCCCAGTCGCACTCACATGCCGTACACGTGAGCCATCCAAACGGCGCACCGCATACCGGACAAGCCCACCGCTGCGTAATCCAAGGGAGACTTGCTCGGCAATCCTCGCATAACAGCTCGCCGGGCATATCACAGGAGACGCAACGCGTTGGCCACAGCAGTTCGGACGCCGCTTCTCCCGCTACGCGCGCGAGTCGAGCAATACCGCCGTCCACGGATTATGCCAACCCAAAGAACCGGAGAGCATTCTGCCAAAACGCCTTATACGTCTCGGGTTGCGTCGCCACACCACGCTCCTCGCGCTTCCGCGCAATGCAAGCAGAAGAGAACGCAACCATGGCAGGTTCACACTCGCTTCCTCGCATGGGCACAGGCGCCATGTATGGACAGTCGGTCTCGGAAAGGATGAGGTGCTCGGGACACACCGCAACGGCATTTCGTATCTCTTCGCTTTTGGCAAAGGTTGCCGCACCTCCAAAGGCAACGTAACACCCCAGTTCAACAAAAGGAGCCATCACTTCCGGGCTGTTCGTGTAGCAGTGCAGGTCGCACCCAGCTTCTGGCACACCCTCCTCCTCGAGCACGCTGAGCGCATCCAAGTGCGCATGGGCCTGGAAGTCATCGTTGGCGTCGCGCACATGTAGCTCCACGCGCATGCCCAGCTCATGCGCCAAGCGCAGCTGAGAGCGAAAGGCCTCAATTTGAACGTCTGCGGGCAGCTCGTTCCAAGGACCATAGTCCAAGCCAAATTCGCCTACGCCAACGCAGCGCTCGTTTGCAAGGAGGCGCTTGAGCCGTTCGCGCACCGACGCGTCCTCCAGGTACTTCTTTGCACCATACGGATGTATGCCCGCAAGGAAGTGCACGTTGTCTACCAAGGCAGGCGCATCTTCCCAACCGAGCAGCACGGGAGGCTCCGTGCCCCTTGCCGCGCATGCGTCCAGCAGCTGCCCCGCCCCATCGATCACCTGTCCAAACCACGAGAGAAACTCGGGGACGTTGGGCACCTCGTCGGAGGGATCAACGGGAACTGCCAAAAGCCTCACTCCCGCAAGCGCCGCTCGAGCAAGCGCCACCTCAGGACGCATCGTGCGAAACGAGGTGAGATGCCCATGCGTGTCGGCCAAAGGCGCGAGCGACTTGGGCAGCTCCACCGGCTTGCCTTTTTTGGTGTGAAACAGATACCCGTCGTCAGGCAACACTCGTTCATGCATCGTTGTTTCCCTCACTCGCAATGTTGGAAACTATATTCTCATTTTTGGTAGACCGTATCGACCTCTTTTTTACGACTTGCTGCTCGAATCGAAACACGTGCGCTGGAGCTCCTGCATCAGCCGTACGAATTCCTCGGGTGCTAGCGACTCGGCACGAGTGCGAGGGTCAATGCCAGCAGCCGCAAACGCTGCGTCGAGCACGTCTTTTTCGTATCCACGCGCACTCATTGAGTTGCGAATCGTCTTGCGTCGCTGAGCAAATGCCGCATCGATTACCTGCGCAACTTCCGTCGCGTCGTTTGGCACGTCGTCCCGACGATCAATGCGCACCACGGCAGAGTTCACATGGGGAGGCGGCATAAAGTTTCCTGGACCAACCTCAAAGCGCCCCGTCACCCGCCCGTAGAGAGCAAGCTTTGCCGTATATGCACCATATGCCTTGCTCCCCGGCTTTGCCGCAATGCGATCCGCCACCTCTGCTTGCACCATAACCACGAGTCGACGAATTGACGGCATGTGCTCGAGCGCATCCAGAATAACCGTCGCGGCCACCTGATACGGCAGGTTCGAGACGAGCTTGGTCGGCTCCGTGCCAGCCGCCTCCACAAGCGTCTTGGGCGCCACGCGCAATGCGTCCCCTGGTATGAGTGACAGGCGCTCACCATCGCGCGCGCATGTTTCGGCAAGGACCGGCGGAAGCGTTCGATCAGCCTCCACAGCCACCACGCGCCGCACGCGCGGCAGCATGGCAACGGTAAGCGTGCCAATGCCTGGCCCAATCTCGTATACCACGTCATCCTCTTGCAACTCGGCGAGCTCCAAGATGCCCTGAATGACGTGGTCCTGCACGAGGAAGTTCTGGCCAAGTTTATGCTTGAGCAAGAGCCCGTGCCGATCGAGCACGGCACGGGTCTCTCGCGAATTCGCTAACCAGGAGTACGGCATGTTACTTCTTGCTTGCAAGGCGCGGGAAGAGCGCGTCGCCCTTGGTTACGGGCACGGCACTCGCGAGGCCACCCCACTCGCACGCGGCGACAAGGTCGGTGCAGTTCGCCTCTTCCTCAAGCGACATACGGCGGAGCACCTCGGCGGACGTCGAAGGCATAAACGGTGAGAACAGGTGCGCGCAAATGCGAATGGACTCAAGCAGGTTGGTTATGATCTGCTCGAGCTCCTCGGCGCGGGCGGGGTCCTTTGCAACGGCCCACGGAGCCGAGTCCTCAATGTAGTGGTTCGCGGCGTGGACGAGCTCCATCACGGCATCCTTGGCGCCCACGTAGTCAAACACGCTCATCGCGGTAACGTAGCGGTCGACGAGGCCGTCGGCAATCTCCTTGAGCGGATTGGCACGATTGGCCCAGTCCTCGGGCAACACGGGCGTCTTGCCATCGAAGTACTTGGCGCTCATGTTGAGCGAGCGGCTCACCAAGTTGCCCCAGCTGTTGGCAAGGTCGGCATTGTACACCTGCTCCATACGGCTGAACGAGATGGCGCCGTCCTCACCAGGCACGCAGTCGGTCATGAAGTAGTAGCGGTAGCCTTCCACGCCAAGCAAATCGATTACGTCCTGCGGCGCGATGGCGTTGCCACGGCTCTTCGACATCTTCTCGCCCTTGCCAGTCTCCTCGTTCTTTACCATGAGGAAGCCATGGGCAAACACGTGCTCGGGCAGCGCCTCGCCAATGGCCATGAGCATGGCCGGCCAAATGACGCAGTGGAAGCGGATGATGTCCTTGCCAACTACGTGGTACTGGGCAGGCCAACGACGCGCATATTCCTCGGCCATCTCGGGGTTTCCAAAGCCGACCGCAGTTGCATAGTTGAGCAGGGCGTCAAACCATACGTAGGTAACGTGCTTGTCGTCAAACGGCACCGGAATGCCCCAGTCAAAGCTCGTACGGCTCACCGAGATGTCGCGAAGACCGCTCTCCACAAAGCTCCGCACCTCATTCATACGGAATGCGGGCATCACGAAGTCGGGATGCTCGTCGTAGAGCTTGAGCAGGCGATCCTGGAACGCAGAGAGCTTGAAGAACCAGCTCTCCTCCTTCACGCGCTGCAGCTCACGCTGGCACTCGGGGCACAGGTGCTGGCCCTCAACGCCATGCTCCTCGTCGGACTTGGCCACCTGCGTCTCGGTGTAGTAGGTCTCCTCATGCACGCAATACCATCCGTCGTAGGAGTCCTTGTAAATGTAGCCCGCGTCCTTCATGCGGTTCCACAGGTGCTGCACCGCCTGAATCTGACGCGGCTGCGTGGTACGGATAAAGTCGTCGTTGGAGATCTCGAGCGTCTCCCAAATGTCATGGAAGGCAGGCGCGAGGCTGTCGCACCATTCCTGCGGCGTCATGCCGTGGTCCTCGGCCGCCAGCTGGACCTTCTCACCATGCTCATCGAGGCCGGTGAGGAACTTTACGTCCTGCCCCATGGCACGACGAAAACGTGCCTGAACATCACAGAGGATGGTGCAGTACGCCGTTCCCAAATGCGGTGCGGCGTTTACGTAATAGATGGGGGTAGTGACGTAGAACGGGGTCTTGCTCTGTGCCATAAGGCCCTCCCAATGACGAAGGTTGTGCAGCGACTAACGGTACAGCATTGTAGCCCACTCGGCATGCGTGCGGCTAGCTCGTATGCAATTCGTCCCCCACGATTTTGAGGTATTGAGCCGCGCTCACGCTGCGAACCTTGGTGTTGGCAAAAGCCGACCGATCGCGCGTAATAATAAAATCCACGTCGTTAAGCTCGGCAGTAGCGCGAACAAGACCGTCCTCGAAGTCTGGCTCATTTGAATGCATGGCCAAATCTGCCTCTTCCGCACCAGTTGGAGCCACAACAACGAGCCCCATCAGCATGCGAACGCCTTCGCGCGCCAAGGCCTCTCCGCGCAGCTTGCAGAGCACGTAGTACACATCCTTTAGTGACATGGCACAGGCCATACCCATGTCACCGGCACCATTGCAACGCTCAAGCACCTTGCATGCTTCGTCCGACTCTGGACGCCCCGGCTCCATCGCGTCCAGTAACACATTTGTGTCGAGCAACAGCCTATACATAGCGCGCCACCAACATTTCGCGCAATTGCTCATCCGTCATGTTTGCAAGCTCAGGACAATCCGGCAGCTCAGAGCGCCATGCCATGAACGCGTGGAACCGCTCTTTTTGCCTATCGCGAGTCTGTTGGGCTTCACTTGAGAGAGGAACGCTTCGTGTACGAACCATCTCTTCGAGCACCTGCTTTATGACCTCGCCCAAATTGGTTCCAGCCGATTGAGCGATGAGGCTCGCTTGCGCTTTTGTAGCCTGGTTGACTCGTGCGGAAACTACTGCCGTCGCCATTTTGCACCTCCCATTGTTGTGTATACAGTATACACGCATGACGACAACCAACACGCAAAGCAGTAACCCGGACACAACCCCATCGGGCAAGACAACAATACTGAGAGACGGGGACGGCCCCCGCCGCAGAATCGCGAGCAGGGGCCGTCCCTTCCATCCTATGTTGTCTTGTACTACTTCACCTTCACCGTTACGGTGACGAGTTTGGTCAGCGCGTTGTAGTTGGCGTTGCCAGCAGCAGTCACGTTGATCTTCACCTTGTAGGTGCCTTTCTTGAGCTTCTTCTTCACCGTGATCTTGCCATTCTGCGCCACCGTGAAGTACTTCTTGAACTTCTTCTTGGCAACGCCCACGAGCTTATAGGAGATCGCGCCCTGGTTATTTACGATCGTCATGGCCTTGTTCGCCTTGACCTTCTGCGCCTTCTTCTTGAGCGTGGACGCCTTGAGCGTGACCTTCTTGGCCGTAGCGACCATGGGGTTAGCCGCCTTGGCAATTACGAAGGTCGCGGTCTTGGCACCCGTGTAGTTACCCTTGCCCGTCACGGTGAGCGTCGCCCTGCCGGCGTTGATGTTGTTCTTGTACGAGATGGTGTAGTCGGTGCCCGCCTTGAGCGTCGTCGCGCCGAGCTTGACCACGGGGTTCTGCGTCTGTGCCTTGCCGTTGTAGGTCTTGTTCGCAACGCTAGAAATCGCCGCCCCTGCAATGGTCGCAGGCGCGATGGTGAGCTTGGCCACGTTGCTCTCGGCACCTTCGTGGTTGCTGTCGCCAGCAAGCGTAGCGCGCACGTAGTACGTACCGGCATTCTTTACGTAGGCCGCGTCAACCGGCATGAGGCACTGCTCGTCGTGGAAGTACGCATAGGTGACTTCGCCCAGTGAGCCAGACGTGGTCGGCTTGGCATCGTAGACTACGGCCTTGCCGGTGTAGGTCTTCGTCTGATCCTCGATGGAGATGGAGGACAGCGCCTTGGTTATGACGAAATCGACATTCTTGGTACCCGTGAGGTTCTTGCCCAGGCCCCTCACCGTAATGGTGTGAGTACCCATATTGACAAGCTCTTCGCTCCACGAGACCTCGTACTCACTCGTCGGGATTACCTTGCTACCGAGCTTGACCGTCACCTTGGGCTCAAGCGCTTTGCCCGTATAAGGTTGGCTTGCGACAGTTACCTCGGCGTTGGCAATGCTCGCCGCGTTAATCGTGAACGAGCTCGTTACGGTGCCCGTGTAGTTGCCCTTGCCGGTAACGGTAACATTTGCGGTTCCGGCGTTGGTGTTGTTCGCGTACGCAACCTCATAGTCGGTACCCGTCGCGAGCGCCTTGCCCTCCAAGGTAACCGTTACCTCCGGCTTAAGTTCTTCGCCCGTGTAGGTTGCCGTAAGAACAGTGACCGTGGCACCCGCAATGTCTTTGCGTGCGATTTGGAAGGTGCCAGTGGCGCTGCCCGCGTAGTTGCCCTTGCCGGTTACAGTAACCGTTGCCGTCCCGGCGTTGGTGTTATTGGCAAACGCAACCTCATAGTCGGTACCAGCCACGAGCGTCTTTTCGCCCAGGGTCACCGTCGGTTGGGACGTGACCTCCCTGCCCGTATAAGCCTGGTCAGCAGCCACAACCTGGGCATCTTTGATGCTCGCGGACGCAATGGTGAACGAACCCGTAGCAGTCCCAACATAGTTGCCCTTGCCCGTTACGGTGATGGTCGCGGTTCCGGCGTTGGTGTTGCCCTTGTATACGACATCGTAGTCATCGCCAGCTACGAGCGTCTTCTCGCCGAGCTTAACCGTCACTTCTGGCTCAAGCGCATTGCCTGTGTAAGCCTGGTTGGGTGCAGATACCTGAGCAGCCGAGACGTCTGCTTGCGCGATGAGAAACTCGGTGGTCTTCGATCCTTGGAAGTTACCCTTGCCCGTTACGGTAACCGTTGCCGTTCCTGCGTTGGTGTTCTTATCGTAGACGACGTCGTAATCGCTCGGCTCGAGCGTAAGGTCGCCAGCCTTTACCACGAGGGTAGTACCGAGGGCGGAGCCAGTGAACGTTGTGTCAGCCGCATCGACCGAAGTGATGGTCGCGGGCGTAATGCCATAGGTACGCACAACCGCACCTGAGTAGTCACCCTTGCCAGCGATGGTCATCGTAACGGTGCCGACATTCGTGGCATCCCCCGAATACCCAATGGCGTAGTCCGTGTCCTCGACGAGCTGATAGGTCTCGGTCTTATCGCCCACGGTCATCCTGAACAATACCGATAGGCCCGATTGCTTCCGAGCCGTGCCCGTATACGTGAAGTCGTTGATGCCCGTTATCTGCACGTTGTCATCGGTTATTGTGTGCGCCTGCGTAAAGGTTGCCTGCACTGCCGCGAGTGCTTCGTCGGCCGCAGCCTGTGTAGCTTTGGCAGCGTTAAGCGCCGTCTCGGCGGCGTCCATCTCGCCCTTGAGTCTGTTAAGGTTTGCCGTCGTTTCGGCAGCATAGCTAGTGAGCGCTGCTTCGGCAGTGTCGTACGCATCCTGTTTGTTTGTAACAACTGTTTCGGCTGCCTGCAGGTCGTTCTGCGCATTGGTAACGGCGGCAGCGAGGCTCTGGCTCTGACCCTCAAGCGCATCGAGCGCCGCCTGAGCAGTCGTCACCTCGGCATCGGCGTCGTCCTTCGCCTGCTTCTTCTGGGCAGTGTTCGCCTGTGCCGCCTTATAGTCCGCCTGAGCATCGTCGAGCGCCGCCTGGGCATCGGCAAGGGCGGCCTTCTCATTGGCAGCAACATCGTCGCCCGCTATGGCATTGTAGTAAGCAAGGAAGCGCTGACGATACTCGTCAACGGTATACGTCCCACCCATACTTGACGAGCTCCCCGCCTCGGCAAACTGCTGTATGGCAGCGCCATTTGACGTGCTATTGAGACCAATTCCCGTAACGTTATAAGACGGATCGGCAATGTTGAAGTAGTGACCAACCTGGAAGTACAGGGTAGGATTATCCTGCATCAGCTGATAGCCGTCGCCAACATATTTAACAAGCGATGGATCTGCCGCCACTGCGGCATCCCACGTCTCCTTCTCCGCGTCGTACCAGCCACGATAGGCGGCCTCTTTACCAATGCGCGTTCTATAGAGGTTTTCGCCTGAGCCCCCATCACCATCCTCTGCCATATTCATATAGCCATTTTCGTCTAGAGCATGCGTGTATCTATAGGTGGAGAAGTTCGCATTACGCTGAGCGCTGGCCATCATGTTGTCGCTGATCTTGAGCGGCGCTAGGCCGTTGGGAACACGGTATGTGTTGTTGCAATACTCAATCCAATCAATGGCCTCAAGCATATTGGCGAGTGCCGTGGCATCAGTCGCGGCCCCTACGTTAGTTAGGCTGGCAAACGAAACTGAGCCACCCGAGTAGTACCCCATGGACGTGGTATCCGTAAGGTATCCAGAAGCAGTTGTTGAACCCTTGGCATCGAAGAACCCAATCGATCCCTTTGCCACTTCGACGGCAGCCGCTGCCTCTGCGGCATCCACAGCCGCTTGCTTGGTGTTCACATCTGCTTGGGCTGCGTCGCGGACGCCCTTCTTGGCTTGCTCGGCCGTCAGGGCTGCCTCGTAATCGCTTGCCGCTTGCGTAGCCGCAGTTTGCTTGGTTACGAGCGTCGTCTGCGCCTGCGTTATCGCTTCGTTGTTCTCTGTAACAGCCGCTTGGGCATCATCGAGTGCCTGCTGCTTTGCGTCGCGATTGGCTATAGCTTCATCGAGTTCAAGCTGGGCGGCTTCCTTAGCAGCCTGCAGGCTCGCGTATTGCTCATCGGACTCCGCCGCTGCCTTGGCCTCGTCATAGGCGGCCTTGGCCGCATCGTATTTCTGCTGCTTGTCCGCCACATCTGCAGCAGCATCGTCCGCAGCCTGCTGCGCAGCGGCAAGCTCGCCGCTCAGTTTACCGGCAACGGAGTTCGGGTCGTTGGGATCTGCCGGCTCGTCCACGATCGAGAACCGATAGGTGAGCTCGCCCGTGAAGTTGCCCTTGGCGGTTATGGTTGCAACGACTTCACCAAGCTCCACCAGGTCGCCTTCGTAGGTAACGCCGTAGTCGCTGGCACTCAGCGTAACGCCATCCGCCACAACGGTGAACTGCGGCGAGATCTGATGGCCCGTGTACTGAACGGTCGCCGCTCCATCCACGCTCGTAATCGCGCGCGGGTCAATGGTGAACTCACCGCTCGCGCTGCCCTTGTAGTTACCCTTGCCCTGAATGGCAACGGAACCCGTACCAGCGTTGGTGTTGTTGGAATACGTCGCCGTAAAGTCACCCTCTGCGAGCGCTCGCCCGTCGAGGGTCACGGTAACCGCAGGCTCAAGCGCCTCGCCCGTGTACGTCTGCCGTGCGGGCACCACCTGCGCGCCTGAAAGATTCGCCTGCTCGATTTGGAATGTGCCCGTGGCAGAACCAGAATAGTCACCCATACCCGTAGCCACGATTTGTGCCTCGCCAGCGTTGGTGTTGTTTTGGAAGGAAACGCTATAGTCCTTGCCCTCAATAAGCGTCTTGCCTCCGAGCGTTACGGTAACCGGCGGTTCGAGTGCTTGTCCCGTGTATACTTGGTCGGCTGCGCTCACCATGGCCCCAGCAAAGCTGGCTTCGGCAATCTGGAACGTCGTGGTCGCATTGCCGGTAAAGTTCCCCTTGCCGGTAACGGTAACCGAAGCCTCGCCCATGCTCACGTTGTTGGCATATACCGCATCGTAGTCTATCGCGGCAAGCGTCAAGTCACCGGCCATAACCTTGAGCTCGGGCCTAATCTCCTCACCTGTGAACGTGAAGCCCTCTGCACCCGCCACCACCTCAACGCTCGTAATGGTGGCCGGGCTGATGGCAAACGTGGTCTCCACTGAACCCGTATAGTTGCCTTTGCCCGTGACGGTAAGCGTCGCAGTACCGGCGTTGGTGTTGTTGGCATAGCTCAGCGTGTAATCGTCTGCACCAAGCGTAAGATTGCCCGCCTGCACCGTGAGGTTACTCTTGTCCTGCTCAACGGCACTGCCAGAATACGTTGCAACCTGGGCGCCAGAAACGCTGGTTATCGCAGCTGGTGCAATGTAGAACTCTCTTCCAGTTATGCCGCCATAGCTCCCTTTGCCCTCAATTCTGGCGTAGCCATAGCCCGCATTGATGTTGTGGAGATATGTCACTTCATAGTCGGTGCCCTCAACGAGCGTTCTACCGTCCATAGTCAATGCGGTAACGGGTGTTTTAGCTGACCCGTCATACACGTACGTGTTTTGCTCCATCTCAACTGAAGCACCCAAGATATTCGTGGGGTCAACAATTTGGAAGTATCCTGAACACTCTCCGGTATACGAGCTGTCTTTCTTCGCTATCACGGTCACCCAGTAAGACCCTGGCTCCGTAGGCGCCTCTCGCAATCTTTCGTAATGCCCATAATAACTCGTGAAGTATGCAAGCTCGTAGTCTCTACCCACCTCAAGCAACTGGCCGCTGGAACTCTTCACTGTCACGTCGGGCGTTATTGGGTCTCCCGTTGCCACAAACGTAGACTTGGCCAAGGTCATTTCTGCGTCAGCAAGGTCAAACGGATCGGGAAGAACAAAGTAGCACGCTATAGTTTTACCAGTATATGGGCCACTTGCCTTGGCGCGTGCGTACACTTTATACTCGCCAGGATTGGAGGGCGTTCCGCCAACGCGCTTGTATCCGTCTATCCCGTGCACGTATTGCGCGTACAAAAGCTCATAGTCATCTGCAGCAAGCACCGTTCCTGCAGCGTCGGTTACTTTGAGCCGTGGAGCAGATGCATCTCCGGCCTCAACCGCAGACCAATCAAGCTCTGCATCCGCCAAGCTCAGATCATGCTCGTCACATTTCTGCACGCTCACTCCGCAGCTCATGGCCTCATCGCCATACTCACGTACCTTTAGATAAACCGTCTGCCCGGCAGAGAGACGCTTTGTAATACTAAAGTTGCTTGATTCTCCGTCGTCATCGTCGCTAGCGATTTTATCGGTGAGGGCTGCATCCGCATACAGATACCCGTATGTGTCTTCGTTTCCCGTGCTCGAGAACTCATACGTCCCGGCCTCGATTGCCGTAAACACGCCAATCCAGTATCCGTTCTTACCTACTTCAACGTCGTGTTCGGTACTTAGCTCCATGGTTATGGGACCAACGACGACAGGCTCGACGGGGTCGGTTGACCCAGAGGAATCCACAATACTAAACTGCACTCTTGAAGTCTCGCCCGAATATCCGCCGCCGATGGCCTTTGCGTACACGTAGTAGTCACCCTTCGCAGAAGGTACCGCTTCGAGCTCTACGTAATTCTCATCCATGTACACTAGTTTGTAATCGACGCCTTCCCGTAGCTCGTTGTCGTTATAGTCATATACCGTGGCTGTAAGAACCACCGGAGCATCCGAAACTACGAACTCATCGTTTGCCAGGCTTAAGTACCCTTCGGCAAGGTCATGGGAATCAAGAATCACAAAATCGCACTCAAGGTAACCCTTGTAGGGTGCTTTCCCCTCGTACACGGCAGAGTATGTGCCAGTTTTTGTGGGTGCTGCCTCCAGCCTATTCCCTTCTTCGTCCTTGTAGAAACTCAGCGCGAAGTCCTCACCTTCCGTAAGGTTGATGCGGTACCCATCGTCATCAAAGCGGAATACAAGCGGCTCGAGGGCAGGCAGCACAAAATCCTCTCCCGTCCACTCAATTGGTTTGTTGTTCGCAAAAGCGCAAGACCATTCACCGTTCTGCAAATCGTACTCGTCAATAGCGACTTCTTTTTCGACCTCAAACTCTACGTAGCGCATACCCGTGTAGGGCTCTTCGCCCTTATACACCGCGTAATAATCTCCAGGATCGACCACCGAATCAATGACTTCGTAATCCTCAGTCTCGTAATGATCAAACGAGAAGTGCTCACCCGGCACAAGCTGCGTGTAGTAGCCATCTTCATCGCATTGATACAGGTCGATACTTGGCTGCCCAATGGGCTGGCCCGTCCACGCAATAGATTCAATTTCGGTATTGCGGAAGATACTCGTTTCAATGGCTAAACCATTAATTACCTCAAGCCATACACGACGATTGCCGAAGTACGGATTCATGCCTTTGTACACAAAGTAATACTCACCAGGCGTGGAGAGCGCGACGGTCGTATCAATCGTCTCATTATCGCCATTCTCCACGTGGTCGAGTTCAAAGTCCCGGCCCTGAATAAGCTCAATGAGCTGGTCATTCTCATCGTAGCGATACACACGCAATGCCGGCACTTCGAGCTGCTCGCCCGTATATATGAGTTCGCTATCATCCAGCAATTCTGCGTTCCAACAAGAGGAGATGTCGTTTGGATCGTACACCTCAAATGGTTGGCTGTGTGTGCTGCCGTCGTAGCCGCTGCCCGAAATCGCTACAGCATATACGTAGTAATCTCCCGGCTCCGTTGGCGCCCCGGGCAAATCGATTCTTTGCTCATTTCCATTATCGTCATACTCATACGTGCAGTACCTCACCACGTAATCCCTTAGCGGAACGAGCTCTTTGCCCGAAGCATCGGTAACAGTGACCCTAGGCGCGGCAATACCGTTAACGAGCACGACTTCATCAGACTCAAGCGAAAGCTTCGCGTAGGACAAGTCGTGACTGTCAACCACCTGGAACCTCACACGACGGATGCCGGTGTAGTCGTTTATGCCCTCGTACACGGCGTAATACGCGCCTTTTTCTATAGCCGCCGAAACAGTGTTGCCATCCGCGTCCTCAATGTGATCAAGCCTATAATCCTGTCCATATGTGAGTGTTAGGTACTCGTCGTCATCTTCGAGGTAACGCTCCATTCTTAACAACGGAAGCTCAATCGGCTGTCCGGTATACGGCAAATAGGAGCTGCTCGTAAATTGAGCGTACCAGTTATTGTCGCTGCCGATGTCATTCGGCGCACAAATGCGGAACTCGACGCGAGCTGTCTCCCCACGATACTCGTCGCCTGTGGCACGCGCTGTTGCGTAATAGGTACCCGCCTCAGTCGGTGCACTAGCTAGCTTCTGCCCGTTGGCATCGTAGTACACCAGCGAATAGCATTCACTATCTATATAATCCCCGTTCGCATAGAGACCATCCAAGTTCAAAACTACCGGCGTACCAGTCCAGTCATAAACATCCTCAGACAGTAGCAGCTGGGCAAAGGTAAGGTCCTGTTCGTCAGCCTCCAGGTAGAACCCTATCGTTCGTCTACCGTGATAATCACCCCGACCCTCATAAGCTGCGTAATAGTAGCCCGGATAGTAGGGTGTCTCGTCACCTTCGTAGCCCACGAACTCAAAGTCGACACCAGGTGTGAGCGCAATGGTTTGCTGTTCATCGCTATCCCACCGACTGATTGTGGGGTTGGGAAGGCTCAGCCCATCGGTGGAGCAAGGGAATTCGTTGTCGTTCTCAAAATATGCATCCCAAATGCCGGAGCCAATGTCATACGTGTCGCATATCGAAAACTCGCATTTGTCCGTCTCGCCAGAGTACGTACCACCAATGGCACGAGCCGCCACATAGAAGGTACCCTCAATGGTCGGGGCACTCGCAAGCTCCTGTCCTTCGGCATCGTAGTACACCAGCACGTAGTCCGCGCCCTTGACCAAAAGCGTACCCGCTGCATCTGTAACCTGTAGATTCGGCGTAAGCACATCACTTCGCACATCAATGTTGGTGCTCCCATTAATGTATGCAGAGGCATAGCTCA